>NZ_JBFAYQ010000177.1:0-1015 GCF_040681345.1 Streptomyces sp. NPDC051776 | reverse complement strand
AAAATGACATTGCAAAAGTATTAAATCAAAAAGGATATGAGTCTGTACCTTATTTTTTCGGAAGTTTGTCAAATGGTGTTGAAGGATAGTTTCTATCCTTTGGAGATCTCCTCGTGTGGGAGATCTTTTTTGTTGTTTTATTAGTTCCGGCGTTTAATCTGGTGTGTTGTCTGAATATCGTACTTGAAGGCATAACAAATAAGCCTACCATCGTGACGTTATTGTGGTAGATAATCTAGGCAATCAGCTGGTAGACGCGTGTGAACATATTGGCCTGATTGGAGAAGCCATAACAAGCACGTTTGAGCTCCTTGATCTTACGGTTGATGCCCTCTCTATCGGTCCGTTAGAGTAGGACGATTTGGCAGCGTTAATTACTCCATTAAGATTCTTTCGTAGGGTATGCATGGCCGTATCTAGGGGCATGCCGTTAGGCTGATAGTTAGTGATGATATTCTTGAGTTCATCAGCGTGACGCCCCATCAAATCATGCAAGTGTCTAATAAGATTGGGTTTTTGATCAACTGTCACAACAGTTTTGGGTTTTCGATAACGTTTGCTCAGAAGTCAATAAATTGGACTATTTTTGTTCAGTTAATTTGGAAAGTCTATATTTTGGGGGTCACTACACTCTTCGGCTTTTCGGTGTCTACTGAAATCAAAGTATTAATGGGAATAACAGCCTAAGATATTTGGAGTTCAGAGCGGGCGTGTTTGATTTTCAAACTTTTCAACAGAACCGGATTAGAGACTAAATCCAGATACTATGTCAGATTATCCACTAAATAATCAAATTCTTCATCAGTGCTATAAGTACAATCCGTTCGGGGATAACTCAGCAACTTGGCTTCATATAAACTTTGAATAGTAAGCAGTAAATAACTGACTGTATTGCTTCTAACCGATTAAGTGACACGGTTTAGAACCGAAAAGACATATTGTCCTGTGCTACAATCAAGTCGACCAAAACAAATTGAAGGTGAGCGTCAAATATGCCCAATACCATTGACTCACC
>NZ_JBFAYQ010000176.1:0-1030 GCF_040681345.1 Streptomyces sp. NPDC051776 | reverse complement strand
AAGTTGCACCTGCGTCATGCATGACGATCTACAGGAACCCGCCCCGCTGCGGGAGCGGAGCCCACAGATTGATCACAACTGGATACGCCCCCTAGAGCTAAGCGCCTACGGGCCCACCATCGATACGAAGATCGATTCAAACCCCCGGAACGAAGGAACCCGTAGCCGACGGCTCACGGCGCGGCTGGATCTACGACCGATACGAGAAGTAGCGGCGGAACGCCCCCTCGTGAACTTCCAGCAAAATACGCCCTGTTGGACCACTGTCAGCCCGCAGTGATCGAATACGGTCGGCGTCTTCTTCCCCTCCACCCGCCCGGATCTTCCAGTGACGGAGTGTCCAGGCGCTACCCCTGCCATCGAGGACGAAAGAGGAAGACATGCGCAACCGGTCCCTGGTGAACGCCGCATGCCTGGCCGGCATAGCCCGCGCCGCAGGAACAGCCGGCTGCAGCTCATCCGACAGCACCGAGGACAAACCCAACGCCACGCAGCTCCGGACCCAGCAGAACCGCGAGATCGCCCAGACGGCCGAGACGTACATGAAGGCGGGGATGGTCGACCGGCTCAGGAGCGATCCGCCGGCGGCGGGCATCCCCACGCCCGGTCGGCTATCAGCCCCTGCAGGACGCCGGCAAATCCCTGCCTTTCCCGGCCGGAGTCGCGCCTGGCGCGTGCGCGGCGCCGGGGCCCACGCGCCTGGCCGGCGCCGTTCTTCGCCGCGGCCGCGCGTGCCGCGTGCGGCGCCACCCGTGCCAGGTCGACCCCGGAGGGCTCCTGGCCCTCGGGTGCGGCGGGCGGCTGGCAACTGGGCGGGGCATCGCGACCTGCTTCCGGCCGGACGTCGGAAGGCGATCCGGGGGCTGCCGCCGGCCAGCGCCACGGCGCGCTGCACCAGATGACCCCCACACAGTGAAAAGACCACGACGCCCATAGCTAAAGGTTGTCCCGTAAGTTGATCTTGGGGTGGGTGGAGATGGTCCTGCGGCTCACGGGCCGTTCTCTATCCGGCGAGGGCGAGGTTGTGCAG
>NZ_JBFAYQ010000175.1:0-1031 GCF_040681345.1 Streptomyces sp. NPDC051776 | reverse complement strand
GCTTCGATCGGTGCCCTGCCACTGGCCGTGGCCAGGGACATGGGCTGTGAGGTCGCGTACTTGCCCGGCCTGACGATGCGGCGGATCGCCGACCTCTACCCCGGCGAGGCCAAGACCGACGCCCGCGACGCGTTCGTGATCGCGGATGCGGCCCGGTCGATGCCGCACACTCTGCGGTCGATCGAGCTCCAAGACGAGACCATCGCCGAGCTGGAGATGATCGTGGGGTTCGACGACGACCTCGCCGGCGAGGCCACCCGCATCAGCAACCGGCTGCGGGGACTGCTGACACAGATCCACCCGTCCCTGGAACGGGTGTTGGGCCCGCGGGTGCAGCACCCAGCCGTCCTCAAACTGCTGGACCGGTTCGGTTCCCCGGCCCAGATCCGCAAGGCCGGGCGGCGACAGCTGGTGACCTTGATGCGGCCGAAGGCACCCCGGATGGCCGAGCGCCTGGTCGAAGACATCTTCACCGCGCTCGATGAGCAGACCGTCACCGTTCCCGGTACCGACGCTGCCGCGCTGATCGTCCCCAGCCTGGCCAGCTCGCTGACCTCCGTGCTCGACCAGCGCAAAGTCCTCGCGGCCAGGATCGAGGAACTGCTGGTGGCCCACCCTCTTTCCCAGGTCCTGACGTCCATGCCCGGCATTGGCGTCAGGACCGGAGCCCGCATCCTCATAGACGTCGGCGACGGATCGAGTTTCCCGTCCGCCGCCCACCTCGCGGCCTACGCCGGCCTGGCACCCGCGACAAGAAGTTCGGGCTCCTCGATCCGCGGCGAACAACCCTCCCGGCGCGGAAACAAGCAGCTCAAGAGAGCGTTCTTCCTGTCCGCGTTCGCAGCGCTGGCCGAACCGGCCTCCAGGACCTACTACGACAAAAAGATCGCCCAGGGAAAGCACCACACCCAAGCCCTCCTCTGCCTCGCCAGACGACGAGCCGACGTGCTCTTCGCCATGCTCCGCGACGGCACCTTCTACGACCCCAAGCCCGCCCCCACAGGTTGACGAAACCCATAGGGACACCCCCC
>NZ_JBFAYQ010000174.1:0-1037 GCF_040681345.1 Streptomyces sp. NPDC051776 | reverse complement strand
AACACCTCCACCGGCACCGACACCCACACCGTGCTCCCCGCAGGGACCACCACGACCGTCACCTCCGACCCCGACCCCACCGCCTTCGGACAGCCCGTGACCTTCACGGCCCAAGTGACGCCCACCGGGGCGGGGACCGGAATGCCTACCGGAACCGTGACGTTCGTGATCAGCGACGGCGGTGGAACCACAACTGTTCCCGTCGACGTCGACGGCACAGCCCAACTCACCCTCAACTCCCTCCCCGTGGGCTCCCATTCGGTGACCGCCACCTACAACGGCGACACCGCCTTCACCGGCTCGTCGGGCGCCGACACCCACACCGTGGGTCGGGCCACGACCAGCACCACGGTTGCCTCGACCCCCGACCCCACCGTCTTCGGACAACCAGTGGTCCTCACCGCCGTGGTGACCCCGCTCGCCCCCGGCGCGGGAACCTCGACCGGCACCGTCGCCTTCAGCGTCAGCGGCGGCCCGTCCCTCACCGCCGCTCTCGCCGGCGGCGTCGCCTCCGTCAGCACCGACAAGCTCCCCGCCGGCGACTACACCGTTACGGCCGACTACTTCGGAGACGCCAACTTCGCACCGTCGACGGGAACCGACACGCACAGCGTTGATCGTGCCGCGACGACAACCGCCGTCGTCTCCGCCCCCGACCCGTCGGTCTTCGGGCAAGCGGTCACCTTCACAGCGGCTGTCACACCCGTCGCGCCCGGCGTGGGAACCCCGACCGGCACCGTCACCTTCACCGAGAGCAGCGGCGGCACCGTCACCGTCCCCCTGGACGCGAACGGCATCGCCACCGTCACCGCGGACACCCTCCCGGCGCGTACTTACAGCGGCACCGCCACCTACAACGGTGACGGGAACTTCGCACCGTCGACCGGAACTCACACGCACATCGTCCAACCGGCCGCGACAACAACGACGGTGACGTCTTCACCCGATCCGTCGGTGTTCGGGGAGGCGGTCACTTTCACTGCTGCGGTCGCCCCTGTTGCGCCGGGTGCCGGGACGCCCACGGGAACGGTGACCTT
>NZ_JBFAYQ010000173.1:0-1061 GCF_040681345.1 Streptomyces sp. NPDC051776 | reverse complement strand
TATGTCTTTCGTCAAGCGAGGCGTGGGGTTCTGGGTTCGTAGAAGGTGCCGTCGCGGAGCATCGCGAACAGCACGCTGATGCGGCGGCGGGCCAGGCGGAGAAGGGCCTGCGTGTGGGTCTTTCCGCGGGCCCGGCATTTGTCGTAGTAGGTGCGGGAGGCGGGATCGTGCAGGGCGGCGAACGCGGACAGGAACATCGCGCGCTTGAGTTGCCGGTTGCCGCCTCTGGGTGCGTGTTCGCTGTGGATCGAGGTCCCCGAGGACCGTGTCGTCGGGGCGAGGCCGGCGTAGGAAGCCAGGTGGGCGGCGGTGGGGAAGTTGGTGCCGTCGCCGACGGTGACCAGCAGTACCGCGGCGGTCCTGACGCCGACGCCGGGCAGCGACGTCAGGACCTGGGAAAGAGGGTGTGCCTCCAGCAGGGTGCTGATCTGGGCTTTCAGGGCCCGCCGCTGGTCGTGGACGGCCGCGAGCTGGCGGGCCAGGGAAGGGATGACGACGTCGAGGGTGCCTGTGCCGGGGACCACGACGGTCTGTTCGTCGAGCGCGTCGAAGACCTCGTCGATCAGCCGCTGGGCCATGCGCGGGGCCTTGGGCCGTATCACCTCGATAAGTCTGCGGCGGCCGGCTTTGCGCAGGGCGGCCGGGGACCCGTAGCGCTCGAGGAGCCAGGTCACCGCGGGATGGTCCAGGCGCGGGCCCAGGACACGCTCGAGGCTGGGGTGGAACTGGGTGAGCAGACCGCGCATCCGGTTGGAAGTGCGGGTGGCTTCGGCCGCGAGGTCCTGGTCGAAGCCGACGAGGACGGTCAGCTCGGCGGTGATCTCGTCGGACAGTTCCAGCGAGCGCAGGGTGTGCGGCATGGTGCGGGCAGCGTCCGCGATCACCGCGGCGTCTTTCGCGTCGGTCTTCGCCTCGCCCGGGTACAGGTCGGCGATCCGCCGCATGGCAAGTCCCGGCAGGTAGGCGACCTGGCAGCCCGCATCCCGAGCCACCGTCAACGGCAGAGCGCCGATGGAGGCCGGCTGGTCCACCACGACAAGCACCGTGCCGAACTTCGCCGT
>NZ_JBFAYQ010000172.1:0-1183 GCF_040681345.1 Streptomyces sp. NPDC051776 | reverse complement strand
GGCTGTCCGAAGGCGGTGGGGTCGGGGTCGGAGGTGACGGTCGTGGTGGTCCCTGCGGGGAGCACGGTGTGGGTGTCGGTGCCGGTGGAGGTGTTGTAGCGGGGGTCGCTCGCGGCGTTGTAGGTGGCGGTGACGGTGTGGGCGCCGGTGGTGAGTGTGCTGGTGGTGACGGTGGCGGTGCCGGTTGCGTCCAGGGTTCCGGTGAGGGTGGTGGTGTCGTCGATGGTGAAGGTGACGGTGCCGGTCGGGGTTCCGGCTCCCGGCGGTACTGGGGCGATGGTGGCGGTGAAGGTGGCGGGTTGTCCGAAGAGTGTGGGGTCCGGGGTGGTGTTGACGCTTGTCGTGGTCCCTGCGGGGAGCACGGTGTGGGTGTCGGCGCCGGTGGAGGAGCCGTAGTTGGTGTCGCCGCCATAGGTGGCGGTGGCGGCGTGGGTACTGACGCCGAGGGTGTCGAGGGTGAGGGTGGCTGTGCCGTCGGTCAGTGGCGCGGTGAAGGTGCCTCCGCCGGTTCCGGAGACGGTGAAGGTGACGTTGCCGGTGGGGTCCGGGCCGGGTTGTGCGGGGGTGACGGTGGCGGTGAACGTGGCGGGTTGTCCGAAGACGGAGGGGTCGGGACCGGACGACAGAGTGGTGGTGTTGGAGGGCTCCACCTCGACGGTGTGGGTCTCCGTACCGGTGGAGGAGCTGAAGTCGGTGTCGCCACCATAGGTGGCGGTGATGGTGTGCGAACCCAGTCCCAGTGTGCTGAGGGTGAGTTGGGCCGTACCGGCGGCGCCCAGGGATTCGGTGAAGGTACCTCCGCCGCTGCCGTCGATGACGAAGGTGACCGTACCCGAAGGCGTACCGTGCCCCGGCACGACCGGCGCCACCGTCGCACTGACCGTAACCGGCCCTCCCGACTTCGACGGGTCGGGCGATGACATCACCGTGGTGCTGGTGGAGGCGGACTGGACGGTTTGCGTGTCGCTGCCGGTTGAGGTGTTGTAGTTGTCATCACCGCCGTAGGTGGCGGTGACCGAGTAGCTGCCGCTGGGCAGGGAGTCCAGGGTGAGCTGAGCGGTGCCGTCGGTGTTCACCGGCACGGTCGTGCTGCCGCCGCCGTTGCTGACCAGGAACGTGACCGTTCCGGTCGGCGCTGCTACGGCCCCAGGGGTGTCCGGTGTCACCAACGCCGTGAGGGTGA
>NZ_JBFAYQ010000171.1:0-1183 GCF_040681345.1 Streptomyces sp. NPDC051776 | reverse complement strand
TCGCCGCGTTCCCCGCCTCCACACCCGAAGCAACCGCCTCCAAACCCCGCAACAACTCCGCGCGACCCGAACCCCAAACCACCGCCCGATGCTCGAACAACGACCGCGACCGAACCAAAGCCCCCGCGACCTCGACAACACCCAACCCTTCGGCGCCGGTCACCAACCCCGCCAAACGCCCCGCCTGCGCACACAACGCAGCAGCCGAACGCCCCGACACCACCCACGGCACCACACCACCAGCAACACCGGCGGCAACCCCACAAACCCGCGCCCCCTCCCCAACCCCCTCCGCAACCCCCTCCGGCACCTCATCCGGCAGCGCCCCCTGCGCGACCGCCTCCGGCACCTCATCCGACAGCGGCGCCTCCTCCAACACCAAGTGCGCATTCGTACCGCTGAGTCCGAACGACGACACCCCCGCCCGGCGCGCCCTGCCCTCCACCCGCGGCCAAGCGGCATCCTCCGTCAGCAACTCGACCGCCCCCGCGGACCAGTCGACGTGCGACGAAGGCACCCCCACATGCAACGTGCGGGGCAACATCCCCTGCCGCAGAGCGAGCACCATCTTGATCACACCCGCGACACCCGCAGCCGCCTGCGTATGACCGATGTTCGACTTCACCGACCCCAACAGAAGCGGCCGCTCACGCTCCTGACCATAAGCCGCGATCAACGCCTGCGCCTCGATCGGATCACCCAGACCCGTCCCCGTACCATGCGCCTCCACCACATCCACATCCGCAGCCCGCAACCCCGCACCCGCCAACGCCGCACGAATCACCCGCTGCTGAGACGGCCCATTCGGCGCCGTCAACCCATTCGACGCACCATCCTGATTAACAGCACTCCCCCGCACCACCGCCAACACCCGACGCCCATTCCGCCGCGCATCCGACAACCGCTCCACCAGCACCAAACCCGCACCCTCGGAAAACCCCGCCCCATCCGCCGCATCCGAGAACGCCTTGCACCGACCATCCGACGCCAGACCCCGCTGCCGACTGAAGTCCAGGAACAACCCAGGCGTCGACATCACCGTCACACCACCGGCCAACGCCAGATCACACTCACCCGACCGCAACGCCTGCACCGCCAGATGCAACGCCACCAGCGCCGACGAACACGCCGTGTCCACCGTCACCGCCGGACCCTCCAGCCCCAACGTGTACGACACCCGGCC
>NZ_JBFAYQ010000170.1:0-1268 GCF_040681345.1 Streptomyces sp. NPDC051776 | reverse complement strand
TAGGACAACCCCAACCCGGCAAAACGCTCGTACGCCCCCTCAACCGACTCCACCACCGCACCCCGCGGCGGCCACACACCGAAATCAAAAGAACCCGCGGAAAACGCACCCGCGACCACCGAAAGCTCACCCGTCACATGGAGCGTCCACGGGTCCGAATCAAGAGCATCCTCAGTACGCGAATACACCTCCAGCATGCGCCGACCCGACTCATCCGCCGCACCCACCCGAACCTGAACCCGAACCCCACCCCGCTCAGGCACCACCAACGGAGCCAGGATCGTCAGATCCTCCACCCGATCACACCCGGCCCGCTCCCCCACCCGCAACGCCAACTCAAGAAAACCCGTCCCCGGGAACACCACCACACCCGCCACCACGTGATCCCGCAACCACTCATGCGACACCAACGAAAGACGACTGGTGAACAACAACTCATCCCCACCGGCCAACTCAACGGCCGCTCCCAACAACGGATGCCCCGCCGACCCCAGACCCAACGACCTCAAATGCCTGGTCGGCAACGCAGAAGAACCAGGCCAAAAACGGCGCCGCTCAAATGCATACGTCGGCAGATCCACCCAAGACGCGACAGTGGAGGCACCGAACACCGCAACCCAATCGAGCACCCCACCCCGCGTGAACAACTGCGCCGCCGCCACAAGCAGAGATTCAACCTCCGGGCGGTCCTTCCGCAACGTCGGGGCCACCAAATACTCCCGGCCCTCCAGACACGCCTGAACGAGCACCGTCAGCGTGCCATCCGGACCCAGCTCCACAAACCGGGTCACATGCTGCTCGTCCAAACAACGAACCCCATCGGCGAAACGCACCGGCCGCCGCACGTGATCCACCCAATACTCCGCGGACATCAATACATCAGCCGCAGCAACCTCACCCGTAAGCGTCGAAACAATCGCCACCCGAGGCTCGGCATAAACAATGCTCTCCGCCACACCCCGGAACTCCGCCAGCATCGGCTCCATCAACGGCGAATGGAACGCATGACTCACCCGCAACGACGTCACCTTGCGATCCAGCAACCTGAAGTGCTCCGCGATCTCCTCAACCACCCCCGCCGCACCAGAGACCACCACACTCCGCGGGCCATTGACCGCCGCAACACCCGCCTCAGCCTCCCGCCCCACCAGCAGCGGCAACACCTCCCCCTCAGACGCCTGGAGCGAGAGCATCGCACCGCCCTCCGGCAGCGCCTGCATCAACCGACCCCGCGCGGCGACCAGGCGGCACGCGTCCGCCAGCGACCA
>NZ_JBFAYQ010000169.1:0-1315 GCF_040681345.1 Streptomyces sp. NPDC051776 | reverse complement strand
GGGCCTGGGCACTCTCCCGCGGCAGCCTGGTGACGGTCAGCGCACACGCAACGACGACAGCGATGGCCGCGAAGACGAATGCGTAGACCGTCGCTTCGCTCCTGATGATTCCGGCGGCATTGGACTGCCGATCATTGGCGGCCAGGACCAGTGCGCCGGCCGAGGCAATCCCGAAAGCGCCGCCCAATTGCCGAAGGGTCTGCCGGAGGACCGAGGCGTCCGCGCGGTCGTCATCCGATACGGAGCCCATCATCGTCGCGCTCAACGCGGGAATCGGTATCCCCATCCCGAGGCCGGCGAGGACCATCCAGGGAACCTGCCACGTGTAATCGGCCCGGGCGAGGGCGGCCGCCCAGGCCGCGGTTCCCGAAGTGGCCGTCACCAGGCCGCACAGGACGGTCAGCCGGATCGAACGGAAGTAGTCGAGGAGATACCCGGATGCGAAGGTCCCGGCGGCCAGAGCGCCCACGAAGGGAAGGAGCGAGACGCCCGAGCCGAGCGGTGTCAGGTGCAGGGTCTGCCGTATATAGACGGCTCCGTGCACCAGGAGGGGGAGCTGGGCAGCCTGCACCAGAAAGGTCACTGCAACCGAGACGGCGAAGGTCCGGTTCCCCAGGATGCGCAGGTGGAGAAGAGGGCGCGAGGCCCTGATCATGACCCCTACCGATACCACCAGAAACAACAGACCCACGGACAGCGCGGGAACCGTTTGCACATCGTCGAAACCCCAGGCCCCGATCTGGTGCAGGGAGACCAGGAGCACGGCCAGTGCAAGCACCATGAAGGCCGGCTGAAGAAACTGAAGCGGTTCTCCGGGGGCGTGGTCGCGAAGCCGCGACTTGGCGATCGCCCAGAGAATCACTCCCACCGTCGGAATATTGATCAGGAAGACGGCGCGCCAGTCGATGAGCTGCGTGAGCAGCGTTCCGGCCAAGGGCCCGAGCACGAAGAAGATCTGGGCCAAACCGGCGTAGGTCGTCAACGCCTTTGCACGCTCACGGGCGGTATACACATCGGTGATCGCCGTCGTGGCCACGGGGAGCATCAGGGCGGCGCCAGCCCCCTGGAACGCTCTGGCGGCCAGCAGGGACGGCTCGGCCGCCGGTCCCGGCGGCGTGAGTCCGCAACACCCCGACGCGACGGCGAAGATGACGGCCCCGGCTCGGAACACCGGAAGGAGCCCGTACCTTCGAGCCGCCATCCCGCCCACGGCCACGAACGATGACAGCGCCAGGACGTAGACCAGGACCACTCTGCTCATGGCGGCAGTGGTCAAATGCAGGCCCCGCGCCATCGGATCGAGAGTCACCGCGAC
>NZ_JBFAYQ010000168.1:0-1332 GCF_040681345.1 Streptomyces sp. NPDC051776 | reverse complement strand
CCGCCGCGGAGCCCGGAGGTGATCAGGTGGAAGGTGTCGCGGCGGTAGACCTCGGTGCAGCTGATGACGCTCAAGGCGGATGGCGACATTTCCGTGAAGGAACTCGGGGACAATCCGGATCGGCTGGCCTTGCTGTTCGGCAGCGAAAAGGGTGGGCCTTCCGACCTGTTCGAGGAGGCGTCTTCCGCCTCGGTTTCCATCCCCATGATGAGCCAGACCGAGTCTCTCAACGTTTCCGTTTCCCTCGGAATCGCGCTGCACGAGAGGATCGACAGGAATCTCGCGGCCAACCGATAAGCGCCTCTGTTCCTCGGACGCTCGGTTCCTCGACCTCGATTCGTCAGTGATGATCCCGCAAAAGCGGCCTTTGACTCCCTGCAAGCCTCAGCGACCGAATATATCGGTTATGCGTGGGCGATGGTTGTTGTCATTGTCGGCGCAACTATCGGTATCAAGCTGTTTAAGAAATTCACCTCGAAAGCAAGCTGATAAACCGATACAATTAAAGGCTCCTTTTGGAGCCTTTTTTTTTGGAGATTTTCAACGTGAAAAAATTATTATTCGCAATTCCTTTAGTTGTTCCTTTCTATTCTCACTCCGCTGAAACTGTTGAAAGTTGTTTAGCAAAACCTCATACAGAAAATTCATTTACTAACGTCTGGAAAGACGACAAAACTTTAGATCCGGCCAAGCTCTGGCGTAATAGCGAAGAGGCCCGCACCGATCGCCCTTCCCAACAGTTGCGCAGCCTGAATGGCGAATGGAAATTGTAAGCGTTAATATTTTGTTAAAATTCGCGTTAAATTTTTGTTAAATCAGCTCATTTTTTAACCAATAGGCCGAAATCGGCAAAATCCCTTATAAATCAAAAGAATAGACCGAGATAGGGTTGAGTGTTGTTCCAGTTTGGAACAAGAGTCCACTATTAAAGAACGTGGACTCCAACGTCAAAGGGCGAAAAACCGTCTATCAGGGCGATGGCCCACTACGTGAACCATCACCCTAATCAAGTTTTTTGGGGTCGAGGTGCCGTAAAGCACTAAATCGGAACCCTAAAGGGAGCCCCCGATTTAGAGCTTGACGGGGAAAGCCGGCGAACGTGGCGAGAAAGGAAGGGAAGAAAGCGAAAGGAGCGGGCGCTAGGGCGCTGGCAAGTGTAGCGGTCACGCTGCGCGTAACCACCACACCCGCCGCGCTTAATGCGCCGCTACAGGGCGCGTCAGGTGGCACTTTTCGGCCGCCGCTTCGACGAGGACGTCGTCGCCATGACCTCCGCCGCGGGTGCCACCCGGTACGCGGAACTGGCCGTCGCCGAACGGCAGTCGTTCACCA
>NZ_JBFAYQ010000167.1:0-1370 GCF_040681345.1 Streptomyces sp. NPDC051776 | reverse complement strand
CTCATCTGCGGGTGAGTCATGCGTTTCATTCGCCGTTGATGGTGCCGATGCTGGCGGAGTTCCGGGCGGTGGCGGAGGAGTTGTCCTACCAGCGGTCGCAGTTGCCGGTTGTCTCGGCGGTCACTGGTGATGTGGCCGGTGGTGAGGAGCTGAGTTCGCCGGAGTACTGGGTGGAGCACGCTCGGCGTAGCGTGCGTTTCGCTGACGCGGTACGCACTTTGGAGGCCCAAGGCGTCACCCGCTACCTCGAACTCGGCCCCGACAGCACCCTCACCGTCCTCGCGGAGTCGGCTCTGGAGGGGGACGGCCGGGTCGACCGTGACCCGCCCGTGTTCGTACCGGTGTTGCGCAAGGACCGGCCGGAGGCGGGGTCGGTGCTGTCCGCACTTGCGGGCGTCTTCGTGTCCGGCGGAGTCGTCGACTGGTCGCTGTTGTTCGGCGACGGCGGCGGCGAGACCACCGAGCTGCCCACCTACGTCTTCCAGCACCAGCGGTTCTGGCCGACGGTCGCCGACCCCCGACCCGTCACGAACCCTGGTGGTGAGATCGACGCCCGGTTCTGGGAGGCGGTCGAGCGCGAGGATCTGGAGGGACTGGCCGGGGCACTGGATCTTGAAGAGGAGGTCGTCGGTGCCGTTCTGCCCGCCCTGACCTCCTGGCGACGGCAGAGTGCGGAGCGGGCCGCCGTGGACGGCCTGCGCTACCGGGTGCATTGGGCGCCGGTGTCCGGCGTCCCACGCGATGCGCGGCTGTCGGACCGCTGGCTGGTGGTCGTACCGGAGGACTGTGAGGACGACGCCTGGTTCCGTTCTGTGCGGGAGGCCCTGACGGCGGCCGGCGGCGACGTCGAGTGGTGGACATGCGACCCGCATACGGGCCGAGCGGGACTTGCTGCTCGTCTGGGGGATGTGGGGGCGGTGGCGGGTGTGGTGTCCCTGCTGGCGTTGTCCGGCGGTTCGGGCGAGGGCGGGTTGCCGCTTGGTGTGTCGGGGTCGGTGGCGTTGGTGCAGGCGCTGGGTGATGCCGGGGTGCGGGCTCCGTTGTGGGTGCTGACTCGGGGTGCCGTCGCTGTGGGCGGTGTCGACGGGCCTGTCGATGCGGTGCAGGGGGCCGTCTGGGGCCTGGGCCGTGTAGCAGCCCTTGAGGCGCCCGACCGTTGGGGTGGCCTTGTCGATCTCCCGTCTGACCTGAACAACGCTGCTCGGAGTGCCCTGGCTGCTGTTCTGGGTGGGGTTGGTGATGAGGACCAGGTGGCGGTGCGGGCGTCGGGTGTGTTCGGGCGTCGGCTGGTCCGGGTGGCTTCGGGTGGGTCCGTGGATGGGGTCGAGGGGGGTTGGTCTCCGCGGGGGACGGTGTTGGTGACGGGTGGT
>NZ_JBFAYQ010000166.1:0-1380 GCF_040681345.1 Streptomyces sp. NPDC051776 | reverse complement strand
GTGAGCCGCGCGTTGGCGAGCGCCGCCCGGATCACACGCTCCTGCGAAGGACCGTTGGGCGCGGTGAGACCATTGCTCGCACCGTCCTGGTTGACCGCCGAACCCCGCACCACCGCCAGCACCGGATGCCCGTTGCGCCGGGCATCCGACAACCGCTCCAGCAGCAGCACCCCCACACCCTCGCCCCAGCCCGTACCGTCCGCACCCGCGGCGAACGGCTTGCACCGCCCATCCGGCGCAAGCCCCCGCTGCCGGCTGAACTCCACGAAGATGCCGGGCTCGGCCATCACGGTCGCGCCTCCGGCCAGTGCGAACGAGCACTCGCCGGAGCGCAGCGCCTGTACCGCCAAATGCAGGGCGACCAGTGACGACGAGCACGCCGTGTCCACCGTGACCGCCTGCCCGCGAAGGCCGAGGGTGTAGGCGATACGCCCGCTGGCGACGCTGCACGAGGTACCCGTCAGCAGGAAACCCTCGACCGCTTCGGGGGCGTCGTGGAGCGCGGGACCGTATTCCTGCTGCATCAGCCCGACGAACACTCCGGCGTCGCCGTCGCGCAGCGTCTCCGGGGCGATGCCCGCACGCTCCAGTGCCTCCCAGGAGGTTTCCAGCAGCAACCGCTGCTGCGGGTCCATGGCTTCGGCCTCGCGCGGCGAGATGCCGAAGAAGCCGGGATCGAAGTCGCCCGCGTCGTACAGGAACGAACCGGAGCGGGTATAGGTCGTGCCGTGGTGCTCGGGGTCCGGGTGGTACAGGCCCTCCAGGTCCCATCCGCGGTCCGCGGGGAAGGCGGAGATCGTTTCACCGCCGGTGGAGAGGAGATCCCAGAGCTCCTCCGGTGTTCGGATCCCACCGGGCAGACGACAGCCCATGGCCACGATGGCGATGGGGTCCGAGCGGGTCGCGGGCCTCGTACCCTCGACGATCTCGGGGTCCGGTCCGGTGTCGCCGTTGAGCAGGGCGCGCACGTGACGGGCGAGGGCCTGGGGGGTGGGGTGGTCAAAGAGAACGGACGCGGGGAGGGAGAGACCCGTCTCGGCGACCAGCCGGTTCCGCAGATCGACGGAGGTGGCGGAATCGAAGCCCAGGGCCTTGAAGGTGAGCGACGCGTCGACGTCACCGGGCGTGGCGTGGCCCAGTATGACGGCCGCGTGCGCACGGATCCGCTGCTCCATGTCGTCGTACGGGGCTGGGGAGGAGTCAGGCCCGGGCTGGTCCGGCTCGCCAGGTACGGCCAGGGGGGCGGAACGACGGGTCGCGGCGGCATCGAACCAGTGACGACTGCGCTGGAAGGCGTAGGTGGGCAGCGGCACGGTACGGGCACCTTGTCCGGCCAGGACCCTCGTCCAGTCCACGGGGATGCCCCGAACCCAGGCCTCG
>NZ_JBFAYQ010000165.1:0-1386 GCF_040681345.1 Streptomyces sp. NPDC051776 | reverse complement strand
ACGCCATGCTCGGCATCGCCCGACTGCACAACCTCGCCCTCGCCGGATAGAGAACGGCCCGTGAGCCGCAGGACCATCTCCACCCACCCCAAGATTAACTTACGGGACAACCTTTAGTGACATAAGCCCGGTCGATGATGTGGTTGTCGAGGGGCGTACTGCCGACGGCCAGGTGCGGCGGGTATCGATCGCTGTGCGTAGGGGCCCGGCACTGACCACGAGTGATTCGACGTCGGTGCCGTTGGTGCGGTCCTTTCTGCGTATCGTGACCGAGAATTGGCAGGAAGCTGCGGCAGGACGCTGGCGTGTTGCTCTGGCGGTCGGAGTGTCAAATTCCGCAGTGAGGGAGAACGGCCGCGCTGGCACACATCGCCCAGGCCGTCGCTTCGCCACAAGGGTTCCGCGAGGCCGTTGCACGGCCGGCGGCGACCAATGTCAGTGTGCGGCGCCGGTTGATGCATCTCGACGCTCTCGTGGCCGCTGCCGCGCAGGGAGATGCCACGCTCTCGCAGGTTGACACCGGAGAGTTGACGTGGCGTTTGCTGTCCGCCTTGCGGGTTCGGCAGCTGCGGCTGGAAGGCGTGGGTGAAGCTGACCGCACGACAGCGGTCTCGACGCTGCGACGTGCGGTAGTGGACGGCACCACCGAGACCGCGGACAAGGTGTTCGCCACGCTGGCCGAGCTGACCGGCAGCTGGGCTCCGTCTGCCGCGCGCGTCGATCAGACTCTGGTGCGCCCGGCGTTGAGCGGATACTCGCTGAACCGGTCGGTGTCCCACGAGCCCGCCTGGTCGCTGCTGGACGGACTTGGCCGCCGTTTGCGCGAGGGGATCCGAGCCGCCCTGTCCGCCGGCGAGGTGCGTCTGGAGTTGGAACGTGCCGAGGAACGAACCCGTCTCGCTGGTGTCATGACCCACGCGGGCCGTACCGGGACGTCGCTGGTGGTGACGGGAGAACCTTATGTCGGAAAGTCAGCGCTCACTCTTCGCGCCGCCGAAGAGCTCGCGGACCAGGGAGCGGCAGTGGCTTCGCTCAGCCTGCGCGACCTTCCCTCCTCAGTAACGCAGGTTGAGCACTTCTTGGGACGACCGCTGGCGGCTGTGCTGGCCGCGGGGGAGACCCGTGCGGTGCGACTGCTTGTCATCGATGGTGCGGAGGCTGTCCTCGAAGGTAGCCGTGACCTGCTGCATGAACTTGCTTTGGCTGCCTTGCAGGCCGGGCTCGGAGTGGTTGCCGTCACGCGAACGGACGGGGCGCGGCGGGTACAGGAAGTGCTGCAGAGCGCCATCTCACTAGGGCCTGTGTGATGTTGTGATCAGCCAGTCGCCTTCAGGAGGTCGTTGATCCAGATCATGGAGGCACGGAGGTGGAGGCCGGCGAGGTAGC
>NZ_JBFAYQ010000164.1:0-1386 GCF_040681345.1 Streptomyces sp. NPDC051776 | reverse complement strand
TCACCAGCCGCCACAGATCCTCCGGCGAACCCACCCCGCCCGGGAACCGGCACGCCATCCCGACGATCACCACCGGATCGTCACCCACACTCACCAGCCCTGGGACGGTGCCCGGCACGGCGTTCTGCTCTTCTTCGCCGAGCAGCTCCGACCTGATGTGCCGGGCCAGGGCGGAGGGCGTCGGGTAGTCGAAGATCAAGGTGGAGGGCAGCCGCATGCCGGTCGCGGCGTTCACGCGGTTGCGCAGCTCGACCGAGGTGAGCGAGTCGAAGCCCAGTTCCTTGAAGGTGTGGTCCGCCTCGATGTCCGTGGCGGAAGCGTGGCCGAGCACGGCTGCCGCCGCGCCGTGGACCAGATTGGACAGGAGTCGGTCACGGTCGGCCGGCAAGGCCGCGGCGAGCTGTGCCTTGAGGTCCTGGTGGTGCGCTCCGGTGCCGGCCTCGGCCTTGCGTCGGGCGCGAACCCGGACCAGTGCTCGAAGCAGCGCGGGTATCTCATTCGCCGCCCGGCGACGCAGACCCGCGAGATCGAGGTCGACCGGCAGTACGGCCGGCTGCTCAAGACCCGCGCCCCGCTCCAGTACGGCGTCCAGCAGCGCAAGTCCGCGCTCGGGATCCAGCGGCAGCATGCCGCTGCGTTCCATGCGGCGCAGGTCGGCTTCGGTGAGGTCGGCGGTCATGCCCGCGCCGGGCGCCCAAGGGCCCCAGGCCAGGGAAATGGCCGGAAGACCGGACGAACGGCGCCTTGCAGCGAAAGCGTCCAGGAAGGCATTGGCGGCCGCGTAGTTGGCCTGCCCCGCACCGCCGAACGTGCCCATGACGGAGGAGAAGACCACGAACGCCGACAGATCAACATCGTGAGTCAACTCATGCAGATGCACCACAGCATCCGCCTTCGGCCGCAGCACCCCGGACATGCGCTCCGGAGTCAGGGAACCTACGACACCGTCATCGACGATCCCCGCGGTATGCACCACCGCCGTAAGCGGATGCTCCTCCGGCACCGCACCCAGTACGTCCGCCAGCGCCGCCCGATCACCGACATCCACACCCGCGACCGCTACCTCAGCACCCAAGCCACGCAGTTCCGCGACCAGTTCACCAGCCCCAGGAGCCTCCGGACCACGACGGCTGGCAAGCAGCAGGTGCCGCACCCCGTGTTCGGTGACCAGATGCCGGGCCACCAGCGCGCCCAGACCACCCGTACCACCCGTGATCAGCACCGTGCCATCCCGATCCATCGGTGCCGGAACGGTCAGGACCACCTTGCCCACATGCCGCGCCTGCGACAAATACCGGAACGCCTCCGGAGCCCGCCGCACATCCCAGCACGTAACCGGCAGCGGCTCGAGCACCCCAGCCTCGAACAACACAACCAACTCGGCCA
>NZ_JBFAYQ010000163.1:0-1414 GCF_040681345.1 Streptomyces sp. NPDC051776 | reverse complement strand
GTCACACCACCGGCCAACGCCAGATCACACTCACCCGCACGCAACGCCTGCACGGCCAGGTGGAGCGCGACCAACGACGACGAGCACGCCGTGTCCACTGTCACCGCCGGGCCTTCGAGGCCCAGCAGATACGAAACGCGACCGGAAACCACGGAGGTGGAGTTGCCGGTCAGGAGATGGCCGCGTACGTCGTCGGGGACGTCGCGCAGTCCGGCGCCGTACTCCTGGTTGCTGCACCCGACGAAGACGCCCGCGCGGCCGCCCCGCGCCCACTCCGGGTCGATACCGGCGTGCTCGAACGCCTCCCACGACGCCTCCAGCAGCAGCCGCTGCTGCGGATCCATCGCCAGCGCCTCACGTGGTGAGATGCCGAAGAACCCCGGGTCGAAGTCGCCCGCGTCGTGGACGAAGCCGCCCTCGCGTGCGTAACTGCCGTCCCTGCGCCGGGCGTCCGGGTCGTAGAGCGCCTCGGTGTCCCACCCGCGGTCCGTGGGCCATTCGGAGATCGCGTCGGTGCCGTCCGCCAGGAGCTGCCAGTAGTCCTCGGGTGACCGCACACCGCCGGGAAACCGGCAGCTCATCCCGACGATCGCGATGGGCTCGTCCCCCTGGGACTCCAGCTCCTGGAGCCGCCGGCGTGTTTCGGCCAGGTCGGCGGTGACCCACTTGAGGTAGTCCCGGAGCTTGTCTTCATTCGCCATTGAACGTGACCCATACGTTTAGCGGTAGGAACGATTCGGCCTGCAGCGACGCGGGCGCTCAGGACCGGCCGAGCTCCTGGTTGATGAAGTCGAAGATCTCGTCGTCCGAGGCCGCCTCCAGCTGCTGGGAGACGGAGGCCTTGGAATCGCCCTCGGCCTGATCACCCAGCTCGGCCAGCATGCTGCGCAGTCGTGCCTTCGCGAGAGACCTGGCGCCGTTATCTGGGGAAAGTCTTGAAATCGTGGAGGCCAACCGGTCCAGCTCGGTGACCAGGGCGGTCTCCGCCGCGGCGTTCTCCTGGCCGAACAGTTCGTCGTCGAGGAACGCGGCGAGGTGCCGGGGCGTCGGGTGGTCGAAGACGAGGGTGCTGGGCAGCTTGAGGCCCGTCTCGGCGGCGAGCCGGTTGCGCAGTTCGACGGCCGTGAGGGAATCGACGCCGAGCTCCCGGAATGCTTGACCGGAACCCACGACGCCGGTGTCGCCGTGCCCCAGCACTTCCGCCGCACGCCGGCGTACCAGCCCGAGCAGTGCCTGCTGCCGCTCGTCCGCCGTCTGCCCCCCGAGCTGCTGGCGGAGCCGGGACTCCCGCTCGCCGTCCTGCTGCTCGGAGGATCCGCTGACGGTGGTGAGGGCGGTGCGGGCTTCGGGGAGGTCGGCCAGCAGCGCGCTGGGCCGGACGCTGGTGTACGCGGGGGTGAACCGGTCCCAGTCC
>NZ_JBFAYQ010000162.1:0-1439 GCF_040681345.1 Streptomyces sp. NPDC051776 | reverse complement strand
CTTTCTGGGTTTCCAACGGGGCCAGGGCGAGCGAGCTGTTGACCAGCCGACAGCGCGACGCGCTGCCCGGCGAGCAGCTGCTCGGGGTGATCCGCAAGGGGACCAGGGCCTTCCAGCAGCTTCCCTCGTCCCCGGACGCGTTCGTATGGCTGCGTCTTTACCAGGAGGAGGCGTGGCGGGCTGGGGTGCCGCGGGGCGCGCACGAGGCGCTGTGGTGGACGTTGCGGCGCCCCTTTCGGCCGCTGGGCTATCACGCGGCTCGTGCGATGCTGAACCGGGTAAATGAGTTACTCGGCTCCAACTGGACGCTGCACGACCTGCGTCACACAGCCGCCTATCGGATGGCGCGTGACCCGGAGTTGGCCCTGACGGACGTGCAGTGGGTCCTCGGGCACGCGCATCTGACCACCACGCAGATTTACCTCCCTGCCGGCCGTGACGAGATCGTCGAAGCGGTCCGCGCGCACCACGAACGGCAGGCTCGACAGGCCGAGCTGCCGTCTGTCCCCGCCGCTGGCTACAGGGCTGAGTCGCTCACCGACCTGTTTGGAGGCCTTCGGTGAGCGGCCGCGTCAGGGACATGACCGGCGGCGCCACGGGAGGGCGGGCGTCCGATCGTCCGCGCGCGCCGCAGGCCGCGGGTGGGGCAATGCGACAGGCACAGGATCGGTTCCCAGCCCGGCCCGTCGGGGCGCGATGGGCGATGACTTGTGCACCCGTCGATGACGTACTGGCCGTCGTGGAGCAGCCACCTTTCTGGGTGCCCAAGGCGCACGCCCGGTGGGAGCGCAGGACCGGAGTGCGTGCGGTCTTGACCTGGCTTGCTGGCTTTCCCGGCGAGAGCTGGCAAGAGCGATGGGAGGCGTCACCGGCTGCCACGTCCTTTCAGCGTTGGGCCGAGGAGGGACAAATCTGGGTGAACTCTCTGGCCAAAGTGCGATGGAAGTACGCGCAGATAGGGCTGCTGACGCTTGCCAGCGCCGATGTGCTGCGTCTTCCGTTGCTCTGGCAGTTTGGCTACCGCACTACGCATCTGCGTCCGCTCGTGGAGCGGACTCGCGACCCTGAGGGGGTAGCCCGTCTTCAGGAGGTCGTCGGCCCGAAATGGTGGGAGTCCATCCAAGGGGGGCGCGCCCGCCTGACACTGGTGCGGATCATGATCGCCAAGGGTGGAGGCCTGGCGGACATCACCCCCGGAGACGCGTTCGAGTACGGCACGGAGATGCGCAAGGCTGGAATCGCAAGCCGCACCACTCCCTTGTTCTACTCATGGCTGCGCGACCTGGGGACCCTTCCGCCCGACGCTCCGACGACCCTCCGCCTGCTCCACCGGGTGACCGGACAGCTTAGTACTCCAGTCTGACTTCGCGATCTTGTGGCGAACCCGGCTGGGAACGGGTACGGCCATCGCGTGATCATCGGTTGGTGTGTGGACAAAC
>NZ_JBFAYQ010000161.1:0-1452 GCF_040681345.1 Streptomyces sp. NPDC051776 | reverse complement strand
TACTCCAGTCTGACTTCGCGATCTTGTGGCGAACCCGGCTGGGAACGGGTACGGCCATCGCGTGATCATCGGTTGGTGTGTGGACAAACGAAGATCGTGCGGTGGCCGCGAGCCATAGCGTAGACCCTGCCCGCTGGCGGGTGTTGTTCGACCAGGTCATGGCTCGTATCGCCGGGCGGTTCGGCCGAGTTGAGCCTCGGGCCACGGCCCGCGCCTACTTGCTCGGGCTGCTGTCGGCTACCGAACGGAAGAACTGCTGGCAACTGGCTGAACAGGCCGGTCACGCCCGGCCCGGGCCGATGCAGCGCCTGCTGCGCTATGCCCGCTGGGATGCCGACGCCGTCCGTGACGACGTCCGCGCCTACGTTGCCGACCACCTCGGCGACGACGGCGTTCTCATCGTGGACGAGACCGGCTTCGTGAAGAAGGGCAGCATGTCGGCAGGGGTGCAACGCCAGTACACCGGCACAGCGGGCCGGATCGAGAACTCCCAGGTCGGCGTGTTCCTCGCCTACGCCACTGAGCGGGGACGCGCGCTGATCGACCGACGGCTCTACCTGCCCGAGCATTCCTGGTGCTCCGATCCCGAGCGCCGCCACGCTGCCGGGGTGCCCGAGGACCTTCCCTTCGCGACCAAGCCCCGGCTGGCCGAGGAGATGATCGTCGCCGCGTTGGACGCCGGAGTGACCGCATCGTGGGTGACCGGCGACGAAGCCTACGGCCAGGACCCACAGTTACGCGCACGCCTGGAGGGGATCAGCATCGGCTACGTGATGGCCGTCGCCTGCACCACCCGGGTCCGGATCAACCAGGGCCGCACCCCTGTCCGCGCCGATGTCCTCGCCGACCGCTTGCCCGCCTCTGCCTGGCAGCGGCACAGCGCCGGAGCCGGCGCGAAGGGCCCGCGCTACTACGACTGGGCCTGGATCCACATCGGCACCGGTGTCCATCGTCACCTGCTGATCCGCCGCAACCGGACCACCAGTGAACTCGCCTTCTACCTGTGCTGGTCACCTACCCAGGTCACACTGCACGAGCTCGTCCGCGTCGCCGGTGTCCGCTGGAGCGTCGAGGAGTGCTTCCAGGCCGCCAAGAGCCAGGTCGGCCTGGATCACTACCAGGTCAGGCACTGGACCTCATGGCACCGGCACATCACGCTCGCCATGCTGGCCCTGGCCTTCCTGACCGCCCTCGCCGCCGACGCGAACCCCGCCCGGCCTGCCGATCCGCAACATCCCGCCCGCAGCCACGACCCGAACCCGATCAGGCTGACCGTCCCGGAGATCCGTCACCTGCTCGTCGCCGTCTTCGTCCCACCGGCCACGACTGCCGCCAGACTGCTGCATTGGTCCACCTGGCGCAGACGCCACCAAGCAACAGCCCGACGCAGCCACTACCAACGACGATCCGCCGACGGACCCACTGGATAGATCACAAAACCGCACTGGAGTA
>NZ_JBFAYQ010000160.1:0-1498 GCF_040681345.1 Streptomyces sp. NPDC051776 | reverse complement strand
CCGCCTAATGGGACTTGCCGGGTCGTAGAAACTCGGTGCCGTAGCCGCCAGCAGGTGAGCACTTTCATCGCCTGAAGCACGTGACTTCTGAGGTCAGACCGTGCCCCTGCTGGTCGGCCGGGAGGCCAGACCGCTGATGGGGTGGCGTGCCCGCCGAGTGGGGCGTGAGCACTGGATCCATTAGGCCGCGTGCCGTGTCTTCCGCAGGCTGCACGAAATGTGAAGTACCTGACCAGGAGAGTGCATTGCTGCTGATCGGTGATGACTGGGCCGAGGACCACCACGACGTCGAGGTCCAGGACGCGACCGGCCGGAAGCTGGCCGCTGCGCGGCTGCCCGAGGGCGTGGATGGCGTCGCCAAGTTCCATGAGCTGGTTGCGAAGCACGGTGGCGAGGACCTTGAGCCTGCCGACGTGATCGTGGGGATCGAGACCGACCGCGGCCCTTGGGTGCAGGCCCTGATTGCTGCCGGCTACCAGATCTACGCCATCAACCCCCGGCAGGTCGCCCGCTTCAAGGAGCGGTACGGCACCTCCGGCGCCAAGAGCGACAAGGGCGACGCGCACGCGCTGGCCGACATGGTCCGCATCGACCGCGACCAGCTCCGGCCGGTGGCTGGTGACAGCGAACAGGCCCAGGCCATCCGGGTCGTCGCCCGCGCCCACCAGACGCTGATCTGGGAACGCACCCGCACCTTCCAGCGGCTGCGAACCACACTGCGCGAGTACTTCCCCGCCGCCATGAATGCCTACGCCGACCTGACGCTGACCGCTCCGGACGCGCTGGAGTTGCTGGTCAAGGCGCCCACGCCGGCTGCGGCGGCGAAGCTGACCCGCCCGCAGATCACTGCTGTCCTGGCCCGACACCGCCGGCACAACAGGAGCGCGAAAGCGGCCACGATCCAGGCCGCGCTGCGCGAGCGGCACCTGGGCCTGTCCGAGCCGGTCACCGCCGCCTACGCGGCCACCGCGACCGCACACGCCAGAGTGCTCATCGCCCTGAACGAACAGATAGCCGAGCTGGAAGGGCAGGTGAAGGCGCATTTTCTCGCGCATCCGGACGCTGAGATCTACCTCTCGATGCCTGGCATCGCGGAGATCACCGGCGCCCGGGTGCTCGCCGAGTTCGGAGACGACCCCACCCGCTACGCGTCCGCCAAGGCCCGCAAGAACTACGCCGGTACCAGCCCCGTCACCCGAGCCTCTGGCAAGAGCCACACCGTCCAGGCCCGCTTCGTGCGCAACAACCGGCTCGCCGACGCCCTGCAGACCCAGGCGTTCTCCACCCTGCGGGCCTCACCCGGCGCCCGCCGCTACTACGACAAGCAACGAGCCCGCGAAGCCGGCTACAACCCCGCCCTGCGCCAGCTCGGCAACCGCCTGGTCGGCATCCTCCACGGATGCCTCAAAACCCGCACCCTCTACGACGAAGCGACCGCCTGGTCGCACCACGCCCAGCCCCACGCCGCTTGACACCAAACGACATGGGGTGTCTGACC
>NZ_JBFAYQ010000159.1:0-1588 GCF_040681345.1 Streptomyces sp. NPDC051776 | reverse complement strand
AGCTACCTCGCCGGCCTCCACCTCCGTGCCTCCATGATCTGGATCAACGACCTCCTGAAGGCGACTGGCTGATCACAACATCACACAGGCCCTAGTACTGCAACGGTGCTTGCCGTGACGGTTGGGTAGCTTCTGGTGGTGTGTAGCCGCGTTGTTTGTAGTGACTGGTGCGGGCTTGGTGTTGTCGTCTGCGTCGCCAGTGTGACCAGTGCAGAACGTGTTCGATGGGTGCTGGGCGGCGGTGGGTGAGGCGGTGGATCAGGCGTCTGAGCTCGGGAAGGCTGAGGGGGACGAGGCCGGAGGATCCGTTTCTGCTTTCCCGGCGTCCAGTTCACGGGCCCGCAGGACGGTCAAGCAGGCGTGGGTGGCCATGGCCAGGGTCATGTGGCGGTGCCAGCCGTCGTAGCGGCGGACCTGGTAGTCGTCCAGACCGCACTCCTGCTTCGCGCTCTGGAAGCATTCCTCCACTGCCCACCGGCTGCCGGCGACACGGATGAGCTCGTCGAGTGTGGTGTCGGCGGGGCAGTAGGCGATGTAGTAGGAGATCTCCTGCGGCCGGCTCACGCTGCGGCGGGCGATCACCCAATGTCGGCGGTCTTCGCGGTGCCAGGGCCGGACCTCCACCCTCGCCCAGTCGTAGACCCGTGGACCATGGGCACCGTCGCCACAGGAACGGCGCTTCCACTTCTGTCTCGGGAGACCGGGAAACAGGTCGTGGACGGGGTGGTCGATGGCCCAGCGGGTGACGACGGTGTCGTGACGGGTGGTGGCCATGACGTGGAAGACATCGGCCCGCTCCAGCTCGGTCCGCCAGCCTTTGGAGAAGCCGTAGGCGGCGTCCGCGGTCACCCACCGGAACGGGATCTTCTCCGCGAGGGCCCGGCGAACCATCGTCCTTGCGGTGACGACCTTCGTCTCGAAGGCGATCGTGTCCCCGATGCCCGCAGCCCGGCACCGTTCACGGTCATCCGTCCATGAGGTGGGCAGATACAGGCGGCGGTCGATCAGCGTGCGGCCACGGCCGCCGGCATAGGCGAGGAACACCCCGATCTGGGAGTTCTCCGTTCGGCCTGCGGTTCCGGAGTACTGCCGCTGGACCCCCGCCGAGCGGACACCCTTCTTCAGGAAACCCGTGTCGTCCACGATCAGCACCGCTTCCGGGTCGCCGAGATGCTCGACCACGTAGTCCCGCACATCGTCCAGGACTTCATCGGCGTCCCAGTCGATCCGGTTCAGCAGCCGGTGGATTCGGTCTGGACCCGCATGCCCGGCCTCCTCGGCAAGCGTCCAACCGTTCTTCCGCTCCAGCGGACTTATCAGCCCACGCATATAGGCAAGAGCCGACTCACGCGGCTCCGACCTGGCGAAACGGTGCAGGAACCGCTCATGCAAGGCCTTCAGTTCACCAGCCCACGACCGGGCATCAGCAAGTTCCCCACCCATAACTCACCAACGACCGACCTGCCCAACCGTCACGGCAAGCACCGTTGCAGTACTAGGGGGCGTATCCAGTTGTGATCAATCTGTGGGCTCCGCTCCCGCAGCGGGGCGGGTTCCTGTAGATCGTCATGCATGACGCAGGTGCAAC
>NZ_JBFAYQ010000158.1:0-1600 GCF_040681345.1 Streptomyces sp. NPDC051776 | reverse complement strand
AGCTACCTTGCCGGCCTACACCTCCGCGCCTCGATGATCTGGATCAAGGACCTCACGCGAGCCACCCCTTGATCACGACCAAATACGCTCCCTAACCGCGAGGGCCACCACGGCAGCCCTTCTGATCTTTTGCACCTTCACCATTCCTCCCGGACGGACTCGGCGTCTCCGACCCCCTCGACTCTCCTCAACCGCGGGCGTCTCCGTCCGGACATGGCATCACTCGGCGTTCTCCCCCGGACAGCCCCAACCCCGCACCCGTTTGACCCGCCGGAGGATGCGGAGCCACAGGGACGGCAAGGATTTCGGCCCTGTCTCGCATGCGGTGGTGATGGAGCGTGCCACTATCCGAGAAGTATGCTGTGGCGAAGAGGGTGAAGCCCGCTCGTCCGTGCATCTGACGAGCGATCCGCTTGGTCTTGGAGTTGATGCCCTCGGTGGGGCCGTTGCTGTACGGAAGCGTGAGCGCGGCGATCACGGCGTCGCGGTCCCGCTCCAGGCCCCCGGGCGAAGGCGTGCAGATGGGGCAGATCGGCTGCGCGGACTTGGACGATCCAGTGAGAGAGCCCGTCGGTATCTCGTGCGCGAACCGTCAGGAGCTGGGCGAAGCTCCGGATTTGGCAAGCGAGTTGGGTCATTTCAGGGCAGGCGGCGGGAGTCGGGCCAGGAGATCGTGATGTTCGGCCATGAGGTTGTCGGGCCTGGCTGACCCGGACGAACTCGGGACGGTACCTGCCGCGTTGAGCGCCGACTGGGGCAGAGTGGCCAGTTCCGGCCGTAACACGATGGCCCCCAGCGGGAGTTGGCGTTCGTGTGAAGAAACAGCCGCCCGCCGAGGGCTCTCCCGGTGTTGTCTACCAGGTCCGGCTTCCTATGTAGAAGCAGACCGTCGATCTTGTCGGCGGACTGATACGCCGGCGCCGCAAGCAGCTGGGCACGCGCTGGCGCAAGGCCGCTCCGGGCACGCAGACGATCGTCGTGCGGGCCGTCCTGCGCCACGACCAGCGCCTGGCCGACATGGCCGGCGGCAAGCTGCGAAGTCCAGCAGTGACAGACGATCACCCGACGGCGATCACTCCGCCTGCCGGCACGAGGACGGCATCACAGGCTCACACCAGTAGCACGACCTGCGAGTTCAAGATGAAACGATCTCATTGCCCCGCTATTTACTGACGCCTTCAATGTGACACCACCAGAACTGCGCGGCCAGGCACACGGTGTCCTCGAAACGACTCGCGGGATGGGTGTCGCCCTTGAACTCGCAGTAATGGGTGCGGTCGACGTCGTCCGGCGTGAACAGCCTCAGAACGAGACGATCTGTGATGAGGGGAGAGACGTGACGTGCACGGTGCCTCCGCGGTGCGCGTACCTGACGCGCCTATCCGGTTCTAGCAGCCTCGAGAAGTGGTTGAGGAAGAGCTGAGGCCCAGTGGCAGGAGGGAGGGTGCACGCCGGTGCGGCGTGCACTCTCTGGGGCGAGCTCGGTGTTTTCTTGTTCACGGGGCGCTAGTACTCCAGTGCGGTTTTGTGATCTATCCAGTGGGTCCGTCGGCGGATCGTCGTTGGTAGTGGCTGCGTCGGGCTGTTGCTTGGTGGCGTC
>NZ_JBFAYQ010000157.1:0-1631 GCF_040681345.1 Streptomyces sp. NPDC051776 | reverse complement strand
CCCTGCACGGCGCCAGGGAAGTCCGGGCGTCGGCGCCCGTCGTGGTGTCCGTGGCTAACGAACATCAAAGAGGACCCACATTTTATTAGCCAAAAACTAATGTGGATCATTCATAAAGAAAAAATAAAATTTTTTAAAGTTGTTAATCATTTTGGAACCTCGATATTTAATATTATTAGTTAGTATAATTAAAATTTCGCAAATTGCAAGTCCAAGTTAGCCAGCCAAGCTCATCTCATATGAACTCTTATAGTTGAACATTTTTCTTGGATAATGGTTCATCCAATACTCGATAGCGGCGACTTCTTCAGGGGTCGTCTTTGTTGTGCCTTTTGGCAGATGCCTACGAATCATTCGGTTATGGTTTTCATTCGTCCCTCGCTCAAAGCTCGCGTAGGCGTGTGCATAGTAAACTGGACAGCTTACGACCTCAGAGAGCCTTGCAAATTCATGGCCATTGTCAGGGGTAATGGATTTGAAGTCATAACTTTTTTGAAGTTCCACCAGCTCATCATTGACCGCCTGTGCTGTTTTCCCATCAATCAAGCGAATGATCTCCGTGCGGTATTTTCGCTCTGTGAGCGTCAAAAGCACCTTGTTCTTAGCTCTCGTAAGAATGACCGTGTCAATCTCGTAATGCCCCACTTCTAAGCGATTGTTAATGAACTCAGGCCGTTCTTCAATAGACTTACCAAAAGGATGCTTTGGCGCACGAGGTTTGATTTTCTTTGCCGCCTTATACTGCGGATAGAAAAGATGATGACGCTTGGCTTCTAACCAGCCCCAGTTGACCCAATTGTAGAGGCTGCTCAGAGAAACTCCTTTTAGAGCCTGATGAATGACTTCCAAAGAGTCCTTGTCTTCTTTAAGACGTGTACTCACATAACAATCAATCTCAGTCGTGAGTTTACTCGGACGAACACTGTGAGCCCTCAATCCTTCATAATTTTCTTGAGCCTTTTTAGCAGAGTATTTTACCTTCCGCTTGAGCTGGATTTCCCCTCGCTTCATCTCTCTGTCAATCGTCCCATGAGCTTTATTCAATAAGCGCGCAATCTCACGGTTGCTCAGTCCTTCTTTATTGTGCCAACGTTCAATGTTTAAACGGTCTTGATTGGTCAGGTGTTTCCCTTTGCTCTGGCTTGTGATAGAATAGTCTTGCATCTGAATTTCCTTTTTATACTATTTGGTCGAACTTCTAGTATAAGAGATTCAGATGTTTTTTGCTTGACTCAAGGTGGCTAACTTCATTTTACAATTTGCGTTTTATTTTTTATTATTGTCTGTTCTAGTAAAAATTAAGACAAGAAGGCCTACTGATAGAAAAGCGGTGATGAATCCCATGACCAAATGATAATAAGCACTTAAGTCAACAATATTTGAGCTAAATAACACAACAATAGATAAACCAACAGGTCCTCCAAGTTGATGCATCATATTTGTCAAACCTGATGCAGCTCCTGATAATTCTGGGCTGACCTCTTCTACTCCCGCTGCCGTCAGCGGAGCAAGAAGCCAACCTTGCCCTAATCCAATAATCATCATTTGAAAAACCATCGCATAGAAATATCCCCATTCTGGTTGCGAAACTAATGACAAAATCATTCCAGTCAGTAAAATCACTTGTCCTA
>NZ_JBFAYQ010000156.1:0-1673 GCF_040681345.1 Streptomyces sp. NPDC051776 | reverse complement strand
ACTCACCGAGCAAGGACCGGTGGCGGGCGAGTCCGGCGATGCGCTGGGCCGTGAACGATCCCTTCGAGCGCCGGGAGGTCAGCCAGTCCGGGAGCTCCGGCAGCGCGGCCCGCAGCAGCGGCTTGTATGTCACCAACCCGCGCCGGGCGAGGGCCGGCACGGCGAACGCGGCCCGCACGACCTCGTTGTCCAGGTACGGGTACACCGGCGTCACGCCGAGCGCCTGCCCATACTGGCTCCAGCCGCGGGCGGAGGCACCCACCGACCGCAAGGCGGCCCACTGGTCGAACTCGTCCGCCATCTCCGGCTGCCGGTCCCGGGCGGCCTGCCGCAGCAGCGCGGCAACCTGGTGCCGCCCGTCCGCCGTGAGCCACGACGCTCCGGCCCCGAGACGGCACCACGACCAGCCCGCCACAGCGGTCCCCGGCGTGACGGGCCCGCGCTCCAGGGCCTCGGCCACGCGCTCCAGACAGCCGCTCCGGCCCAGGTCAGCGGCCTGCTTGAGGGCCTTCCAGTACGGGCCGGGGGCGGTGTTGCGCAGCCGGGCGAACGCGACGACCTGGCGGTGGGCCTCGCGACGGCGGCCGTTCTGGAGGAGACGGACCCAGCAAGAGCTGGAGGCGTCCAACACGATGTCCCCGCCGTGCCCCGTCAGGTGCAGCGGCAGCCCCCGCACGGGGTGCAGGTAGGCGGCGTCCATGGCGTACATCGCCGCCTCCAGCACCGGCTCCGCCCCGGTCGGCTGCCCTGCAGGGAAACCGAAGGGCAGCTGCTCCTCGGTGCCGGTGGCGACGGTGTGGGAGATCTTGGTGTGTTCGGCGACGCGGGCGGCGAAGGCCATGTCCTCGCCGCTGGTGTAGCCGTCGGTGTACGTGACCGCGTGCACGGTGCCGACGCCGGCGGCGAGGACGACGGCCGCGGAGGAGTCCAGTCCGCCGGACAGGTCTGCCCCCACCATCCCGTCGGCGGCGCGGACGCGGTGCTGGACGGCGTCGGCGAGCGCGCGGCCGAACCGCTCGGCGCCCTCGCGCAGCTCGTCCACGAGCTCGACGCCCGCGATGTCGACGAGCTGCGGCGGCGCCCCGGGCGCGAGCAGCAGCCCGAACCCGCCAGGCACCAGCCGGACCTGCTCGTACGGGCTGCGGTGCGGCCAGTGGTGCTCGCCCGCAGTCAACCGGGCCACCAGATGCGGCAGGTCCGGCACCAGGCGCCGCCCCAGGAGGCCCGGCGCGGTCGCCCACGCCGTCCCCGTTTCGTGCGGCGCGTAGTAGACGGCACGGATGCCGGCCAGGTCGCCACACACGAAGTGCCGCCGCCCGTCGTGCGCAACGGCCCAGTACGAGCCGGGCCACCGGGTCAGCTCACCCCACCGGCCCGCCCGCACGGCCGAGAGCGCGGCGGTCAGCTCCTGCTCGGTGACCGGGCAGTCGCCCACGACCGCAAGCGCGGCCTGCCCGTCGGTGGCCGCGCGTAGCCGCGCGGCCGGGGCCCGGCGCACACCGCCAAGCCCGTCGATCTCCGTTCCGTTCACGGCGACGGTGCCGCCGGTCATCCACTCCCGTTCCATCTTCTCGCCTCCCCTTCAGACGCGACTCGCCCTCGGCGGGGTGCTCCTCGCCGTCGCCGTGACCGCCTTCACCGTCGTGAGCTGGGGGGCCATGGGCATCGGCGGC
>NZ_JBFAYQ010000155.1:0-1824 GCF_040681345.1 Streptomyces sp. NPDC051776 | reverse complement strand
TTGCACCTGCGTCATGCATGACGATCTACAGGAACCCGCCCCGCTGCGGGAGCGGAGCCCACAGATTGATCACAACTGGATACGCCCCCTAGTGCTGGCGGGCCGGGCTGGGGCGAGGCTGACGGACGCGCTGGCCGCGCCCGTGAGCCGGTCATCCCTCTTGCGGCTGATACGCGCCGTTCCCGAGGATGCGCCGGCCACACCGCGCGTGCTGGGCATCGACGAGTTTGCCCTGCGCAAAGGCCATGTCTACGCAACTGTCCTGGTCGACATCGAGACCCGTCGCGCCGTTGACCTGCTGTCGGACCGCTCGATCGAGACCGTCTCTGGATGGCTGGCCGCCCATCCCGGCGTGGAAGTGATCTGCAGGGACCGATCCGCCTCCTTCGCCGAGGCCGGACGCCTCGGTGCACCGGACGTGATCCACGTCGCGGATCGCTATCACCTGTGGCACAACCTCGCTGAGGCGGTCGAGAAGACCGTGGTCCAGCATCGCGCCCTGCTGCCCGGACCCGCACCAAGACCCGCTTTCGCGGCGCTGCCGTCGGCGGAGTTGAGACCGATTCTCCCCACACCGCTGAGGAGCACGGGACGTCTGGCCGAGCGTGTCCGGGAGCACCACGCCGCTGTCCACGCTCTCCTGGCCACCGGCATCGGCTTGAAGACCATCGCCCGCCAGCTGGGGTTGGCCCGCAACACCGTCCGGCGTTATGCGCACGCGGCCGAAGCGGACGAACTGCTGGTGGGACGCTGGGCTGGACGGCCCAGCATCCTCGATCCCTTCAAGCGGCACATCGACCAGCGATTCGGGCAGGGCTGAACCAACGCCCGCCGCTTGTTCGAGGAGATCCAGCAGCGCGGCTACCCGGGCAAGGAGCAGATTGTCCGCAAGTACGTCCACCAGCTCCGGCAAGCGTTCCCGCGTCAGGACCCGCCCCGCCGGAAGCGTTCGGTCCGCGACGTGACCGGCTGGATCACCCGCCATCCCGACCGGCTCGACGCCGACGACACCCAACGTCTGAAGGAAATCCTGACGCACGTCCCGGCGCTGGCCGCCACCGCAAGGCACGTCCGGGCCTTCGCCGAGCTGATGAACAACCGTCATGGCCGCCATCTCAAGGAGTGGATCACCGCCGTCCGGGCCGACCAGATCCCAGCCCTGCAGACATTCGCCGCCGGACTCCTCCAAGACCTCGACGCCGTCGTCGCCAGCCTGAGCCTGAACTACAGCTCCGGCGCGGTCGAGGGCCACAACAACAGGATCAAAATGCTGAAACGTCAGATGTTCGGCCGTGCCAAATTCGACCTGCTTCGCAAACGTGTCCTCCACGCAGGAGGAACCTGCTGGTCGTGGCGGCGTGGAGGGTCACACGTCGGGGGTGGAGTGCGTCAGTCGCGGCCGTTCATGATCGCTGATTCGGTGACCCTCCGTGGCTCTGGCACAGAAAGTGACCCAGAACCAATTCTGCGGGAGCATTGAGACCTCTGGTCCAACCTGTGCGGCAAGGCCCTGGCCGAGGCCCGCACCCACGCCGCCTGCTGGCAACTGCTGTGAACCCCCGCACCGCCCGGGGGCGTACGCGAGTAGACCACCCGCGAGTGCTGGCAGAGGGTCCACCATCTGCTCGACCAGGGCGTCGGCCTGCTCCAATGCGCACGCCGCCTCGATGTTGCCCTGAATACCGTCAAGCGATACGCCCGCATGAAGGAGCCCACCGCAGAGCGCCGCGCTCCCCGCTACAAGCCCACGCTCGTCGACCCCTAATCCGTAGTTAAGGGCGTTTCGAGGGAGCAGGTAGTTCTCGGAACGTTCGAGTGCCGGAT
>NZ_JBFAYQ010000154.1:0-1906 GCF_040681345.1 Streptomyces sp. NPDC051776 | reverse complement strand
CATGTTGCGTCCTGAAAGCTGGTTCAGGCTCGCGGGTGGAAGTCCCGTCCGGGTAGACACCGGAGTGCCCGGTAGCAGGTCCCGGTTCGTCGTGGAGACGCGGCGGGCTGAGCGGGATGTCAAGAGCCTCTTCGGAGGGAGCAAGCACGCGGGCCGTAGCGTGAAGCGAACCTTGCAGCCTCGTCACACCGACAGCGGAGAAGCCGAGCCCGTCATGGCAGGGCGAAGGCCACGTCCCGGGGGCCCTGTTCCGGGGTCAGCCTTCGGGGTTCTCCCGGGGTATGGAGGGCGGCACGTGTGCACAGTCTGGGCCGGAACAGGAGAGACCCGTCTGACCACGCCTGGCATCGGGCAAGAGACCGGACGTATAGGCCGATGGTGAAGTCGTCCGGAGGGCAGCGGGAGTCCGAGGGGGCCGTAGTACCGCTGATCGGCGTGCAACATAACGCGCCGGGAGGAAAGGGCCCGCACTTTGATCACGTCTGTAGCGAAGGTAAGCGCGAGGGCATGGCCGGGTCTGCCCGGTCCAACTACCCCGACGGGCAAAGTTCTGTCGTAGTGGACGGACACGCGTCCGTTCGGAAAGTGCGAAAACTTCAACGGAGACTATGGACTGCGGCCGAGCAGTCGCCGGAGCGGCGTTTCCACGCCCTGTATGACCGTATCCACAGAGGTGATGTGCTGTGGGAGGCATGGGAACGGGTTCGGGTCAACAGAGGAAGTGCCGGGGTGGATCGGGTCACCCTGGCATTCGTGGAGAAAGAATATGGAGTCGGGCGGATGCTCGGTGAACTCCAGTCCTCTCTGCGTGCAGGCATGTATCGTCCCGCGCCGGCCAGGCGTGTGGATATACCAAAACCACAGGGCGGCGTGAGACCGCTGAGAATTCCTGCTGTCCGCGACAGAGTGGCGCAGCAGGCGGCGAAGATCGTTATGGAGCCGGTGTTCGAGGCGGGGTTCTCCTCGTGCTCGTATGGATTCCGGCCGAAGCGGTCGGCGACGCAGGCGATGGAGCGGCTTCGAGTTGGCTTCTCCAAGGGGTATCACTTTGTTGTCGAATTCGATATCCGAAGCTTCTTCGACGAGATCGATCATGATCGGCTTCTTGCTGAAGTGGGGCGTCGGGTGTCGGACCGCAGGGTCCTCAATTTGGTCCGTCTGTGGTTGCAGGCGGGTGTGATGGTGGACGGCGAGGTCCGGCGGACGGTTGCCGGGACGCCTCAGGGCGGGGTGATCTCGCCTTTGCTGGCCGACATCTACCTGCATGTTCTGGACTCCGAGCTGATGCGGCGAGGGGTTGGTGAACTGGTGCGGTACGCCGACGACGGAGTCGTCCTGTGCCGTTCGGCTCGCCAGGCCGGAGCTGCCCTGGAAGCGGTCGGGGAAATCCTCGGCTCGTTGGGGCTGCAACTGCACCCGGACAAGACGAAGGTTGTTGACCTCAGAGAGGGCCGGGAAGGACTCGACTTCCTCGGCTGCCACTTCAGGGCTCGCTTTTCGGGCTGGTCGTGGGAGAAGTACGGCACGGTCCGCTTCTATCTGCACCGGTGGCCATCGAAGGCGGCTGTGAAGAGACTTCGGGATAAAGTCCGGGAACGGACTGACCGCCGTCGGTCGGGATGGGATATCCGTGATGTGATCGCGGATCTAAATCTAGTCCTGCGCGGCTGGGGCAACTACTTTCGAACCGGGAACGCTGCTGGGAAATTTCGGACTGCTGACGGCTATGTGGTGTGGCGACTCCGCAGACTGATGGTCAAGAAACGTGGACGCAATCTGCGGCGAGGTCAGCAGCAGGAATGGACGGAAGAGTGGTTCAAAGGGCACGGCCTGTATCAACTGCGTGGCACTATTCGCTACCCGAAGGCTGCGTAACCCTGTCAAGAAGATCATCGGTAAGCCGTGT
>NZ_JBFAYQ010000153.1:0-1911 GCF_040681345.1 Streptomyces sp. NPDC051776 | reverse complement strand
TGTCCTCTCTGTCTTTTTTCTCAATTTTACACTAAAATAGATTTTTTGGAAAACTTTGCAACAGAACCTACTAGACAAAAGATCGGCTCCTAAAAATGGGTTTGTGATAAACACCATTTTAAAGGAAGCTGGTCTTTTTTGTCCGAACAGCGTCGGATTAATTTTACAATCTACCTATTAACCAAAATATCAAAAAAAGCGTATCATTGAAAGCGTAATGATTAAAACGTTTTTTACAAACGTTATAGAGGGGAGAAGTTAATATGGACTTAGTCGAAGAACTAGTCAATGTTGTTGGTAAAAAAAATGTTATTACTAACAAAGCAAAATCTTTACGTTTTAGGAAAGGGTACCGCTCAGGTAAGGGCGATGCAGTTGCAGTCGTATTTCCAACCACTTTAATGGCAATGTGGCGTGTGCTTAATGTTTTGCATGATAACAATATTATCATTATTATGCAAGCAGCCAACACTAGTTTGACTGAGGGATCCGTACCAGCCCCAGGTTATGACCGTTCTGCAGTTGTTGTGAACGGCATGAAAATTAAAGATTTACAGTTAATCAATAATGGGGAACAAGTACTAGCATTCCCCGGTACGACACTGTTTCACTTAGAAAATGAATTGCGACCACTTAAACGTGAACCACATTCAGTCATTGGCTCATCTAATTTGGGTGCATCGGTCATTGGTGGTATTAACAACAATTCTGGTGGTGCTTTGATCAGAAGAGGTCCAGCTTATACAGAGCTATCATTGTATGTTTGGATTGATGAACATGACGAAATGCACTTAGTTAACCATTTAGGCATTGATTTGGGCAAAACGCCCGAAGAGATTATTACTAATTTGCAGAACCGCAATTTTGATTTGAATCAAGTACCAGCTACTGAACATCATGGTTCAATGTTCCATCATGAACAGGTTGTGCGTGACGTTGAATCTGATAAGCCTATTCGATACAATGCAAATCCTAAAGAATTGTATGAAGTATCTGGATCGTCCGGTCACGTTGCGGCATTGGCTGTCCGCTTAGATACATTCCCAATGGATAAAAAAACACAAATGTTTTACATTGGAACGAATAATCCCGATGAGTTGGAAGATATTCGTCGCCATATTATGACGACATTCAAAGAATTGCCTGTTTCTGGTGAATATATGCATAAAAATGCTTATAAATTGGCCAAGAAATATGGTAAAGACTCACTAATTGTGATTGAAAAAATTGGTACGGGTCATTTGCCCCAAATGTTTGCGCTAAAAGCATGGGGCGAACGCTTTTTGAAGCACATTCCGTTTTTCAAACCTTATTTCCCAGATCGTTTGCTTCAAACATTAAGTAATTTATTTCCTAATCAAATACCAAAGCGGTTAGATGATTATTACGAAAAGTACGACCATTACCTACAATTGAAAATGGCTGGTAATGGTATTGAAGAAGCGCGAGAGTATCTCAAATCTTATTTTGACAAAGCCAGTGGCGACTACTTTGAAGCCGATGCCAATGAGACCAGTAAAGCGGCAACTCACCGCTATGTAACAGCTGGGGTTGCGATTCGATATCAAGAATTAAAACAGGATAGTATTGACATTTTGCCACTAGATATAGCGTTGGCAAGTAATGATTATAAGTGGTTCGAGCATTTGCCTAAAGAGATTGAAGACAAAATAGAACACAAAATTTATTATGGTCACTTACTTGATCACGTTATGCACCAGGATTATATTCTAAAACCTGGCGTCGATGCGCATGAACTTAAAAAAGAAATGCTTAAAATTTTGGATGAGCGTCACGCTGTTTATCCAGCCGAACATGACGCCCGTCGATCCGCTGGAGGTCTCCACGACCTGGACCTGGCGCAGGCTGTAACCGGCGACCGCTTAGGCTCGTGGACATGACCGATGCGCG
>NZ_JBFAYQ010000152.1:0-1928 GCF_040681345.1 Streptomyces sp. NPDC051776 | reverse complement strand
CGCCAGCTCCGCCCCCGCCTCCGGGAAGACCGTCAGACCAAGCCCCTCCAGCGTGCCCCTCTCCACAACATCCAGCCGCCACGCCGACTCCCCCATCGGTACGGCGAGTTCACCGGCGGACGTGGCCACCGCCAGCCGCGGGACGAACGCGGCTCCGCCGCGTACAGCCAGCTCCGCCTCACCGGACTCGAGCGCCCCGGCGACGACCGCCCACGACTCGTCCGAGGCGTCCACATCCAGCAGCGCGAACCGCCCCGGGTTCTCCGCCCGAGCCGCCCGTACCAGACCCCACACCGCCGCCAGCACTGGATCCGGAACCGCCTCGCCGAGCGCGACGGCCCCCTCCGTGACGATCACCAGACGCGCACCCTCGAACCGCTCCTCCGCCAGCCAGCCACGCACCAGTTCGAGCACGCCGGTGGCGACCGTGTACGCCGCGTCGGCCGACTCCGCCGCGTCAACGGCTGGGGTCGGGACGTGTACCAGGGTGTCCGCCCCGGCCTCAACTCCGTGCGCCGGTAGCGAGGTCGGCAGGTCCGCTGCCCTGGGGGCCGCCGGTCCGTCCGCTGTCGTGTCGACCGGGAGCGGAGTCCAGTCGACCCGGTGCAGCAGTTCGCCGTGACCGGTTGCGGCCGGGTCGGTGGGCTGCGCCGTCAACGGACGGAGCGTGAGGGAGGCGACGGTGGCGACGGCTGCGCCCGATGGATCGGTGAGGTCGAGGGCGACCGAGCCGGAGCCGGTGACGCGCAGGCGCGCGCAGAGCCGGGACGCACCGGCGGCATGGAGGGTCACACCGGTCCACGAGAACGGCAGCCCCGGAGCGGACGCGGTACCTCTTGAATCGCTGGAACCGCCGGAGCCGTCCGTGGTCGCCGATGCCGCTGCCAGAGCGTGCAGCACCGAGTCCAGCAGGGCCGGATGGACACCGTAGCGGCGGGCTTCGGGGTCCGTCCCGCCGGGCAGAGCCACCTCGGCGAACAGGTCGTCGCCGCTCTGCCGTACGGAGGTCAGCCCGCGGAACAGGGGCCCGTAGGACAGTCCGGTCTCCGCCAGCCGCTCGTAGAGTTCGTCCGTCGGGATCTCGGTGGCCTCGGCGGGCGGCCGAAGGACTTCGCCGGTAGGCGTGGCGGCCTCGTGCAGCAGGGCGCCGCTCGCGTGCCGGGTCCACGGCTCGTCGTCGAGGTCGTCCGCGCCGGAACCGTCCTCGGGCCGGGAGTACACCCCGATCTCGCGGCGGCCGGCCGGGTCCGGGCAGCCCACGGTGACCTGTAGCCGAACGGCTCCGTTTTCGGGCAGCACCAGCGGTGTCTGCAGGGTGAGTTCCTCGACCTGGCCGCAGCCCACGCGGTCCGCGGCGTGGAGGGCGAGCTCCAGGAAGGCTGTGCCGGGCAGCAGAACGGAGCCGGAGACGACGTGGTCGGCCAGCCATGGCTGGAGCCGGGCGGACAGCCGTCCGGTGAAGACGGCGGCCCCGCTGTCCGCAAGGGTGACGGCGGCGCCGAGCAGCGGGTGACCGGCGGCGGAGAGCCCCGCGGAGCGGAGGTCGCCGACGTGGGTGCCCACCGTTCGTGGCCAGTAACGGCTGTGCTGGAAGGCGTAGGTGGGCAGCTCGACGGGGCGGGCCGTCGGGAAGAAGGCGGACCAGGCGACGTCGTCGCCCTGTGCGTACAGGGATGCGGTCGCCGACAGCACAGTCCGTGCCTCGGGGCGGTCCGGGCGCAGAGCCGGAACCGCCACCGCCGCGCTCTCGGTGAGCGAGGCGTGTGCCAGGGCGGTGAGGGTGCCGTCCGGTCCCAGTTCGAGGAACCGGGTGACAGCCTCCCTCTCCAGAGCGCGTACGGCGTCGGCGTAGCGGACGGTCCGGCGGACGTGCTCAACCCAGTAGTCCGGCGTGCACAGTTCCTCGGCCGTCACGGTTTCACCGGTGA
>NZ_JBFAYQ010000151.1:0-2164 GCF_040681345.1 Streptomyces sp. NPDC051776 | reverse complement strand
GAATCAACTTGTCGGTGTGTCGTCTTCACTATGTGCGGCGGCGAGGAGCTCGGTGGCCGATCGGTAGCGGACTGTCGCCGGAGACGGGAGAAGCCCGCATTCCACGAGCAAGGGCCGGATCTCGCGGATGACATTGCCGATCAGGGATCTGCTCACGTCGCCCAATGCGTCGGCGAGGACGTCCAGGGTGCACAGTTTCCGCAGGTAAAGGACGGCGAGGACGACGCGCTCCTTGTCGCCGATCTTCTGGGGGAAGACGCCGCCGCGGCTGCCTGCCTGGCGGTCGGCGCCCCGGCGCTGGTAGGAAGCACGTTCGGTCTGAGCGACCTGGCGTGGAGCGAGGTGGCGGGCGAGTGCGTCCAAGTCTTCGTAGGACATGCCGGTCAGCCGCGGATGCGACAGGCTCTCCATGATCTGGGTGCGCGGCGGAGCCGTCGCGGTGTCGAGGAAGGCCAGCAACGCAGCCGCCGTGGTGAAGCGGGTGGGGGCGTATCCGGCCTGGTGGCCGTGGTCCTCCAACAGCCGTCGGGTCTCGGCGACGAGGTGGCCGACGCAGGTGGGAGTCACTTCCAGCATGTCGGCCAGCAGTTTCATCGAGCAGACCTGTCGCTGGTAGAGGAGGGTGAGCATGACCCGGGCTGCGTCGTCGAACAGAGGCTTGCTGCCGCGTAGCTTGCCGGTGGCCCGCCGGGCGCGTCCGCCGCGCTGCTCGCTGTAGCGTTCCTGGGCCCGGGCGGCTTGGAGAGGTTCCAACTCGGCGCTCAGCTCGGCGAGTTGCGTGCCACTCAGCCCGGTCAGCCGTGGGTCGGCCAGGCGGTCCAGAAGTGAGCGGCGTCGGGCGGCGACGTCGTGTGCATCGCAGTTGCTCGGCAGGGCGTCCGGTTCGGTGGGGGTGGGCAGCAGGGTGTAGTTCCACTGGCCGTGGGTCTCGTGCTGGACCAGGGGCAGCGCGGCGAAGCGGTCCTTGCTGATCGCGATGCCGGTGGGGTAGTCGCCCCGGTCGAGGTGGGCCTCGACGCGCAGCCCGGCCCTGGTGCGGGTGGCGGCGATCGTCTCGATGACGACTTCATGGCTGGTCAGCGGCCGGCCCCGCCAGTTGTGGGTGATATGCGAGAACAGCCGATGCTCGATTTTGTTCCATTTACTTGTTCCCGGAGGGAAGTGACAGACCGTGATGTTCAGGCCCGTCTCGGCAGCGAGGGCGGCCAGTTCGCTCTTCCAGACCCGGTAGCGGTAGCCGTTGGAGCCGCCCGCGTCCGAGGTGATCAGCAGCCGGGTGGCCTTGGGGTAGTCGAGGCTGCCGCGCGAGCGCCACCAGCGGCGGATTGACTCGACGGCGAAGGTGGAGGTGTCGTGGTCGACGCCGACGTTGACCCAGCCGGTGTTGCGGGTGATGTCGTAGATCCCGTACGGGATCGCCTGCTCGACATCCGGGCCGCTGAAGAAGAAGTGGTGGTCCTCGACCTGAACCGGCTCGCCCTTTGGGCGCCACACGCGCCCGGCCATCGGCAGTCGCCCGATCTGCTCCCGCTTCTTGGTATCCACGCTGATCACCGGCTCGCCATCTGCCTGGTGCTGTTTGACCTGCTCGTTGATATAGCGGAACTGGGCGTCCCGGTCCGGATGCTGAGCACCCTCCAGCGTCTTGGCATTCGCCTGCAGACTGAAGCCTTCCTGCCGCAGCAGCCGGCTCACCGTCGGAGCGGACACCGGGTGCCCCTGCCGACTCAGCTCCTCCGCCAGGTTGCGCAAGGACTTCGTCGTCCACCGCAACGGCGATTCCGGATCGCCCCGCTCATCCGGTTCAACCAGCCCCAACAGCGCCTTCACCAGGGCAGGATCGTTCTCCTCGGCCCTCTTGCGGCCACCACCCGGGGCACGGACGCGACCGCCGGGCAACGGCCCCACGCCTGTATCGAGTTCCGCCACACCCCGCCGCACGGTGGTCTCGCTGACCTCGGCGATCCGCGCCACCGCACGTACGCCGCCATGCCCGAGCAGCCGGGCCTCCGTCGCCAGAGCCAATCGCTGCTGCCGCTCGTTCAGATGCGGCAACAACACCATGAACCTGCAACGGAGTTGGGAACAAATCTCCTCCGGGACCGCCATACTCCAAGAACGACTCCAGACCCACGAAGCAACACCTTGATTCTTTACGGCTTCA
>NZ_JBFAYQ010000150.1:0-2275 GCF_040681345.1 Streptomyces sp. NPDC051776 | reverse complement strand
GTATCTGATCCCGTACACCCTGCGCGCCATGGCCGACCGAAGAAATGGAACGCTCTTCGGCTTTTCGGTGTCTACTGAAATCAAGGTATTAATGGTAATAACAGCCTAAGATATTTGGAGTTCAGAGAGAACGCGTTTGATTTTCAAACTTCGCAACAGAACCAATTTGTCCAAGATATTGACCCAAATACATATTATCTGCAATATTTACTTAATAACTGTAATTGAGATTGGAGAATTTTTAACCATATAAGTAGCATGCGAACCAAAATATCCTTTAATTCCATGCATTGATCGCGATCCAATGATTAAGATATCTGCAGATGTTGCTGGCAAAATCGTCTTAGTAATTTCCTCGGCCGGATCACCTTCTCCACTGTACAGCTGAATGTTTTTTACACCGCTATTTTCTGCATATTGTTTGTACTTTTCCAAATTAAGTGACAATTGACTTTGTTTCTGCCTCAAGTACTCAGGGTCTAACGCTTCATAAACATTCAGCTCTTCAATTTCTAAAATTGAGGCAATCAGTAATGCGGCTCCAGTTTTACTCGCTTGCTTTACAGCATATTGAAAGGCTTTTTGAGCTCCTTCTGATTCATCTACCCCAACTAAAATATTTTTAAATTCATCAAATCCTTCCATAGTGCTTCTTACCTTTCATTAATTAATTGATTATATTTTTTATTTCCTTTATACAGTTCAATAATTGTCCACGCTAACAGTAGTAATACTGCGACGATAATGACATAGGCAATAGAATCAGCTAGTACAAGTTGGCTTGATGTCACCTTTTCACCAAAAAAACCTTCAATTTGGCCGGGCAATCCAATCAAATTTAAATATGTCAATCCAATTACTGAACCCCATCCTATTATCCGAATAACTATCGAATTTTTAAACCGGCTTCCCATTTCCACCTCACTATTGGTCATCATTAATAATGGTACCATCGAAAATGGTAACGCAAAAGCTAAGAAGACTTGTGAATTATTCATTAGTGTATTTAACGCTGTGTGCTCCCGAATCGTTCCTTGCCTGCTTGTAATAATTACACAGATTAACACTGGGATAACTGAAATCAAACGCGTAATTAAGCGTCTTAGCCAAATTGGCATTCTCATATGAATGAATCCCTCCATAATTACTTGTCCAGTTAAAGTTCCGGTAATCGTTGAATTTTGTCCAGAAGCTAGTAACGCGACTGCGAATAATGTAGAAAGAAGACCTGATTTTGCAACGGTGATTAAAATTCCGTTACTCAATGTATCCGAATTTGATAAAGCCTCATACAACCCAAAGAATGATGGATCTTTCACTGCCCCTGTTTTAAAAACAGCAACTCCCATTATGAGCAATAAGGAGTTAACAAAAAAAGCGAGAGTCAATTGAATGTTAGAATCCCATGTTGAAAATCGTACAGCATTGGCGATTTCATCTTCATCCGTACGATTTATCTTTCGAGTCTGAGACACAGCCGAATGTAGATATAAATTATGAGGCATAACGGTTGCACCAATAATCCCTAATGCACCAGTTAAAGGCGTTTGACCACCAATTGAATGTGTAGAGGAGAACGTTTCACCAGTCGGAACCAATCCTTTAAGTACATCCCCCCAATTAGGATCAGACAACGCTACTTGATAAACAAACACAAAAAGAATTACAAAAATCAAACAGACAACTATTGCTTCAATTTTTCTAAAACCAACTTTCGTTAACAACAATAATATTAAAACATCAAATACCGTAATAAAGACTGCGACGACAAGCGGAATATTAAAAAGTAAATAAAGAGCAATTGATGCGCCAATTACTTCCGCAATATCTGTTGCCATAATCGCTAATTCCGTTAAAATCCATAAAATGATTCCTAGTTTTTTACTCGTTCTCGCTCGAATTGCTTGAGCTAAATCCATTTGACTAACAATTCCCAATTTAGCAGCCATATATTGTAATAGCATTGCAATTAAACTAGACATTAAAATGACCGACATTAATAAATACTGGAAGTTTTGCCCACCCGTAATCGAAGTAGACCAGTTGCCTGGATCCATATATCCCACAGCAACTAATGCTCCCGGTCCAGAATAGGCGAACAGGGTTTTCCAAAAGCCTTTGCCTTTGGGTACCTCGACAGTTCCGTTAATTTCCTCTAAAGAGGGACCATTCGCATGCTACGTCGAACGGATCGCGGTCGCGGGTGCGGGTGACAATGACCGCGCCGAGCACGGTGCCGCGTGCGACCAGCGGTACGAGCCGGCACGCGCCGACC
>NZ_JBFAYQ010000149.1:0-2355 GCF_040681345.1 Streptomyces sp. NPDC051776 | reverse complement strand
AGCCGGTGGCCGTTCGTCTATGCGGGCACCATCCCGATGCCGGAGCAAACCCCCGGATCAGGTCGAACCCGTACACCACTTCCCTGGACGCAACCGACCATCGGTGCAGGTGGTCGTAGTTCGTAGCCCTTGTCCCCGTGGAGCTTGTCCGGCCGGCGTCGCCGTCGGCCGGGCCGGGGGCCGGATCGGCGGTGCCCTGCACAGGTGGGATCAGGGCCTGGATGTTGTGGACGTTGGCAACCGAGATGCCGACATAAAGGGGTAGACCGATTTGCTCGATGATTAAGTGGATCTTCGATCCATACTTGCCCCGGTCCACAAGAGTCGGCCTGTCAGCCCCCCTTTTGAGGGCCCGCATGTTCACCGAGTCGATCGCGGAGCGGGAGCATTCCAGCTCGCCGCGGGCACCGCGCTCATCGAGGACCAGGAAGGACCAGGCGATGGAGCTTCGCCCACGCCCTCGCGTCGGAGACTGGGCGGCTCCGTACAGGCGAGCGGAAACCGGGCCGCCCCCCTTTGCATTTGTGGGGAATTACTCCTTGTGGGGCGCGGGCCGTCCGCGGTCGATGGAGCTGGCGAGGTGTCGGCAGAATGAGGCCAGGACTTCCTTGGCCCCGCGGGCGCCGGACGCGGCCCGGGCTGCGGCCGACAGGAGCGCTGGGGTAGGCGCGGATGAAGTAGAGCAGGACCGGGGCATTGTCCTCAGGCAGTTCGCGCGGTAGGACGGACATGCCGAACGTGGTCAGGACCTGCGCGATGACGCCGTGGTCGGTGGCAGGCCGGGCCAGGCACAGGCGTACCGTCACTTGCGGTGACCATGGACAGGCGCCCAGCACCTCAGCTCGGGAATCAGGAGAATACCGGTCCACCTGGAGGTCCACCTGGTCCTGGAGACCTACGTCTCTTCTGGCTCAACCTGGTGGAATGCTGGTTCGCCGAAGACCAACGAGCAGATACGGCGAGGCGTTCAACGATTCGTGCAAGCCCTCGAACGAAACACCCGCAACTGGATCGCCCGGAATACCGACCCCAAAGCCCTACGTCTGCGAAGACCGCAGACGGGTGGCTCAGCAGCCTAGGAGGAGAACCACTACCACCTCCGCAGGATGGAACTGCAATACGGTGATCAGGGGCACCCAACATGGACCGGCTGACCATCCATGAAATCTCAACCAGCGATTCGCCCGTGCTTAGGCTGGCCCTGGCCGGGGAGCTGGACGTCGTCAATGTCGGAAAGCTCAGTGATACCGCGGTGCGGGTCCTCGAAAGGGGCGCACAGCACATCCTCCTCGACCTGACCGATGTCACTTGGTGCGACAGCGGGAGCCTCTATACCATCCTCGGCATCCGTCACGCGGCCCAGCACGCTGGTGTCAGCCTCAACATCAGCGCCGCCGGCGCCCCCGTCCGTGAAACCCTCCACCGCACCGGGCTCCGCGACCTGCTCCCCATCACGCCACTCTGACCACAGCGAGGTTCCAAGCAGCACATCGCGGGCTGAATGCCTCTCGCCCGCCTCCGGATCCGTGCCGGGAATGGAGAAGGCGTCCACCAATACCTCGACTCCCTCAATCAGGCCGTACGAAAACGGGCCGAGTTGACGATCGCGGGCCGGCACCTGACCTTCCGGATCCCGACCGCCTCTAGACGACCACCAACGAGGTGTGCCATTGGCTGTGGGCGGTACTACTCGCCGACGGTATACGGGCACTCACCGCGGCCGGGCGTGGGAACGTGCGCGGGCGCACGCCGTCCAGAACAAGGAGATCGGTCGCCGACTCCTCGACGGCCGCCAGGTCGACATCGTGACGCACTTCCTGCAGGGCGCCTCGGAAGCGGCGCGGCGGATCCTGGACGACAGCACGCCGTCCGAACGCATGGAACATTCCGCTGCAGCCTGCCTCGCCGTGCTCTGCCTCATAGCCGCCGGGGAGCCGGCGGACGCGGCGGGCGCGCAGATGGTGAAGGAAACTCGGTGCTTGAAGGCAACACCCGAGCTGGCCCTATTTCGGATACGCCTGAGACCGACCGCGCTCAGCCTCTACCCGGGACCCTCGACAGGCAGAAGTCGCCCGGCGGCTCGTGAACGACGCCATGCATGGTGGGGACAGCCATGTCGCACCGAAATGACTGCCTCGGAGCAGGCCAAGCTGCGGGACACGGTCGACTCCGCCGGCCTGAACTCGGCAGAATGCCTCAGGACGTGGAAAAGCGGATGCTCGACGCCGTCACAACGGCTGAAAGGGCTGCCGCGGAGCGCCTTAGTACTCCAGTCTGACTTCGCGATCTTGTGGCGAACCCGGCTGGGAACGGGTACGGCCATCGCGTGATCATCGGTTGGTGTGTGGACAAACG
>NZ_JBFAYQ010000148.1:0-2387 GCF_040681345.1 Streptomyces sp. NPDC051776 | reverse complement strand
AACGGACCTATCCAGGACGGCTCCGACGCCGTGATCACACCAGCCACAACAAGATCATCTCATCCCTGACCAGGGGTTACGGGACAACCTTTAGTAGACACACCCGGTCGGGCGGAGGTCCACACCGGCTGCGGGGCCGGTTACCGGTATTCCGTGGCGATGTTGGTGGAGTGGTCTACGGCAGTGCACTGGGCGGCGGTGCGGCTGCCTGTGGTGGTGAGGGTGAGGTTGTTGGGGTTGTCGCAATTGTTGTTCTGGCGGCCTTCTTGGGCGGTGTTCTGCTGGAAGAGGGTGCCGGTGGCTGAGCCGCCTTCGGTCTTGGCTCCGCCGCCGATTTCTGCGCTGTGGAGGTTGGTGGAGCCGTCCAGGGTCTTACAGCTCACGGTCGACCGGCTGTCGGTCAGGTCGATGATCTCTTCCGGGAAGTTCGGGTTGGCACAGTTGTTGTTCTGGCGGCCTTCTTGCGCCGCGTTCTGCTGGTTGACGGCGCCGCCTGTGGCGCCGCCGCCTTCGGCTCGTGCGCCGCCGCCCTTGATGAAGGTTTTGTGGCTGAAGGAGAAGTCCATGTTCCCGCAACGCGCTCCGAGCCGGCCTCCTGTCACGGTGAGGTCCGCGTCGCTGTTGCGGTTGTTGCAGTTGTTGTTCTGTCGGCCTTCCTGGGCGGTGTTCTGCTGGCTTACGTCAGCGGTCGCGCTGCCGCCTTCGGCTCGTGCGCCGCCGCCCTTGACCCACCTGTGCTTGCTGACTGAGGTGTCCTTGTTCCCGCAGCGGCCCTCTACCCGGCCACCCCCGGTTACATCAAGATCACCCAAATTCTCGTTGCTGTTGCTGCAGTTGTTGTTCTGCCGGCCTTCTTGGGCGATGTTCTGCTGGTCCACATCGCCGCCTGTGGCGTTGCCGCCTTCGGCTCGTGCGCCGCCGCCCTTGACCCACGTGTGTTTGCTGAAGGAGGCGTCCCTATTTCCGCAACCGCTCGTCTCCTGGCTCCCATCGTTCAGGTCAGTACTGGGGAGGTTGGGGTTGGCGCAGTTGTTGTTCTGCCGGCCTTCTTGGGCGATGTTCTGCTGGTCCACATCGCCGCCTGTGGCGTTGCCGCCTTCGGCTCGTGCGCCGCCGCCCTTGACCCACGTGCGTTTGCTGAAGGAGGCATCCTTGTTCCCGCAACGGCTCGTCTCCCGGCCACCTCCCCTCACCTCGATCGAGGAGTTTTCGGGGTTGTAGCAGGTGTTGTTCTGTCGGCCTTCTTGAGCGATGTTCTGCTGGAACACGCCGCCGCCGACGGCGTTGCCGCCTTGGGCATGTGCGCCGCGCCCCTTGACCCACGTGTGTTTGCTGAAGGAGGCGTCCTTGTTTTCGCAAGAGCTCCTCTCGTGGCCAGGTTCCAGGTGAGTAGTGGGGAAGTTGGGGTTGGCGCAGACGTTGTTCTGTCGGCCTTCTTGGGCGATGTTTTGCTGCTCCAGACCGCCCTCTGTGGCATTGCCACCTTCGGCTTGGGCGCCGCCGCCCTTGACCCACGTACGCTTGCTGAAGGACCGGTCCAGGTTCCCGCAACGGCTGGTCTCGCGGCCTCCTGTCACCCTGAGGTTGGTGTCGTCGTTGTGGTTATTGCAGGTGTTGTTCTGTCGGCCTTCTTGGGCGATGTTCTGCTGGTACACGTTGCCGCCAACGCTGGTGTTGGAGCCGCCTTCGGCTCGTGCGCCGCTCCCGTGGATCCACGTGTGTTTGCTGAATGAAAGGTCCTGGTCGGTGCAGAGGCCTTCCACCCGACCACCTTCTTCCACGGTGGCGTCGGGGTCGTTGGGGTTATGGCAGTTGTTGTTCTGTCTGCCGCGCTGGGCGGTGTTCTGCTGAGCCAGGCCTGCGGTCGAGGAGCCTCCTTGGGCCTCTGCGGGGCCATTGTGGATGCGTGAGAACGCGGTCAGAGAGCCGTCGGTGGTCACGCACCGGCCGGTTACCCGGGCATCGGTGAGCGTGACCACGTCATTGTCCACCCCGGTGTTGAGGTTGTTGCAGTTGTTGTTCTGCTGGGCGGACTGCGCAATGTCCTGCTGGAAGACCCTCCCGCCGGTGGAGGACCCTCCCTCCGCCCGCGCCTTCGCCTTCCCGTGAGTGGGGCCCGTATCGGCGAGGGCGGTTCCGGCCCCCACTGCTGTGCCTCCGCTGACTGCAAGGACCAGCATGGTGGCTGTCGCGATTTTGTGTAGCCGCATCCCCGTTCTCCTCATGTCATTTGTCGGGTAGTCGCTAACCCCTCCTTCTTGTTGAACGTCGTTACGGTCTTCTCGGGAATGGTCCCTAAAGGTTGTCCCGTAAGTTGATCTTGGGGTGGGTGGAGATGGTCCTGCGGCTCACGGGCCGTTCTCTATCCGGCGAGGGCGAGGTTGTGC
>NZ_JBFAYQ010000147.1:0-2405 GCF_040681345.1 Streptomyces sp. NPDC051776 | reverse complement strand
TCTCCACCATGTCCGAACACCGAAATCCTGTCGGCCACCCGACAGTTCCCCCCTCAACGACGCCTCATCACCCCAACCGAAACGGCGAGGCTAGGGCGGCTGCCACGCGGTCCTCGGGCAGCTTGTGCGCGGCATGGGTGGGTCCGGCCAGCAGATCGAGCACAGGCATGCCGTAGTGCGCGGCCAGCCGGTCGCAATCGTCCAGGGACCACGAGCGCTGAGCGCTCTGCTTCCGGCTGACCTGTGTCGGCGAGAGACCGATCCCCTCGGCCAGGTCCCGCTGCTGCTCGCCCGTTCTGGCCATCAACGCCGTGATCGTCAGGCGCAGCAGGTCCTCTGTGCTCATCGTCGGCATGCCCACAACCTATCGCAGCCAATGCTGATTCAGAGACAGAGCCGCCTATATGGCAGATCTATTGCCCTTACAGCTCCTGTGCTGGAGGAGGAACTGAGCTCATCAACGAGGGCAGGAACTTCACCTTCAAGGGTCTGCCTGATGACTTCACAGGTAACGCGGCGACAGCGAGATCTCTGGCATCCCGACCACGGCCGAGACCATCAACGTCGAAGGGACCGTGACTGACGGATACGCGCCGCCGCTGGCTGCCACAAAGAACTTCACGATCGATATCAACTGACGGATGCTGCCAACCCCTACGACGTCACCTCCTTGTGGCGCTGAGGAGTTCGTTGAAGGTCTGGGAGAAGTCGGGAGGAGGTGGCCGGTCGTCGAGCTCCGGCGGAGTTCCGCCCCAGGTCTTCGCCTCAAGGTCGGCAACGGCGTTGACGAGGGCCGCTTCTGGCTCGGGTCCCCGGCTATGTGGCGCCGGGCGCCGGTCAGAGCAGGCGCCCCCCGCTGTACACGAGGTCACCGCCAGGGTCGTCAGCTGTCGCTGTAGCCGACGGCTATCGGGGACTTTTCGTCTGCCGCTCACTCTGGTGGCGCACACGCTCCTGCCTTGGGGCTCGCCGGGCTACACCCGTCCGGCGGTGCATTAGAGGAAATGCAGCCCGGCCCGGCGTTAGATCACCTAGGGAAACCCACCACCACGCAGAAACGAGGAACCCATGAAAGCCTCACTCGCGCTGCCTCTGTGCGCTCTGACCGTTATCCCCGTCGTGCTCAGCGCGCCGGTGGCCCACGCGGACACCGAGAATGACAGGGGCCGCGTGGAGAGGTTCACCCTCACCACCACCAACACCCAGGGGCAGTTCCCCAATGTCACCGCCGACCTGCTGGACCGGAACGGTGAGAACGTCGGCTTCGTCACGACCAACTGCGTCGGCGTCGACACCACCCCTCGGACCGAGACCTGCTACGGGTCTTACGTCCTCGAAGACGGCCAGCTCACCTGGCAGAACGCCACACGCGACCCTCAAACCCCCTATCACATCGCCATCACCGGAGGCACCGGCAAATATTGCGAGGCCCGCGGACAGATCCGCGTGGTCAGAACCGAGTCGGAGCCCGAGGGTGGCCTCTACGAACTCGAAGTCATCACCGGCCGCAAGTGCGCCATCTGAGGGCTTTGGAGGAGACACGTTCAAAGGGCGGCCCCTCGCGGGGGGCCGCCCTTCGGGCGTATCTCCTCCAAAGCCCCTGCTGGGATGAGTTCGGCCCGGGACAAGGCCAGTGGCTTGGGCCGGTGAGCCGATGACGCTCCCTCTCGCATGTTGCGCGCCCTCCGTTAACGGAGTGGCACCAGGACGGTAGCCACGTGACTCCAGGGAGCCATGCGCCGGTGGGCTCTGTGGAGGGATGTGGTGGTGAGGGATTCCTGCCTACGTCGTTATGGCGGCCACGTGCCGACCTCATGGGATGCCTGCACGGTCAAGTATCTCCGTATGGGACAAAGTGCGGACCGATCATGCATCCGATAGCCGCGGGCCAGTCGGTAGCCGCCGTAGCGGCCGCGGGCGGCCAGCTCTGCCCCGGTGAGCCGGTATCGACTGGAGGAGTCCAGCAGGGTCAGCACATGGGTCAGGTGATCAGGGCGGATTCTGTCCTGTTGGACTCTACGGATCCCCGCAGCACCTCACTCCGGGGAGATCACATAGCCACCTTTGCACTCGTTCCCGGCACGCTGACTCGGGGCGTGGGCCTGAGAAGACACCGCTCTCGCTCTGCCGGAGCGCGGCCACTCGGCGCTCTACCGATGACACTGCCGGGCCTGGCCGAGTACGCCGACCGGGGCGGTCCGCGACGGACCTGGACACGCACATCGCGGACATCCACCGGATTCGTTGAGCGGAACGAGAGAACGCCTGGCGTGCGAATGGGAGGACCGTGTGAGATCGATGTGACACAGTCTGTTACGGCGCCGTCAGCCGCCGCCCCCGGCGACCCCTCGGCCCAAGCGCACACCCGGCCCGATTCCGCCGGTTCGGCGGGTATGGACCGCGAA
>NZ_JBFAYQ010000146.1:0-2455 GCF_040681345.1 Streptomyces sp. NPDC051776 | reverse complement strand
GAACGGACCTATCCAGGACGGCTCCGACGCCGTGATCACACCAGCCACAACAAGATCATCTCATCCCTGACCAGGGGTTACGGGACAACCTTTAGTGGTCCCTCACTCTGACGGCCCAGCCTTCCCCCGAGGCTGCTATGTCGTGTCAAGCCGCTTGAGCGAGTTCTTCGCCGTTGCCGAGTCGGTTCCGGTCGTCGCGCTCAAGGATCTTGAAGATCTGGCGGCAGATCATGCGCTTGAGGCATCGCTGGGCGTCACGGGAGGTCTTCCCTTCGGCGATCTTGCGTGCGACGTACCTCTTCGTAGAGGGATCGAGCCGCATCCGGATCAGGGTGATCGTGTGCATGGCCCGGTTGAGCTGCCGGTCGCCGCTGCGGTTGAGACGGTGTCGGTTGGTCAGCCCGGAGGAGGCGGGGATCGGCGAGACGCCCGCGAAGGAGGCGAATGCGGCTTCCGAACGGAATCGTCCCTGGTGAGACCAGCTGATCAAGATCTGGGCGGCGGTGATCGGTCCGACGCCGAGCAAGCTGAGGAGCTCGGGTGCCTGTTGCCGTACCAGGGCGAGGATCTCGTTCTCGAGTTCCTTGGCCTCGGCCTGCAGCATCTGGATGCGCTGAGCAGTGGACCGCATGGCTCGCACCCTCATCCGGCGCTCGAGGTCCTGGTCCAGGCGGTCGCGGAGCTGAGCGCAGTAGGTGATCTGGGCGGGGCGCTTGAGCTTACGCAGTTCGGCGCGGAGTTCTTCCGGCGCGGAGACGATCAGGGCCTTGAGCTGGTTGATCGCGGCGGTGGAAGCGAGGACCGCGCCGTGACGGGTGGCAAGCAGCACACGCAGTGCCTGGCGTTCGCCGCGAAGGCGGGCTGGATCAGATGCTCGCTGGTCAGTGCTTCCTTGGCGGCGCGGATGGCGTCGAGCATGTCGGTCTTGCGGCCTCCGCGGTTGACCGCTCGTTTCGGTCGACAGACCTCGACGACCTGTTCGCCGGCCTGGTCCAGGAAGGCTGCGAGGCCGGCGCCGTAGCTGCCGATGCCTTCCAGGGCCCAGCAGCGGCGGCTGTGCTCCGGCCGACGCGGCCGGCTCCGATTTTCTACCGCCCCTTGCGCTCGCCCGCCTCCACGGCCTGCTGGAGTTGGTCGTCGGAGAGCACGCGCTGATCAGGGTCGGGAGCCCCCGGAACGGCGCGGTCGCTGCGCGGCCGGCGTCGGCCGCATGCAACCGACGTGATATCTCCCCCGTGTCGGGGGTACGCGAATCGAGTGCGGATACGCTGCGCGGAGCAAGGTCGGCCTGGGGCCGTGCGTACGATCAGGCCTCTGGTCGTGGCACGCGCGCAGGGTCTTTTCGACGTGGCCTGCGGAGCCTGGCCCCTGCTGCATCTGCGGAGTTTCGAGTTCTTTTTCGGGCCCCGGCGGATGAAGGGGGAGCAGGATTGGCTGGTGAAGACCGTTTCGGGGCTCTTGGTCGCGGGCGGGTGGGGCCAGCTGGGCGCCTCCGCCTCGCCCGAGAGCCTGGCCCAGGCCCGACGCGTCGGGATGGGCACAGCCCTCACTCTGCTCGCGGTCGACGTGGCGTACATCCCCCGCGGCCGGATCCGCTTCACCCATGTGCTCGATGCCGCCGCCGAGGCCATGTGGCTTGTCGCCTGGATGCGGGCAGGAGGCATTTCGGGACCGGAGCGGTGCAAGAAGCCGTTGCACTCGGGCGGGTCGGCGATATCCGGCACTGGACGCCGAAACACGGTAGGAGGTCGGTCATGGGTGCGGTAGGGGAAGTCCGGCTGCGGAATTCGGCCAGCAGGACTTTGCACACATACCTCAATGATCACTTGGCCGGTGCCACGGCCGGCGTCGAACTCGCCCGGCGCATGGTTCGCGAATACGGCGACTCGCCATTCGGCAATGACCTGAAGCGCCTTGCAGCGGAAATCGATCAGGACCGTCAAGCACTTCTCCGGCTCATGTTCCGCCTCGAGGTCCCCGCCCGCCGGTACAAGATCTATGGGGCGTGGGTCGGTGAAAAGGTCGGGCGTCTCAAGCCCAACGGGCGTATTCTGCGTCGCTCCCGAATCAGTCCTCTCCTGGAGCTGGAAGCACTTCAGCTGGGGGTCTCGGGCAAATTTCTGCTCTGGGAGTCATTGTCCCTGGCGGCAGCCGACGACCCGCGCCTGGACGCCGTCCGGCTCCAAGAACTCCTGGACAGGGCCCGCCACCAGCTGAGCACACTCACCTCACTGCGCAACGAGGCCACGGCCACGATTCTGGCCCCTACCGGCCCCGCACTGCCCTGAGCAGACGGCATCCGGGGCGAACTCCAGACGTTTTCCGCACACACGCTTCGGCCACACGCGCGTTCCGAGTCGTCTAAAGGTTGTCCCGTAACCCCTGGTCAGGGATGAGATGATCTTGTTGTGGCTGGTGTGATCACGGCGTCGGAGCCGTCCTGGATAGGTCCGTT
>NZ_JBFAYQ010000145.1:0-2605 GCF_040681345.1 Streptomyces sp. NPDC051776 | reverse complement strand
CCGACCAGCACCAGATGACCCGCACCCTCCGCAGCCGCCCACCGAGCCACACGAGCACCCAACGCACCCGTACCACCCGTCACCAACACCGTCCCGCGGGGACGCCATCCCGCCTCCTCGCCCACCGCGGGGACACGTTCGAGCCGGCGACCGAGGACGCCCGACGGGCGGACGGCCACCTGGTCCTCCGGGCCACTGCCGAGGAGGATGCCCCTGAGGCGGCTGGTGGCACGGCGGTCGAGGACTTCCGGGAGGTCGATCAGTCCGCCCCAGCGGTCCGGATACTCCAGCGCCGCCACCCGGCCCAGACCCCACACCGCCGCCTGCCCGGGATCCGGAGCACCGTCAGAGCGGCCCACCGACACTCCACCGTGCGTCAGCACCCACAGCCGGCCGCCAACGCCCGCGTCTCCCAGCGCCTGAAGCAGTACGGCGACGGTGGCGGGGCCGAGCGGCAGGTCCTCTGCGTCGGTTCCGGCGAGTCCCGCGAAGGCGAGGACGCCCTCGATGGGGTTCCCGTCCATTGTCTCGCGCAGCCGGTGTGCGAGCGCGGTACGGTCCGTGCCGGCGCTTCCGGTGACGTTGGCGGTGATGACGCGGTCCGGGCCGCCGAGGGCGGTGGTGAGGGCGGTGACCGACGGGTCGTCATCGTCCGGCTCGCCCGGAAGGACCAGCAGCCAGCGGCGGTCGGTGAAGTCCGGTGCGGCGACGTCCCGTTCGGTCTCGGCGGGCTTCCACACCACGTGGTAGTGGAGAGCCTCGACCGCGGTCTGTTGCTGCTGCCGCTTCCGCCAGGAGGCCAGTGCGGGTACGACCGCACCGATCTGGTCGGCCCCCAGTCCCAGCGTCTGTGTGAGCGCGTCGACGTCGTGGCATTCGACGGCCTCCCAGAAGCGGTCGTCGGCGGTGTCGGCCGCGGTCCGGGCGGGGGTGGCAGACCCGTCGGCCGCCGCGAGACCGTGGTCGAGCCAGTAGCGCTCGTGCCGGAAGGCGTACGTCGGCAGGTCCACGGCCGGGGTGGCGGGCACCGCGCCGAACACCGGTGTCCAGTCGACGTCGGTGCCGTGGACGTACAGGTGGGCGAGGGCGCCGTACAGGCCGAGAGTCTCGGGGCGGTCCTTGCGCAGCGTGGGCGTGAGCTGCGGACCGGGCCCGTTCGGACCGTCGGAGAGACAGGCACGGGCCAGGGCTGTGAGGGTGCCGTCGGGGCCGATTTCGAGGTAGCGGGTGACGCCCTGCTCCTGGAGGCGGCGTACCTGGTCGGCAAAACGAACGGGCCGCCGGACGTGGTCGGTCCAGTAGTCGGGCGTGCACAGGTCGCCGGGGTCCACCGGGGTGCCCTCGGCATCGGAGACGATCGGGATCCGCGGCGGGTGGTACGCCAGGCTCTCGGCAACGCTCCGGAAGTCCCGCAGCATCGGTTCGATCAGCGGAGAGTGGAAGGCGTGGCTGACCCGCAGCCGGGTGGTCCGGCGGCCGAGCGCCTCGATCCGTCCGGCGATCTCCACGACAGCCTCCTCGGCGCCGGAAATCACTACGGACTGCGGCCCGTTGACGGCAGCGATGCCGGCCTCGGCTTCCCGCCCGTCCAGCAGCGGCAGCGCCTCCTCCTCGGATGCCTGCACGGCGACCATCGCCCCGCCCTCCGGCAGCGCCTGCATCAACCGCGCCCGCGCGGCGACCAGGCGGCAGGCGTCCTCCAGGGACCACAGTCCCGCGACGTACGCTGCCGCGAGCTCGCCGATGGAGTGCCCCGTGAGAACGTCCGGGCGGACGCCCCACCACTCCAGCAGCCGGAACAGCGCCACCTCCAGCGCGAAGAGAGCGGGCTGCGTGAACTCCGTACGATGCAGGGCCTCTTCGTCGTCGCCGAAGACGATCTCCCGCAGGGACCTGCCGAGTTCATGGTCGAGATGAGCGCAGACGGCATCGAACGCCTCGGCGAACACCCCGAAGCTCTCGTACAGTTCACGGCCCATGGCGAGCCTCTGCGATCCCTGCCCGGCGAAGAGGTACGCGAGACCCCCTTCGGAGTCCGCCGTGCCGACGGTGGCGGCGGGCGAGGATTCGCCGCGGCCGACGGCCTTCAGGCCGGCGAGAAGAGCGTCGCGGTCCTCGCCGACGACAGCGGCACGGTGTTCGAAGGCGGACCTGGAGGATACGAGCGCGTGCCCGAGGACTGCGGGGCTCAGCTCCGGGTGGGCCTCGATGTGCGCGGCCAGCCGGGCGGCCTGGGCGCGCAGGGCCTCATCGGTCCGGGCGGAGACCAGCCAGGGCAGCGCCGCTACGGGGGGCCGCGGAGGGGGCGGGAGTTCCGTTTCCTCCGCGGGGGGCGATTCCTCCAGGACGACATGGGCGTTGGTGCCGCTGAGCCCGAATCCGGAGACTCCGGCGCGGCGCGGGGCGTCGCCGTTGTGCGGCCAGTCCCGCTGCTCGGTCAGCAGCTCCACGGAACCGGCCGTCCAGTCGACGTGCGACGACGGCTCGTCCACATGCAGGGTCCGCGGCAGCATCCCGTGCCGCATCGCCAGCACCATCTTGATCACACCCGCGACACCCGCAGCCGCCTGCGTATGACCGATGTTCGACTTCACCGACCCCAACC
>NZ_JBFAYQ010000144.1:0-2688 GCF_040681345.1 Streptomyces sp. NPDC051776 | reverse complement strand
TCTCCACCATGTCCGAACACCGAAATCCTGTCGGCCACCCGACAGTTCCCCCCTCAACGACGCCTCATCACCCCAACCGAAACGGCGAGGTTAGGCAGTGGATTTTCCAGCGCTGGTTTTTCCAGAGATGGAAAATCCCACTCTGGCTGTGAGCTGCTGTTTCCGCCGCGGTTGGGCAGGGCCGGGGGCGCTGGCGGCGGCACCGGCTGTGGTGCCTTCCGGGCGGGTTCTTTCGGTGGCGGCTGCTGGGTGGGCTGGTCGGTGATCAAGTAGGTCGAGGTGCTTGCCGCGTTTGCCGTTTCGGAAATTACCGCCATTGTTGCCAGCCGGAGTTGCCAGCCGGATCGTGTTTGTCATAGCCGAGGTGGTCGGTGATCTCGGCCTCGAGGGCGGACCCCAGCAGCCGCAGGGTCAGTTGCTGCAGCAGCCCGCCCTCGCCGGACAGTTGCAGGCCCACGGCCTCCGCCGCCACAGCCGCCATCGGCTCGACAGCCTCGTGCTCGGTCGCGTTCTCACTGCTCATCGATGCATCTTCCATAATCGGGGGTTACGCCGAACGATTTACAGTCCCAGCCAGGGCGCGTTCCTCGGTGCGTTACATAGCAGCGCTGTGGTCGTTGGACGGTGGTGTCGCATGCCAACGAGTCGTCACTTGAGGGGTGGTCTCCCCCGCCACGCAGGCCATTTGTCCTTGCCGCCATGGGGGGCGCGGGAGGGGCGGTCATGCTGGACCAGACTGTTGTCGCGATTGCTCTCGACCCGATGGCGCATAGTTTGCATCTAACGACGTTCACAATGCACAGTGTTGTGCTGGTCTATGTGTTGTCGCTATCGTCGCTCACGCCCGTCGGCGGCATGCTGGCCCGCAGGATCGGCATTGTCCGCACCTTCCAATGCGGGGTTGTGACCTTCGCCGTCGCATCCGCGAGCTGCGGACTCGCACCGGTTGGCGGCGGAGCAGAGGCGTTCATCCTCACGGCGCGCTGTGTACAGGGTGCCGGGGCGGCGCTGATGCTTCCGGTGGCGACCACGATGATCACAGACTTGTACGGGGAGCAGGAACGCGGCAGGGCGTTGGCGATCTATGCAGGTCTGGCGCAAATCTTCTTCGTGCTCGGCCCGGTCGTCGGGGCGGCCCTGACCCAGTCTCTCGGATGGCGCGCGGTCTTCCTCGTCAACTTTCCCCTTAGCGGTGTGATCCTCTGGTTGGCCGCTAGGGCACACATGAAAACCGGGGCGGCGGGTGGGCCACTCGCCGTGGTGCCCGTCCTGATCACCGCGTTCTCCTTGGCCATGCTGGTCCTGGGGTTGTACGGGTGGGGGCTCTGGGGGTTTTCAGACGTAAGGTCGCTTTCGGCCCTCGTGACGGGCACGGTAGCGTTGGTGTTCGCTGTGCGGCTGACTCTGCAGTCCCGGCATCCGGTGGTGGATCTGAGGCTGCTGACCATCCGTCGGTATGCGGTGGCGGTGACGCTTACCTTTCTGGTGCAGGCCGCGCAAATGATCGTTCTCGTGCACGGTACGGTTTTCCTGCGGCAGGCCTTGGATCTATCAGTGCTTGCTTCGGGCCTCTGCTTGCTGCCCTTGGTGCTTTCTCTCACGGTAGGGACGTTCGCTTCCGGGTACCTGATGGACCTCTTCCGGTCGGTGCGGGTGCCTACGCTGTCCGGGCTGATGGCTGCCACGCTCGGCGCGGCCGCGTGGACGGCCGCGCTGCCAGTACCCGACTACCTCTGGCAGATTCCCGGGATGGCTCTGGCGGGCCTGGGGCTGGGCATGCCGATTCCCGCCCTGAGTGCGGAACTGATGAGCGTGGTGCCCCGGGATAGGACGGCTGAGGCGTCCGTTCTGCGGCAGATGCTGCGCCAGTTGGGCGGGGCTTTCGGGCTGGCGATGGGTGGAGCGGTGGTGCTGGCCGTCAACGATGACAGTGTCGATGCGACCGGCATCGTTAGCGTCCCGGCGTCACAGGCGGGGTTCATGCTGGCGAGCAGTCTCTTGGGAGGGACACTACTGTTTTCGGCTGTCTTGTTGCCTCGATCTCAAACGCCCACGACTCAAGCCGACCTGGAGCGTGGCTGACACAGCCAGGCCCGCCCGCTGGGCTGCGCGGCGGTGTTCTCCCGCCGGGCCACCTCTGCCGGGAGCGGGTGCGGGGCTCGGGCAGCGACCGTCCAGCACGAGGAGCAGCGGCAACAGGCAGACACGCTCGTCGGCCCCCTCGATCTGTTCGAGGTCACGGGCGACCGGCAGGCCCTGTCTGCCTTCTCAAGGAGAAGCCCTCGGGAGTAATTGTCAATTTCTGTGGTCCTCTGCGGTATGGGTGTGGGCGGGTGACGAGGAGCGTTTCAGGAGGCTGTTCAGAGCCTCTCAACCATCGCTCTCTTCGGACTCCTACCAGGTACCGCGTGCGTGACCCGTCTTCTGTCCTATGCGTGCCTAAAGGTTGTCCCGTAACCGGTGGAGCGGTTGGTGCGTTGGCTGGTCACGGGTGGGGTGATCTCAGCAGATGATCCGAAGTGGATCGAGCCGTTCGCGGGTCTGACCGAGGTGCAGTTCGCCAGGCTGGTGGCACTGGTGCGGTGTCGCCGGTGGGGTTGCGTCCAGGGAAGTGGTGTACGGGTTCGACCTGATCCGGGGGTTTGCTCCGGCATCGGGATGGTGCCCGCATAGACGAACGGCCACCGG
>NZ_JBFAYQ010000143.1:0-2716 GCF_040681345.1 Streptomyces sp. NPDC051776 | reverse complement strand
CCGACCAGCACCAGATGACCCGCACCCTCCGCAGCCGCCCACCGAGCCACACGAGCACCCAACGCACCCGTACCACCCGTCACCAACACCGTCCCCCGCGGAGACCAACCCCCCTCGACCCCATCCACGGACCCACCCGAAGCCACCCGGACCAGCCGACGCCCGAGCACACCCGACGCCCGCACCGCCACCTGGTCCTCATGGCCGGTCCCGCCGGCGAGGACGGTGACAAGTCGGTTCGTGGTGCGACGGTCCAGAGTCTCGGGGAGGTCGATCAGTCCGCCCCAACGAGGACACTCCAGCGCCGCGACCCGGCCCAGACCCCACACCGCCGCCTGCCCGGGATCCGGAGCACCGTCAGAACGGCCCACCGACACACCACCGTGCGTCAGCACCCACACCTGGCCGCCCACACCCGCGTCACCCAGGGCTTGCAGCACCACCGCTGTCGTCGCGCATGCCTGGGCCGCGTCATCAGCCATCCCCGAGGTGTCGGAGGTCTCGGTTGTGCCGGACGGCCCGGTGGTGCCGGATGTGCCGGTGGTGCCGGATGTGCCGGTGGTGCGCGATGCCTCCGTACGGAGGACGACCCCGCAGACCTCACCACAATTGACCTTCGCCAACTGTTCGGCGAGTGCGGCCCGTTCGGGTGTCGCGGGAAGTTCGACTACCACGGGGTCGGCGCCGCGGGCGGCGAGTTCCGTCGTGACGGCCTCCGATTGGGCGTCCCGGGTCGTACCTTCGGGAAGGAGCACGAGCCAACGGCCGGAGAGCACCGTGCCGGAGGACGGGTCGAGCGGCTTCCAGTGCGCCCTGTACAACCACTGGTCCGCCCGTGAGCGTTCCTGGCGCCGGCGACGCCAGGACGAGAGGGCGGGGACGAGACCGTTCAGGGAGTCCTCGGCGAGGCCCAGCGCATCGGACAGCGAGCCGAGGTCGCCTCGCTCGACCGCGTCCCAGAACTCGGTCTCCGCGTCACTTCCGGGCTGCTCGCAGTGTACGCCGCCGCCTGTGGCGGGGCGGCTCTGGTCCGCCAGCCAGTACCGCTGGTGCTGGAAGGCGTACGAGGGCAACTCGACCCGGCGTCCGCCGGGGAGGACGCTCTCCCAGGCGACCGGGGCGCCATGGGTGTGCAGGCGGGTGAGCGCCGTGAGTGCGCTGGCCGCTTCGTGCCTGTCCTTGCGGAGGGTCGGGGCGAACAGAATGGCGTCGGTGCCGGCCCCCGTGTCGTATGGCGCGACGGCCTCCGCGCACGCCTGGGCCAGGGCGGTGAGGGTGCCGTCCGGGCCGAGTTCGAGGTAGCGGGTGATCTCACGGGTGGCGAGGGCCCGCACACCGTCGGCGAATCGCACCGCCTGACGAACATGCCGCACCCAGTAGTCCGGAGTGCAGAGCTCTTCGGCGGTGGCGGTCGTGCCGGTGGCATTGGAGATGACCGGAAGAGCCGGGGGCGCGTAGGCCAGGCTCTCGGCCACAGCGCGAAACTCCTCGAGCATCGGCTCCACCAGCGGCGAGTGGAACGCATGGCTCACCCGCAACGCCGTCACCTTGCGGTCCTGGGAACGGAAGTGGTGCGCGATCTCCCCGACCGCTTCCGCGACGCCCGAAACCACCACGCTCCGGGGGCCGTTGACCGCCGCGATGCCTACCTCGGCCTCCCGCCCCGCCAGCAGCGGCAGCACTTCCTCCTCCGCTGCCGTCAGGGCCACCATCGCACCGCCCTCGGGCAACGCCTGCATCAACCGGCCCCGCGCCACCACCAGACGACACGCGTCCTCCAGCGACCACACCCCCGCAACATGCGCTGCGGCCAATTCGCCGACGGAGTGCCCCAGCAGCGCATCCGGCCGCACGCCCCACGACTCCAGCAGCCGGAACAGCGCCACCTCCAGCGCGAACAACCCGGGCTGTGCGTACTCCGTACGGTTCAGCAGCTCCGCGTCGTCGCCGAACAGCACATCGCGCAGCGGGAGTTCGAGCTCCGCATCGGCATGCGCGCAGACGGCATCGAATGTGTCGGCGAAGACGGGATGGGCCTCGTACAGCTCCCGACCCATGCCGGGTCGCTGTGCACCCTGGCCGGCGAAGAGGAACGCCGTGCGTCCGTCCGGCTGGGCGACGCCGGTGACGATGTCGTCGGTGCGGTCGCCTTGGACGAACGCGGTGAGAGCGTCGACGAGTTCGGAGTGGCCGGTGCCGATGACGGCGGCCCGGTACGGATGTGCCGACCGGTGCACGGCGAGTGACCGGGCGAGATCGAGCGGAGTGGCGCCGGGGTGCTCCCTCAGGTGCGCGAGGAGCCGTGCGGCCTGGGCGGGCAGAGCCTCCGGGGTGCGGGCGGACAGTACCCAGGGCAGTACGCGCGGTTCCTGCGGCATCGGACGAGGAGTGGCGGGTACGGAGTCGGCGTCCGTCTCGGGGTCCTGGGGGGCGTCCTCGCGGGGCGCCTCCTCGATCACCGCATGGGCGTTGGTGCCGCTCACCCCGAACGCGGAGACTCCGGCGCGGCGCGGGGCGTCGCCGGTGTGCGGCCATTCCCGCTGCTCGGTCAGCAGCTCCACGGAACCGGCCGTCCAGTCGACGTGCGACGACGGCTCGTCCACATGCAGGGTCCGCGGCACCATCCCGTGCCGCATCGCCAGCACCATCTTGATCACACCCGCGACACCCGCAGCCGCCTGCGTATGACCGATGTTCGACTTCACCGACCCCAACC
>NZ_JBFAYQ010000142.1:0-2791 GCF_040681345.1 Streptomyces sp. NPDC051776 | reverse complement strand
CATAGGCGCAAGGGAGGCACCCAGGTGCGGGCACACAAGATCGCGACAGCCACCATGCTGGTCCTGGCAGTCAGCGGATGGGGCGTAGCAGGAACCGGGGCGGCACACGCCGAGACCGGCCCCACCCACGGAGGTGGGAAGGCGAAGACGAAGGCCGCCGGCAAGGGCCACCGCCCCGCCCACGGGGGGAGGGCGAAGGCGCGGGCGGAGGGAGGATCGGCCACCGGGGAGGAAGCAAGCCTCTTCCAGCAGAACACTGCGCAGTCCGCCCGGCAGAACAACAACTGCAACAACCCCAACACAGAGGATCAGACGATCTCGCTCACCGACAGCCGGGCAACAGGCCGGTGCGTGACCACCGACGGTTCTCTGACCGCGTTCTCCCGTATCCACAACGGCCCCGCCCACGCCCAAGGCGGCGCATCGACCGCAACCCTGATTCAGCAGAACACCGCCCAGCGCGGCAGACAGAACAACAACTGCAACAACCCCAACAACTCGCCCATCACGCTGGACAACAGCCAGGTGAAGGGCCGCTGCACAGGCAAGGACTTCTCCTTCAGCAAGCACACGTTCGTCAAGGGCGGTGGCGCCCGCGCCAAAGGCGGCTCCAGCACAGGCGACACCGTGACCCAGCAGAACGTGGCGCAGGAAGGCCGGCAGAACAACAACTGCCGCAACGCCAACGGCGACTCGGGCCTCACGGTGACGGAGGGCCGGGCGGAAGCGCGGTGCGGGAACAAGGACGGCTCGTTCAGTAAGCACACGTGGGTCAAGGGCGGTGGCGCCCGAGCCGAAGGCGGCTCCAGCACAACCTCCACCTTGCAGCAGCAGAACGTGGCCCAAGAAGGCCGGCAGAACAACAACTGCAGCAACCCCAACACTCTTGACATCACGGTGGACCCGGGGCAGTTGGAGGAACGCTGTACGCAGCAGGACTTCTCCATCACCAAGCACACCCGTATCAAGGGCGGCGGCGCCCGCGCCGAAGGCGGCTCCAGCAGCGAAAGCAGCGTGGAGCAGCAGAACATCGCCCAGGAAGGCCGGCAGAACAACAACTGCAACAGCCCTAACCAAAACCAGGACATCGACGTAGACGGCGGGCGGGTGGAGAGCCGCTGTACGCAGCAGGACTTCTCCATCACCAAGCACACCCGTATCAAGGGCGGCGGCGCCCGCGCCGAAGGCGGCTCAAGCGCCAGCGGCGTGGACCAGCAGAACATCGCCCAAGAAGGCCGGCAGAACAACAACTGCAACACCCACAACAGCCTGGCCCTCAACGTGACCGGGGGCCGTGAGACCAGCCGGTGCGGGAACAAGGACCACTCCCTCAGCAAACACACGTGGATCAAGGGCGGCGGCGCACGCACCAAAGGCGGCTCCAGCACCGACAGCGACGTGGACCAGCAGAACATCGCCCAGGAAGGCCGGCAGAACAACAACTGCAACAACTTCAACGTGCCCAGTACCGACGTGACCGATGGTGGCCGTGAGACCAGCCGTTGCGGGAACAAGGACCACTCCCTCAGCAAACACACGTGGATCAAGGGCGGCGGCGCACGCTCCGAAGGAGGCTCCAGCACAACAACGGCCGTGACCACCCAGAACATCGCCCAAGAAGGCCGGCAGAACAACAACTGCAACAACAGCAACGAGGACCTTGGTGACCTCGACGTGACCGGTGGCCGGGTGGAGAGCCGTTGCGGGAACAAGGACGCCTCCTTCAGCAAACACACGTGGATCAAGGGCGGCGGCGCCCGAGCCGAAGGCGGCAGCGCAAGCACGGATGTGGCCCAGCAGAACATCGCCCAAGAAGGCCGGCAGAACAACCACTGCAACAGCCGCAACAACGACGCGCCCCTCGATGTGACCGGGGGCCGGGTGGAAGGCCGGTGCGGAAACAAGGACTTCTCCTTCAACCACAAGACCTTCACCAAGGGCGGCGGTGCCCGAGCCGAAGGCGGCTCCAGCACCGGCGCAGATATCAACCAGCAGAACACCGCCCAAGAAGGCCGACAGAACAACAACTGCGCCAACCCCAACTTCCCCGACGAGGACATCACCCTGACCGACAGCCGGTCGACAGTGCGCTGCAAGACGGTCGACGGCTCCGCCAACCTCCACACCAAAACCGTCGGCGGAGGAGCCCGCGCCACCGGCGGCGGCGCCACAGCCGACCTCTTCCAGCAGAACACCGCCCAAGAAGGCCGACAGAACAACAACTGCGCCAACCCCAACTTCCCCGACGAGGACATCACCCTGACCGACAGCCGGTCGACAGTGCGCTGCAAGACGGTCGACGGCTCCGCCAACCTCCACACCAAAACCGTCGGCGGAGGAGCCCGCGCCACCGGCGGCGGCGCCACAGCCGACCTCTTCCAGCAGAACACCGCCCAAGAAGGCCGACAGAACAACAACTGCGCCAACCCCAACAACCTCACCCTCACCACCACCAACAGCCGCAGCACCACCCAGTGCACCGCCACCGACCACTCCACCAACATCGGCTCGGACTACCGGTAACCACCCCGTCGAGCACCGGAGGCCCACGAACGGCCTAACGAGGTGAAACCCCGCCCGGGACCCCTCGTTGAAAAAACCGAGGCCTTCACGGCCTGTGCCTCCTTCAGCCAAGCCCCGTGAAGCCTCCGGTCCCCCCTACCCACTCTCCACCCAGAGGGAAAAGTAGGAACGCCGGATAAAAGACAGCGCCCTGGCCCCGAGCAGCCGATCGGGGCCAGGGTGCCGTCTTGTCAACGGGCTTCACCAACCCCGACGAATCTTGTGAATT
>NZ_JBFAYQ010000141.1:0-2815 GCF_040681345.1 Streptomyces sp. NPDC051776 | reverse complement strand
TGAACGGACCTATCCAGGACGGCTCCGACGCCGTGATCACACCAGCCACAACAAGATCATCTCATCCCTGACCAGGGGTTACGGGACAACCTTTAATTGCGCTCAACTGAGAAATAGCCCGCCAAGGGCCCCGGGAATTCCCTTAGGGGCGCGGAAAATGCCCCAGCCGTCTCGGCAACCGAAGCCCGGCGCAGAACCGGGAAAGGGTTGGGGGGCCGTTGGGGTGAGGAACACCATGGGCCCATGACGGAAGGCCCACAGTGAAGGTTGAGGAAGGGAGACGGCTTGGAGCATCACTCATCGGCACAAGGAGACACCCAGGTGCGGGCACACAAGATCGCGACAGCCACCATGCTGGTCCTGGCAGTCAGCGGATGGGCGGGCGTAGCAGGTATTGGGCTGGCATACGCCGAGACCGGTCCCGACCATGGGGCGGGGAAGGCGAAGGCTGCCGACAAGGGCCATGAGGGGAGGGCGAAGGCGCGGGCGGAGGGAGGATCCTCCACCGGTGGGGATCTCTTTCAGCAGGACGTTGCGCAGGCCGCGCGGCAAAACAACAACTGCAACAACCCCAACATGGATTCCGACTCGATCACGCTTACCGACAGCCGGGCAACCGGCCGGTGTGTGACCAGTGACGGTTCGCTGACGGCGTTCTCCCTCATCCACGACGGCCCCGCGGAGGCCGACGGCGGTTCGGCGGCCAGGGACGCGGTGCAGCAGAACGTCGCGCAGCGCGGCAGGCAGAACAACAACTGCCACAACATCAACGAATCGAATGCCACCCTGGACAGCGGCCGGCTGGAGAGCAGTTGCACCGACCAGGACCACTCCATCACCACACACTCGCTTGTCAAGGGGCGCGGCGCCCGAGCCGTAGGGGGCAACGCAGGCGGCACCGATGTGTTCCAGCAGAACATCGCTCAGGTGGGCCGGCAGAACAACAACTGCAGCAGCCTCAACTTGAGATCAAACCTCACGGTGACGGGCAGCCAGGTCGAAGCGCGGTGTGGGAACAAGGACGGCTCGTTCAGCAAACACACCCATCTCAGGAGCGGCGGCGCTCGCGCCGAAGGCGGCTCCAGCACCGACGTCGATGTGTTCCAGCAGAACCTCGCGCAGGAAGGCCGGCAGAACAACAACTGCAACCAGTTCAACTCAGACACCACCCTTGACGTGACGGGCGGCGGCCGGGCGGAAGCCCGGTGCGGGAACAAAGACCGCTCGTTCAACAAGCACACCCGTACCACAGGCGGCGGAGCCGGCGTCGAAGGCGGCACCGCGAGCAGCAGTGTTTCCCAGCAGAACATCGCGCAGGAAGGCCGGCAGAACAACAACTGCAACAACCCCAACCTCCGCGACGCGGGCATCGATGTCACTGGCGGACGGCTGACGGCGCGGTGTGGGAACAAGGACGGCTCGTTCAACAAGCACACGCATCTCCAGGGTGGCGGCGCCCGCGTCGAAGGCGGCTCCAGCACCGTCGAAGAAGTAAACCAGCAGAACGTCGCTCAGGAGGGAAGGCAGAACAACAACTGCCATAGCGGTAACGACACCAATGCCATCGACGTGGCCGAGGGCCGGCTGGACGTGCGGTGCGGGAACAAGGACCGCTCGTTCAACAAACACACACGTGTCGAGGGCGGCGGGGCCCGAGTCGAGGGCGGCGACGCCATGGGGGATGACGTATCCCAGCAGAACCTCGCGCAGGCGGGCCGTCAGAACAACAACTGCAGCCATTTCAACGCCCCCGAATCGTCCCTCGATTTGACGGGCGGCGGCCGGGTCGACGTGCGGTGCGGGAACAAGGACCGCTCGTTCAACAAGCACACGCATCTCAAGGGCGGCGGCGCCCGCGTCGAAGGCGGCTCCAGCACAGCCGGCACGTTCGCCCAGCAGAACGTCGCTCAGCAAGGCCGCCAGAACAACACCTGCGCCAACCTCAACTCCACGACGCCCACGCTGGAAGGGAGCCGGTCACAGGTGTCCTGTCAGACGGTGGACCGCTCCGCGAACCTGGGAACCGCGGACATCGGCGGCGGAGCCAAGACCACCGGCGGCGACGCCACGGCCGACCTCTTCCAGCAGAACACCGCCCAAGAAGGCCGCCAGAACAACAGCTGCAGCAACAGCAACAACCTCACCTTCACCGCCACCAGCAGCCGCTCGCAGAACAAGTGCGTCGCCATCGACCGCTCCACCAACATCCACACCGAAGACTGGTGACCGTCCCGGCGCGGTGACCAGCTACCACCGCTGCCCCGTTGCTCAAGACGTCCCGCTTCAGCAACGGGGCAGCGGCATGGTGGCCTGGCCCTCCCGCGGAACAAGGGGATCGTCCCCAACAGCACCCGCCGAGCCCACCCGCCCAGAGACCCAAGGGCCATGAACGACCTGCGCGAGGTCCTCACCGAGGATGAGGTGAACGACTTGCTCGACGGCAACCTCGACGCCGGATGGGACGCGGACGACTACGAGTGGACCAGGTGAAAACACCAGCAACCCCAGACCAGGGCCAAGGCTGGACACACGGTCGGTCTACGGGGAGAGCGTCGTGAAACTGCGTGACCGCCAGATCGAGGCTGTGGCCACACCATCGTCCGCGGCCTCGACATCCTGCCGGGCGGCATACCGTTCAACGGCCTGCGCGGGCAAGTGCACGCCGCTTGCGGCATCGGCAAGACCATCATCGCGGCGGCGTCTACCAAGCGGATTGCCCCTTAGGGGGCGTATCCAGTTGTGATCAATCTGCGGGATCCGCTCCCGCAGCGGGGCGGGTTCCTGTAGATCGTCATGCATGACGCAGGTGCAACTT
>NZ_JBFAYQ010000140.1:0-2889 GCF_040681345.1 Streptomyces sp. NPDC051776 | reverse complement strand
GGTCTCCACCATGTCCGAACACCGAAATCCTGTCGGCCACCCGACAGTTCCCCCCTCAACGACGCCTCATCACCCCAACCGAAACGGCGAGGCTACTACGACAAGAAACGCCGCGAGGGGAAGCACCACGTCGCGGCCATCGTCGCCCTCGCCCGACGGCGCATCGACGTACTCTTCGCCATGCTCCGAGACGGCACCTTCTACCAGCCCCCAGCACCCGTCACGGCTTGACGAAAACCATAGGGGCACCCTTTAGAGGGCGGAGGATTTCAAACAGGGCACTTTCGCCCCTTGATCACCTTCAATTGATACTCGCCTCCTTGAGGATCCGATACATAGCGAATGACGCGAATCTGCCCGCGGGCTTCGCAGAATTCTCCGGTCCCCCCGGTGATTGCTCTGAGATGTGGAGGCCGCTGGTCGCGATTCGCATTCTCCCAGGTGATTTCACCTCTCCCTTCCAGTACGTAGGATCCATGGCATTGGACCGCCCGAGGGTCTGCCTCTTTGATGACCGTACAGTCGGTTGTGGAGAACCCAATTTTGTTCCCCCTCTCATCGAACAGATCCGAAATCGTCTCATCCGGGGAGGTGCCACCGACCTGACGCGAGGTCAGAGTCATGTTCTCCACGTTCGGCCGATCCTTGTCCCCTTTTGTGTCCGCGTACGCGGAAGGCGCACCGAACGCGAGTGAGAGCACGGCCCATGCGCAGAGCGATGACGTCGATATCTTCATTGCGGTTCCTCTTTCTTCTCCTGAATGCTGGAGGTGGGCGACTTCCACGCTAATGCGGATACGGTAAGTGCGCCTTCGCAGAGGGCCTAATGGGTGTCAGCAAGGAGCTGTCGGGGGCGGGGGTGGTCAGCACAGCTGTCCGTCAGGAGATTGGCGGGGTTTGTGCTGCGAGGCGGTGGAAAGCGGCCCCTCAAGAAGCACGCCGCAGCGCTGTGCACGCCATGGCCTCCCGGCTGGTCCGATACGACCGCACGCTGCCCGGTGTACGAGCCTTCGCGACCCTGGTCGGCGCACTCAGGTAGACCTCCGACTCCGACCGGCCGACGCCAGGCTCCCCGGTCGGAGATTGCGAACTACCGCTATTTCACCGACCTCGCCGTCAAGCGGCTCGAAGGCCTCACCGGGGCCCACGCCCCCACGGAGGCGTTCGACTCGTGGCTCGCCCATTCCGGGTGTGTCAGTGACTTTGTGTAAGTCCACGGGTTCTACTGGTCGTCACGGGTTCTACTGGTCGTTGAGCCAGTCCTCGAAGAACAGTGAGAACTGGTTCAGCACCTTCTTCCAGTGTCCCGCGACGTGGTTGAGATCGCGGTCCTTGGGGGTGATCAGTTCGCATACCGCGAGGTAGAGGACCTTCAGCGCGGCCTGGTCGGAGGGGAAGTGGCCGCGGTTGCCGGTCGTCTTCCGCAGCCAAGCGTTGATCGACTCGATCAAGCCCGTTGAATAGACCACCTTCCCTACCACCGGCGGGAAGGCCAGCAAGGGAGTGAACTCGGTCCACACATCCGCCAGGTCCGCACCATCGCCGGATAGCGTTGGCCCAACTCTGAGGCGGCAAAGCCCTCCAGCGCCTGCTCGGCGACCTCCTCGGTCGGCGCCGTGTAGATCGCCTTCAGTGCCGGCCAGCGCAGAATGGTCCCTTTTCGAGGCAAACCGCAGCGATGGCCCGCATCAAATGGATCACACAGGTTTGCACCGTGGCCTTCGGCCAGGTCACAGTGACCACCTCCGGCAGGCCCTTGACCCCGTCGCAGGCCACGATGCACACGTCCTCCACACCGCGGTTGCCCAGTTCGGTCAGTACCAGCATCCACCTGGTGGCGCCTTCGCCCTCACCCCAGCGGTCGACGCCGGCCTCGGTGGCGCCGGTCCCCGACCACCACAGCCAGACCGGTTTGGAGACCACCGACCCGGAACGGAACCTGATCCACAGGGCGTCGATGTAGATGATCGGCCAGACCGTGTCCAGTGGCCGGTTCTGCCAGGCCGCGAGCTTGTCAGCGACCGCGTCGGTGACCTTGCTGATCAGATCCGGCGAGACCTCGACGCCGTACATGGCGGCCAGGTGTCAGCGAATGTCGCGCACGCTCATGCCACGTGCGCACAGCGACAGGATCTGCTCGTTGAAGCCTGCCAAACGCCTGGCGTGCTTGGGCACCAGCTTCGGTTCGAAGGTCCCGCTACGCTCCCGGGGAACGGCTACCGTGACCGCTCCTGCGTCGGTCAGCACGGTCTTCGGCGAGGTCCCATTGCGGCTATTGGCCGAGCCGCGACCGACCGGGTCGTGCTTCTCGTAGCCTAGGTGTCCGGTCATCTCCGCATCCAGGGCCCGCTCCAGCACGGCCTTTATCTGCCTCATGATCCGCTTGGTTCGGGTGTTGACGCCCTCCGGTGCGGCCATTGTGGTACGGGAGAGGTGAGTCCGGCGTCGCAGGCGGCGCGGTCGAGCTCGAGGCCGTTCGTGAAGGAGTGCAGGTGGGGCAGGCCGGCGGCAAGGCCTGTGGTGATCCAGTCGGTGAGCTTGGTGTCGTTGCCCTCCGCCGGGGTCAGTAACTGCGCGAACTCGTGTGTAGGCCGAGCAAGTTCCGTCATCTCGGGGCAGGATTCGGTGAGTTCTCGCAGTAGTGCGGTGTCCTTGTCGCGCAGGCTCTCGTGGCGGTTGAGCAGTAGGCGGGCGAAGCGCTGCGGGGTGGTGACCTGCTTGTCGTCTTCGGCGCGGCCCTGGGTGATGTGGCGGTAGAGCAGGTCGAGGCTCCCGGTGTAGCCCAACTCCTTGATTCCCGGAGGAGTTGGTGGACGGGGGCGGCTGGGTCTTGCGCGCGGCGGGCGCGGAGTTGTCGCGGTAGACACCTCACGATGCCAATGCGTCAAG
>NZ_JBFAYQ010000139.1:0-2891 GCF_040681345.1 Streptomyces sp. NPDC051776 | reverse complement strand
CGCCGCACATCCCAGCACGTAACCGGCAGCGGCTCGAGCACCCCCGCCTCGAACAACACAACCAACTCGGCCAGCATCTGACCGATCCGCTCCGGACCCGCCTCCCACAGATCGAACGCACGGTAAGCCACGCCCGGATGCTCGGTGGCTACCGTCTCCGGATCCCGGACATCCGTCTTGCCCATCTCCAGGAACCGGCCACCACGCGGCAGCAACCTCAGCGAGGCATCCACGAACTCGCCCGCCAGCGAATCCAGCACCACATCCACACCACGACCACCAGTCGCAGCGAGAAAAGCATCTTCAAAGGTCAGGTCCCGCGACGAGGCCATGTGCGCATCATCCAGACCAAGACCACGCAGCGTGTCCCACTTCCCCACGCTGGCCGTCCCGAACACCTCGGCACCCATGTGACGTGACAGCTGGGCCGCGGCCATACCCACACCACCGGCCGCCGCATGCACCAGCACCGACTCCCCCGACCGCACGCCAGCCAAATCCCGCAGCGCGTAGTACGCCGTCAAGAACACAATCGGCACCGACGCCGCCTGCGCAAACGACCACCCGGCAGGAACCCGCGCCACCGTCCGCGCATCCGCCACCGCAACCGGACCGAACGCACCCGGGAACATGCCCATCACACGGTCACCGACCGCCAGTTCGGTGACCCCCGGACCGACCTCGGTCACCACCCCCGCGCCTTCGCCGCCGAGCAGCCCCGCCTCACCCGGGTACATGCCGAGGGCGTTGAGCACATCACGGAAATTGACACCCGCCGCCCGCACCGCAATACGCACCTGCCCCGGCGCCAGCTCCGCCCCCGCCTCCGGGAAGGGAGTCAGCGCAAGGGTGTCCAGGGTGCCCTTCTCCAGGCTGTCCAGATGCCAGGCCGACTCGGCAGCCGGGATCGGGAGCCCGCCGCCCAGCGGGACACGGCCGAGGCGCGGCGCATGGGGTATGCCGTCGCGGAGCGCGATCTCCGGCTCGTCCGACGCCAGAGCCCGGGCGAGCGCGGCTCGGGAGGGGGCCGAGCCGTCGATGTCGACGAGCGCGAAACGATCCGGCGCCTCGGCACGTGCCGCCCGTACCAGGCCCCAGGCCGCCGCCAGGGCCGGTTCCGGAGCCGACGAGTCGAACGCGACCGCCCCCTCCGTGACGATCACCAGTCGGGATTCCTCGAATCGCTCGTCGGCCAGCCAGCTCTGCACGGCGTCCAGGACGCCACCGGTGACGGCATGGGCGGCTTCCGCCGTGTCCCCTGCCCCGCCGTTCAGGCCGCGGCCCGCGGCGAACAGGACGGTCCCGGGGACAGCGGAGGGCAGTTCGGCCAGTGACGGATACGTCGTGGCGCCGGGCGCGAGGTCCTCGTCACCGACCACCGCCAACTCGCCGTTGCCGTAAGCGTCCTGCTCGGGCAGCGGCACCTTCGTCCAGTCCACCTGGAAGAGGCCGTCCCGGTGGCCGTCGGCCTCGGCGCCGGCGGCGAGGTCGCCGGAGACCTGGCGCAGCAGCAGTGACTCGACGGAGGCGACCGGGCCGCCCGTCGGGTCGGCCAGGTGCAGAGCAACCGCTTCCGGACCGGCCTGCACCATCCGTACGCGCAGGGCCCGCGCCCCCGACGCACGCAGCGACACGCCGCTCCAGGAGAACGGCAGCCGCCCGTGTCCAGCATCCGCCAGCGACACGAACATCATCGCGTGCAGCGCGGAGTCCAGGAGCGCCGGGTGGACGCCGAAGTCGCCCGCCGTCCGCTCGTGTTCGCCGGGCAGCCCGACCTCGGCGAAGACCTCGGCACCGCGCCGCCAGACGGCGCGCAGTCCCTGGAACACCGGCCCGTAGGCGAATCCGGCTTCAGCGAAGCGGTCGTAGAAACCTTCCAAGGGGACGGGCTCGGCGTTCGGCGGCGGCCAGGCGGTCAGGTCGGGGGCCGTGGTGCCGACGGGCGGGGGACCGGAGGCCAGGGAGCCGCTTGCGTTCAGCGTCCACGGATCGGTGTCGAGGGCGTCCTCGGCACGGGAGTACACCTCCACCGTGCGCCTGTCCGACTCGTCGGGCGCTCCGACCCTGACCTGTACGAGCCGTCCCGTACGCTCGGGCACGACCAGCGGGGCGGCGATGGTCAGTTCCTCCACACTGTCGTAGCCGAGCTGTCCCGCGGCGCACATGGCGAGTTCGAGGAATCCGGTACCGGGGAAGAGGACCGTGCCGGTGACGGCGTGGTCGCGGAGCCAGGGGTGCGTCGTGAGCGACAGACGTCCGGTGAACAGCGCTTCGTCGCTGCCCGCCACGCGCACGGCGGCGCCCAGGAGCGGGTGCTCCGCGGATCCGACGCCCGCCGAACCGAGGTCGCCGAGGGTGACGCCGGTGAGGTTCGGCCAGTACCGGCGGCGCTGGAAGGCGTACGTCGGCAGGTTCACGGACCGCGCCGGGCCACCGCCGGTGATCGTCGGCCAGTCGATGTCGGCCCCGTGGACGAACAGCGCGGCCACCGCCGCGAGGACGCTCGGCGCTTCGGGCCGGTCCTTGCGGAGCACGGGTACGAGTACCGCTGTTCCGGGGTCGTCCAGGGCGGTCCGGGCGAGGGCGGTGAGGGTGCCGTCCGGCCCCAGTTCGAGGTAGCGGCCCGTGCCCTGTTCGAGGAGGACGTGGACGGCGTCGGCGTACCGGACGGTCTGCCGGACGTGCCGCACCCAGTACTCCGGGTCCGTCAACTCATGGGCGTCGGCGGCCTTTCCGGTGACGGTGGAGACGAGGGGCAGCTTCGGCCGCTCGTAGGACAGGGTCTCCGCCACTGCACGGAAGTCGGCGAGCATGGGCTCCATCAGCGGGGAATGGAAGGCGTGGCTGACGCGGAGGGCCGTGGCCTTGCGGTCCCCGTTACGGAAGTGGAC
>NZ_JBFAYQ010000138.1:0-2956 GCF_040681345.1 Streptomyces sp. NPDC051776 | reverse complement strand
GCTACCTCGCCGGCCTCCACCTCCGTGCCTCCATGATCTGGATCAACGACCTCCTGAAGGCGACTGGCTGATCACAACATCACACAGGCCCTAGCTGGCTTCAGCTTCGCCTGAAGCGCCATCAAAGGCTCGGTTGAACCATCGGGGCGCTGCCCGGTCACCTGGAGAATGGACTTCTCGAGGACCGCCGCGACCGGACGAAACCCCTTCGAACTCCAGGACCTCCTCGAACGCACACCACCGCCACCGCCCGACCTCCTGCTCTGCGAGTACTGCGGCCGCCCGCCCCGACCAAACGTCGAAGCCGGCCCGGCTCCCTGGTGGTGCCCGGCCCGATGCCGACGCAGAGACGATCTCCTGAAGAGCGCACCCTCCAGCAACGGCATCCTCCCGGACCAGAAGCAGGTCCTGCCCTGCCCCGGCTGCGGAGCCCAGTTCATCCGGCCCTCGGTCAGCCCACGCAGTGCCTGTTCACCCCGCTGCCACGGCAGGAACGTCCGCGCGCAACAAGCCGAGCTGGCCCTCTACGAGAATCCGGACGCAGTTGAGGATGAATCCGCCTGATCCGGGCGGTCAAACTCACGCGCCAGACGGCCAAGATCCTTTGTCAGAGGTCGCCAACACGCCCGCTCAGGCGCGCGCAGCGCACGCCGTTCGGGATCCTCGCGGGCGGGCTTCGATGGCCTCGCGCACGAGGGAGACCAGGATGTCGGGCGGCAGGGCCTCGGCCTGCCGGGCCACGATGCCGGAGAACGACCTGAAGTCGTTCGCCTTGGGCGGGACGGACACCAGCAGGACCAATGTGGGAACCAGCACCCCCGCCTCGCCATCTCCACACGCTGATCATGGCAGCGATAGCGCTCCGGTCCGCACCGCATGGTTGAGCCGGGCGAGCGCGCGTGGGAGATGGCCGCGGGCATTGCCCATGCTGTCCTGGCCCGCGGCGTACGCGTGCGTCTCACGTTTGCCGCCCCGTGGCCGGCGCACCACACAGGTGAGGTCATTGATGTCGACAGCCGTGATCGTACGAATAACTACCTGGTCCAGGGTTGCGAGTTCGCGTGGATCTCTCCCGTGGTGCATCATCGCCATCCCGACGAATCCGTCGGCGCAGTCGGCGAAGCGGGTCGCGGTCACCGGGCCGGGGGCCGGATACTGGGACGCCCACTCGAGCACACCATCGCGCCACTCGCCTGACGGAATCTCAAACAGCTCGATCATTCTGCTGGACAGGTCGGACATATACAGGGCCCACAGGCGCGGAGGTTGGTCCCAGCCGTACCGTTCACCCTTACGCTCCTCTATCGCCTGCAGGGCGCACGCAAACGCGTCTCGCTCCTGATCACCAGTGATCTCGGTCGGTTCGCCGTAGCGCATGCGATGACGTCCAAGATCCACGGGGTCACTCCCTCTCGCTGGTGTGGTCATGTCTCGCCGCCGAAACGGCAATTGCCGGAGAGGCGCGGATTTGCGGCTTCTGTCGCGCCGGTTTCACGATAATCGTCGTCACTCTCTCCGTCACGGAGGCTGTCCGTGCCTACCACCTCGGGGGAACCCGACGCCTAACCGCACCACGACTCCCCCCGGGCCGCTCTCACCAACCTCACGTCGACGGCCAACCAGGCTCCAGGCAGGGCCTGATCAGCAGACCGCTGCCGTCAAGATCTCTTGTCAAACGGTCAAGATCACTTGTCAGAGGACATCCGCGCGTCGTTACTGGCTGTATTTGTACCCTTCTCTCGGCACACTGGCGGCCAGCACCGTTGGCGAGCGACGAGGGACTGTTGCCAGGCGTGGTCCCCATGTCTGGATGCGAGCGATACCGTGATGAGACACGCCAGTTCTGCCTCTGGAGTCCCGATGAGCGAACAGCCGGCCCGCGCCGAGACCGCCACCCGGCAGCAGCTGGAGCCCGCGGCCGCCGACGCCGTGCGGGCCTACGCCGCCCGCACTCGGGACAACGCCGACCGCCTCGCCGGCGTCCTCGAGGACATCGCGGAGAACGGCCTGCCCGCAATAGAGGACTGCACGCCGTGGGAGGAACTGCGCGAGACCCACATCGCCCGTCTCACCGCCCAGCGCCCCGCAGTCGCCTGATGCCCCCACGCCCCGGCCACAAGCGCGCCAGGATCGCTTTCAGCGGCTCTGCTGCCAAGCAACTCGAGGACCTCACCACCGAGGCCGAGATCCACGCCTTGGACCGCGCTCTCGTAGCCATCTCCGTCGACCCCGAGCTCGGCGAGCCGATCCCCGGCGACAGCACTCACCCAGAACTTCGCCAGTACACCGACGAGATCGAAGCGGTACGGATCTTGTACTGGGTCACGGCTTTGCAGACGGTCGTCGTGGTGGCATACGTCGAGCTGTAGCCGCCTCCGCTGTGTAGCGATCACGTGCTCCCCGAGCAAACTCAATGTGTGCAAGGCAGGTGCTACGACGACCACGGGTCCTCGCCGTCGAGGCCGTACTCCTCACGTTGCCTCAACGTCATGACCTCCATGACCAGATGGGGCGATTGTCGGCGCAGATGTGCTGGGTCGTGCGACGCCAGGGCTTCCTCCCGCCCAGGTAGGCACACACTTGGTGCCAACCCGGGACGATGCGGTCAGCAGCCCCAGGAGCTCCCGGTAGGCGTCCTCGTCGGTCTCGGGGTGGCACCGCTACTCCCTACAGCTCAGAAAGGACCGCTCTGGCCCCGATCGGCTGCTCGGGGCCAGAGCGGTCCTTCGATGCGTTCCCACTCTTCGTTCTGTGCGGGTGGGTAGGGCATCGGGGGTCTTCGGGGCTTGGATGGCTGAAGGAGGTACAGCCGTGAAGACCTCGGCTTTTGGAACGAGGGGCTCTGGGTGGGGGTTTCGCGCTGCTAGGGAGCGTATTTGGTCGTGATCAAGGGGTGGCTCGCGTGAGGTCCTTGATCCAGATCATCGAGGCGCGGAGGTGTAGGCCGGCAAGGTAG
>NZ_JBFAYQ010000137.1:0-2970 GCF_040681345.1 Streptomyces sp. NPDC051776 | reverse complement strand
AGACGCCACCAAGCAACAGCCCGACGCAGCCACTACCAACGACGATCCGCCGACGGACCCACTGGATAGATCACAAAACCGCACTGGAGTACTAGATGGTCTCGGGGTTGTGGCGGCCGCCGGGCGGGGCGGTGCCGGGCGGGTGAGCGAAGTGCGGCCGTACCAGGCCGCCGATCCGGCCGCGGCACCCGCGTTGCGGAAGGGCGCGTCGATGCCGTGCCAGCAGTCGACACGGAACTCAACTGACCACCAAGAATCTGAGACACCGGTCCAACTCCCCCTCGCTCAAGCAGCCGTGGGCTCCCGAGCACTCTGGTCGGGTCGGTACGCAGACCGCCTCTGCGTCGCTGCGGTGGGTGTTGAGCCCAGCTTCGAGGAGCGCCTGGAATGACTGCCCAGCCTGAGCACGCACCCACGCCACCGTCGGCCCCCGGGCCGGCGACCGCGGCCGAATTGCTCGCCCGCCTGCGGACCCACCCACGCGCCTCCACATGGGTCCCGGCGTTTGAGCAGGCGTGGGCGGCCGCGCTGGAAGACTCCCGGCACAGCTACAGCCTGACCCGGTGCATCGACCTCGTCCGCGCCTGGCAGGCACGCCTGGCAGCCGCACCGGCGGTGCAGGCCTTTATCGCCTCCGGCCGCGACGACTCCGGAGGCATTGCCCTTGACGACATCTTCGGGCCCCGGCGGTGAGCGACGGGTCCTGGCCGGCGCGCCTCTCACCACAGGCCCTGACAGCTCTCGATGAACTCCCGGACCATGCCCAGGAGATGCTGCGAGACGTGCTGGACATCGCCGCACGGGATCCGTGGAGCTTTCCGACCTTCGACAGCCGTGACACCCCGAAGGCGAGGACGTACGCTCCGCCTCGGTCGGCCAGCTCACGGCCGTTTATTGGGTGAATCGTGCGGCTGGTCGCCTCTACATCATCGACATCGTCTGGCTCGGCTAGCTACTGCCGTCCACCCAGGACATGCGCCGAATCCGTGACGCCGACCCGCCTGGCCCAAGCCACCACGGGTTACCCGTGCCCACGACGTGGCCCGTGCCCACGACGTGGCCCGTGCCCGCGGTGTGCCCGGAGCCGACCAGGTTGTCGCGCCCGCCAATGTTGTTGCCATGGCCGTACACGACCGTGTCGCCGTCCCCGTAGCTCTTGCTCGGCACGGAGTCCATGGTCGGAATCTGCGGCTGCGGCGACACGGGAACGGCCCCGATCGCCACGGCCACAGGCTGGTTGAAGCCGCCGGAGAGCGTCTCGGACACGCGAGGGAGAAGAACATCGTCGATCACCGACACAGTGTTCGAGTTGGAATTGGTGACCCAAACGCCGCCGGCGAACTCGGTGTTGTTGTTGTACGCGATGCCGACGGGATCAGCGCCGACCTCGACGGTGGAAACGCTGTTGTCGTCAGAGGGGTCGATTACCGCCACAGCGCCCGCCTGCAGGAGGGTGGCGTAGATGTTGCCGCCGTTGGGGGAGACCAGCACACCAGTGGGTTCAGCGGGGCCGTCCGGTCCGTCGGGGAGGGAGATCTGGTTGACGACTGTGCTGTTGTCGGTGGTGATCACCGACACCACGCCGAGGGCCGTGACGTAGGCGAGACCGCCGTCAGGGCTGAACGCCACATCCTGAGGGTCCATGCCGACGTTGGCGACGGTGAAGGTGCTGTTGTCGGCGGGGCGGAATCCCGTCAGATTGTTCGAGCCCGAATTGGTGACGTAGCCGACGGCACCGTCCGGCCTGACCGCCACGTCGTTGGGGCCGAGGCCGACGGGGATGGTGGCGACGACGGTATTGGTGGCGGTGTCGATCGACAACAGGCTGCCCGGCTGGGCCCCGCGAGTGACGGTGACATAGACGCGGGTGCCGTTCGGGTGGACCGCCACACCACTGGGGGTGTTGCCGGCGCCGACGGGGATGGTGGCGACGACGGTGCTGGTGGCGGTGTCGATCACCGACACGCTGCCCGGCTGCTGGGCCGAGCCGCTGTTGGCGACGTAGACACGCCTGCCGTCCGGGCTGATCGCCACGTCGACAGGTGCGTCACCGACGGGGACGGTGGCGACAAGATGGGGGTTCACAGCAGGGTTGCCGGGATCCCACACCGATACTGTGTCCGATCCTTGGTTGGCGATGTAGGCGCCGATCCCGCTGGGGGGCGGTTGTGCGGCGGCAGGTGTGGCCACGGTGAGCGGGACGGCCATCCCGGCCAGCACCGCCAGCCCCGCCGCCCAAGCCCGCAGGACCATCCACCAGGATTCTCTGCCCCCGCGACTTCGCCCCGCACTACCCTGCTCTGGCGCCCCCGACACTGGGATACCCGACATCAGAACCTCCTGTGGTGCACAGCACGAAAGGCGGCGGCCCAATGCCCTGTCAGAGGATGTTCCAAAATCGCCGCGGCGCCGAAGCCGATGCTACGTTCCGTGATCAGCCCGCGCCCACGCACAGCCCACAAACGAGGACCGTACGGACGAATAGAACTCCCCATAGGGCCGCCCCGCGTAGGCTCCGCTGCAGGAACACAGCAACGCGCGCCATCCGGCTACAGGCACAGGCCGCCCCGGCGGAAAACCCACCTGGGGCCCACCCGCCCATACCGCCCTGCGCCGTCTCAACGCGGCAGCCCGCCACTGATCGACCCAACAACAAGCCGGGAATGCGTGCACTCACTTACCGGTAGACCGAGCCGATGTTGCGGGAGCGGTCGACGGCCGTGCACCCGGCGGTGCTGGTGGAGCCTGTGGCGGTGAGGGAGAGGTCGTTGGGGTTGGCGCAGGCGTTGTTCTGCCGTCCCTCCTGCGCAACGCTCTGCTGGAGCAGTGCGCCTGTGCTGGAGCCGCCTTCGGCCCGGGGCAGTCGTTGGTGTTTCCGCCTGTGACGGTGAAGGCGAGCGGGCGGCCGTCGCCGTCGCAGGCCAGGTGAATCTTGCTGGTCAGGCCGCCTCGGGAGCGTCCGAGCGCCGG
>NZ_JBFAYQ010000136.1:0-3010 GCF_040681345.1 Streptomyces sp. NPDC051776 | reverse complement strand
GCTACCTTGCCGGCCTACACCTCCGCGCCTCGATGATCTGGATCAAGGACCTCACGCGAGCCACCCCTTGATCACGACCAAATACGCTCCCTAGTCCCCACCCACCAGTCCGGAGGTGAAGGCGTGGCCGACGAAAAACTCGCACGTCCACTTGCGTTCTCCAGCGTTCCGGAGCGCCCCTCGCCCCGCCAGATGGTGCGTCCGCACGCACAGCACCCGCCCCTGCCGGGTCTGTGCGGACTGGGATCTGTATCCCGTACGGCCCGGCAGCTGAGGCCAGTCGGGGCCAATATGCCAGGCTACCGGTGTACGGCACCGTCCCGCGCCGATCATTTGCCGCAGAACTCCCCCTCGATCACTGCGTCGCTGTCCCCGGACCAGTCTCCGTTGAAGTTGAAGGCGAGGGAGTGGCGGCCGTTCGCTGTTGTGACCGCCTCCGATACGGAGCCGGGGACTCCGCCCTCGTGGCCCCAGACATGAACGCCGCAGGACAGCTTGCGCTCGATCAAGCCCAGTCCGTAGCCGGCATTGGGGATGGCGTCGACCGTCACCGTGGTCTTCATCTCCTTCAGCTGCTGGGCCGGGAGCAGGCTGTCGCGCAGCAGGACGCGGTAGAAGCGGTTCACGTCGGCCGAGCTGGAGATCATGTCGCCTGCTGAGGAGGCGAGCCCGGGCGCCCACTGCGTGACGTCGTAGGTAGGGCCGGTGGCCGTCTGCGCCATCTTGGAGTAGGCGCGGCTGCTGGGCTGCGGCACGGTGACACGGCTGCTGGGGACCGACGTTGCGGTCAGGTGCAGAGGTTCGATGATTCTCTGGCGGATCTCGGTGGCGTACGAGCGGCCTGTGACGCTCTTGATCACCATGCCGGCGAGGACGTAGTTGGTGTTGGAGTAGTTCCAGGATGTCCCCGGCGCGAAGTCCGGTGCGTGGGACATGGCGATGGCGACGAGCTGGGCGGGGGTCAGCCGGTCGTAGCGGTGCTCGAAGAAGCCGGGAACGAGCAAGTACGTCCGAACGTAGGTCTTGTCGTCGGTGAAGTTGGCAATGCCGCTGGTGTGGTTGAGGAGCTGGCGGACGGTGACGCGGCGGCCGTCGTGGCCGTGGCCGCGGACAACTCCCGGCAGCCACTTCTCCACCGAGTCGTTCAGCGACAGTCGGCCCTCCGCCTCCAGCTGGAGCAGCACCGTGGCCACGAAGGTCTTGGTAATGCTGCCGATGCGGTAGCGGTCGTGCGGCGAGCGCGGCTCGCCTGTCCTGATGTTGCCGGCGCCCGCGGTCGCCGACCATGTGCCGCGCCGGTCCCTGACCGTGGCGATCACTCCGGGCACGCCGTCTTCGACCGCGGCCGCGATCGCCCGCCGGGTCGCGGCGTGGGTACTGTTCCCGGCCTGAGCCGCCGCGGACGCCGGGGCCACCGCAGCGGCGGACACCGCCAGAGCCGTCATTGCCACGAGGGTCGCCGCTACACGGGTTGCACGAATAGTCATGTATTTCTCCTTCGTTTTGCGCTCAGGACTGAGCGCCTTCAGGGGCGGGGTTTGCCGCGGCCCCGTCACGGCCTGCACCGGCCCACCGCTCACCGCCGCACCAAGCGGCACGGGTCCCGTCCGGGACAGCTGGCGGCACGCCCCATTACCCGCGCCAGTCACGCCTTCTGCCAGCAATTCACGCCGGGCGGGCGGAACGCGGCGCAGAGGCATCTGGCACGGACCGCGGTCACCGCCGGCAGCACGGCCGTGGCAACCTGCGGTTCGTCACGGCAACACTGCGGTGACAAGCTGTCGTTCGTCTCCTGTGCATGAGCAGATCCTCCTGCTGCTGCCGGGGTGCCTGCATCAGGGGCTCCCCCGACAACTCCCCACAAAGCCCCTGATTCTCCCCTGAGATGTAGCTGGGCGATCGCGTGACGCTGAGACGTTCCGACGCCTGCCTGCTGAGGGACGTCGCGGCTGTTGAGGTTCGGGAGCGGCTCGTAGCATGGCGGGATGCCGGTCCGCCGTCGGGTCCCACCGGGCCCGTACGATCTGCGCCTCACCCTGCGGGTCCTACGGCGCGGCGGCCGGGACCCCGCGTTTCGCTGGGACCGTGGCGCGCTTTGGCCGGGTCCCGGACCCCGCAGGGGCGCCCGGACCGGCTCCCGACGGCATGCGGGTCCCGCCCGAGCCACGAGTCCGGGCGATGATCCCCTCGTGGGAGTGGCACCGGGCCGGTGTGGAGGACAAGCCCGCCACCGCGATCATCAGGGCCTGCCGTCATGCGCCCCGGCTGGAGGAGGCCGCCGGTATGGAGCTGCCCGAGGCGATACGGCGGCTGCAGCTGGTGCCCGGCATCGGGCCGTGGACGGCCGCCGAGGAATCCAGCGTGCAGGCGGCGCACCGGGTGCCATCTCCACGGGCGATCTGCATCTGCCCGGGCCCATCGGCTACGCGCTGACCGGCCGCCGCGGACTGGGCGGCACTGAGATGCTGGAACTGCTCGCTCCCTGTTCCGGGCAGCGCCGCCGCGCCGCCCGCCTCATCCTGCTGACAGGCCGCATCCCCGCCCGACGCGAGCCGCGCGCACCTCTTGGGCGCATTGCCCGCGTGTAGCCACCGCGACGAGCGAGGAGGACGTCGAGCTTGCTTGCTCTGCTGGAAACCTCGCACGGGCACGTTGGGATGCCCGGCGGGAACGGAAGGGGGCCAGGACGAATATCTGTGAGGCCACGGCGGTCACACCGAACAGGCGGAGCCGCGGACCGTGCTCCCCCGCCCGAGTCCGGATCGGCGTCGGTGTACCGGGTGCGCTCGTCCTCGTCGGCCAGACCGAGGGCAGCCGTCACCGACCTGGCCGACGAGATCCACGGGCCGAAATTCCAGTTCGCTGCTCTGCCCCCTTCCCGCGAAGGGGGCAAAGGTCAGCCGAAATGCGGTTCTCCTAGGGCCTGTGTGATGTCGTGATCAATCTTGCTGATCCGGATCTGTATGGAGGGGTGCATCGGGTAGGAAGAGGGGTGTGACGCGCAGGCAAC
>NZ_JBFAYQ010000135.1:0-3041 GCF_040681345.1 Streptomyces sp. NPDC051776 | reverse complement strand
GTAGCCGGGCAGAGCCCGGACTGGCCCGCGCTGTTCCCCGGCGCCCGCAGCGTCGACCTGCCCACCTACGCCTTCCAGCGGAGCCGCTACTGGCTGGCCGACGCCGCTCCGGATGCCGAGGATGCCGACGCCGGCCCGGCCGGGGCCGTCGACTCGGCATTCTGGTCGGCCGTCCGGCGGGGCGACGTCCAGGACCTGGCGGAGCGACTCGCGCTCGACCCCGAGGTGCTGGCACCCGTGCTGCCCGCCCTGACGGCCTGGCACCACCGCAGTGTGCAGCGGGCCACCGCCGACTCCTGGCAGTACCAGGAGATCTGGACACCGCTGCCGTCCACGTCGGGCTCGCTCTCCGGCGTCTGGCTGGTGCCCTTCTGCGCGGACGACCCGGAGGCGGCCGAGACGGCCGCTGCCGTGGCGGCGGCGTTCTCCACGTCCGGGACGGACGCGGGCACCCTACCCGTGGCCGCGGACACCGACCGCGCCCGGGTCTCGTCGGCGCTGACCGAGGCGGCTGCCGGCCGCGGCCCGGTTCACCTGCTGTCCCTGCTCGGTCTGACCGAGACCACCCACCCCGACCATGCCGACGTTCCGCTGGGTCTGCACCTCAACACCGTGCTGGTGCAGGCGCTGGCCGAGACCGGCACGGGGGCCCGGCTGTGGGCGGCCACGCGCTCGGCCGTGTCCGTCGGAGCCGCCGACCGGCTCGCACGGCCGGTTCAGGCCACCACCTGGGGGCTCGGCCGCACCGTGGAGATCGAGCACCCCGGCCTCTGGGCCGGTCTCGTCGATCTGCCCCAGCAGCCGGACGCTCGGGCGATGACCCGGCTGGTGGCGGCAGTCTCGGAGCACGGCGAGGGGAACGAGCTGGCGGTACGGGACTCAGCCGTCTTCGCCCGCAGGCTGGTCCGCGTCGCCCACGACGACGGCGAGGATGCCCGTCCCGAACTGCGGTTCGGCGGAACGACGTTGATCACCGGCGGAACCGGCGTCATCGGAGCGCATGTCGCACGCCGCCTGGCCCGTGAGGGCGCCGAGCATCTGCTCCTCGTCAGCCGGCGCGGGCCGCACGCCCCCGGCGCCGGCGAACTGCGCAGCGAACTGGAGGAGGCCGGCGCCCGCGTCACCATCGCGGCATGCGACCCCGCCGACCGGACCGCACTGGACGAACTGCTCGCCGCCGTCCCCGCCGACCGGCCGTTGACCGCGGTGCTGCACGTCGCGGGCGTACTCGACGACGCGCCCCTCACCGCGATGGACCCCGTGCACTACGCCACCGTGCTGCGCACCAAACTCCTTGCGGCCGTGAACCTGGACGAGGCCACCCGGCATCTCGACGCACCCCTCGACGCGTTCGTGCTGTTCTCGTCGATCGCCGGAGCGCTGGGCTCAGCGGGTCAGGCCGGATACGCGGCAGGCAACGCCTTCCTCGACGCCCTCGCCCGGCGGCGGCGCGCCGCCGGACTCGCGGCCACCTCCATCGCCTGGGGACCCTGGGCGGGCGGCGGCATGGCCGACGACCCCGCCGTACTCGCCCGGCTGCGGCGCGGCGGCCTTGCTCCCATGGAAGTGGAACCCGCGCTCACCGCCCTCGGCCGGCTCCTCGCCCGCGACGACACCTGGACGCTGGTCTCGGACGTCGACTGGACCAAGGTCGCCGCCGGGCTGCGGGGCCTCCCCAGCGGCGCCCTCCTGAGCCGTATCCCCGAGGCGGTCCGCGCCATGGCGGCGGCCACGGACGACCACATGGGCGGTGACGGCGGTCGCCTGCGCGACCGACTCCGCCCCCTGGGCGGCGCCGAGCGCCGCCAGCTGCTCCTCCAGCTCGTACGGCGCAGCGCGGCAACCGCACTCGGCCACCCGGCTCCGGAGACCATCCGGCCCACGCGCGCCTTCCAGGACTGCGGCTTCGACTCGCTCACCGCAGTGGAACTGCGCAACCTGCTGGCCACCGCCACCGGCCTCGCCCTGCCGACGACCCTGGTCTTCGACCATCCGACGCCCGCCGCACTCGCCGACCACCTGGTGCACGAACTCGACGACGGCACCCTCCCTGCCGCCCCGTCGGCCACCGGCGCGGACCCGGCACCCGTGGGTGGCGCAGGCGACGACGAACCGATCGCCATCGTCGCCATGGCCTGCCGGCTTCCCGGCGGGATCACCTCACCCGAGGAACTGTGGGACCTCCTGGCCGACGGTGGCGACGCCGTCTCGTCCTTCCCGACCGACCGTGGATGGGACCTCGACGCGCTCTACGACCCCGACTCGCTGCGCCCCGGCACCAGTTACGTCGACGAGGGCGGCTTCCTGTCCGGCGCAGCCGACTTCGACGCCGCCTTCTTCGGCATCTCGCCGCGCGAGGCGGTCGCCATCGACCCGCAGCAGCGGCTGCTGCTGGAGGTCTCCTGGGAGGCCGTCGAGCGGGCGGGCCTCGATCCGCGGTCGCTGCGCGGCAGTCGCACCGGCCTGTTCGTCGGCTGCGGGCACCAGGGCTACGGCGCCACGCTCACCGACGTCCCCGACGACGTACGCGGGCATCTGCTGACCGGCAGCGCGGCGAGCCTGGCCTCCGGCCGGGTGTCGTACGCGCTCGGTCTGGAGGGGCCGGCCGTCACCCTCGACACGGCGTGCTCGTCGTCGTTGGTCGCGCTCCACCTGGCCGTGCAGGCGTTGCGTGCGGGTGAGTGTGATCTGGCGTTGGCCGGTGGTGTGACGGTGATGTCGACGCCGGGTGTGTTCGTGGAGTTTTCGCGGCAGCGGGGGCTTGCGGCGGATGGTCGGTGCAAGGCGTTTGCGGAGGGTGCGGATGGGACCGGGTGGTCCGAGGGTGTGGGCGTGCTGCTGGTGGAGCGGCTCTCCGATGCCCGGCGGAATGGGCATCGGGTGTTGGCGTTGGTGCGGGGGAGTGCGGTCAATCAGGATGGTGCGTCGAATGGGTTGACGGCGCCGAATGGTCCGTCTCAGCAGCGGGTGATTCGTGCGGCGTTGGCGGTTGGGGGGTTGTCGGCTGCGGATGTTGATGTGGTGGAGGCGCATGGTACGGG
>NZ_JBFAYQ010000134.1:0-3116 GCF_040681345.1 Streptomyces sp. NPDC051776 | reverse complement strand
TGTTGGACGACTCTCTGCATGAGCACGAAGGTGGGGGTTGGCGACAGTCACGGTGGACATGAGTGCTGATCTTGATGGGCAGCCTGATCCTGTTTCGTGCACGACGACACGGTGTGCACCAGCGGGAGGTGCAGGGTGCTCATCGTCGACACCGATGTCGTCCTCGTGGAACGCCAGCTGCAGGCGGGTGAACTGACGTGCCCGTCGTGCGGGGCTGCGCTCGGGCCGTGGGGGCATGGCCGGCCGCGGGAAGTCCGGGGTGATCTCGGGTCTCGGCTATTCGTACGTCCTCGCCGCTCGCGCTGTACCGGTTGCGGCATCACGCACGTGCTGCTGCCGGAGATGCTGTGGCCGCGACGGATGGATGCTGCCGAGGTGATCGGGTTGGGGCTGGAGATAGCCGCCCTGGGCCTGGGCCACCGCCGGGTCGCTGCCCGTCTGGGACTGGCGGAGGACACGGTCCGCGGCTGGTTCCGCCGGTTCCGTCGGAGGTCGGAGGACGTGCGCCGGTACTTCACCGTCGCCCTGGTCGCGCTCGCGGACGATCCGGTGATGCCCGAGCCGTCCGCCTGCCCGCTGGCGGACGCGGTCTCGGTCATCACGGCCGCCCATCGGGCGGCCGTGATGAAGTGGCCGGAGATGAACACCGTGTCGCGATGGGCCTTCGCCGGCCGGGTCATAGACGGCCGGGTGCTGACCTGCACCGCTTCGGCTAGTTGATCAACACGGGCTGCCCCTGGGCGGCGATGGGAGGTGCCGGAAGTCTTGATCGTGTCCGCCTGCGGCAGGCGGACGCTGATCGAGATGCGAGGAGAGCCCGCGCATGGCATCGAGCGAGGACGAGGACCGCCGCCGAGCGGAGAAAGCCCGGCAGGTCGGTCTGTTCCGCTATTCCCTGATCCAGGACCTGCTGGATTCGAACCTGACCACACGTGAACGCGGCCGTCTGGCGAGGGAGTTGGCAGAGAAGGAACACACGGATCCCTTCGGACGGCAGGTGAAGGTGTCCAGGGGCACCATCGATCGCTGGTCGAGGGACTACCGCCGCGGCGGGTTCCCCGCGCTGGTGCCCGAGCCCCGCAAGGCGGTCCCCAGGACACCACCGGAGGTGCTGGACCTGGCGGCCGCGCTGAAGCGGGAGAATCCGGGCCGCACGGCCGCGCAGATTCAGCGGATCTTGCGCACGACGCAGGGCTGGTCGCCGACCGAGCGGACGCTGCAGCGGCACTTCGTCGCTGCCGGACTGACCGGCGGCACCAGCAGCGAGACCAGCGTATTCGGCCGGTTCGAGGCCACCCGGGGCAACGAGTTGTGGACCGGGGACGCCCTGCACGGGCCAAAGATCGGCGGCAGGAAAACGTACCTGTTCGCCTTCATCGACGACCACAGTCGCGCGATCGTGGGCCACCGGTTCGGGTTCGCCGAGGACACCGTCCGCCTGGCCGCCGCTTTGCGGCCGGCCCTGTCGGCCCGCGGGGTCCCGGAGTCGATCTACGTTGACAACGGGTCCGCCTTCGTGGACACGTGGTTGCTGCGGGCCTGCGCGAGTCTGGCGATCCGGCTCACCCACTCCAAGCCCGGACGGCCGCAGGGCCGGGGGAAAATCGAACGGTTCTTCAGGACCGTCCGGGATCAGTTCCTCGTCGAGCTCGACGACGAACGCGTCGGCCAGATCGAGCATCTCACCGAGCTGAACAGGCTGTTCACCGCCTGGGTGGAGACGGTCTATCACCGCACGGTGCACTCGGAGACCGGGCAGCCTCCGATCGAACGATGGCTGGGTTCGATTCCCAAGCCGCTGCCGCTGCCCAGCCCCGCTGATCTTCGGGAGGCATTTCTGTGGTCGGAGTTCCGGACGGTGACCAAGACCGCGACAGTGTCGCTGCACGGGAACACCTACGAGGTCGACCCGATGCTGAGCGGGATGAGGGTCGAGCTGGTCTTCGACCCGTTCGACCTGACCCAGATCGAAGTGCGGGCGTCGGGGAAGACGGCGGGGACGGCGGTTCCGCACCAGGTGGGCCGTCACACGCACCCCAAGGCGAGCCCGGAGGTGTCGGCTCAGCCGGCACCGTCGACGGGGATCAACTACCTGAAGATCCTCGACGAGAAGCACACGGCGAACACCGCGAAGGGGATCAACTACTCGTCCCTGCTGGACGACGGGCGGAGACAGCGATGATCGACCGCGTTCAGGGATTCTTCGGTTTCACCCGCATTCCCTTCGGCCGGGACCTGGCCCCCTCGATGCTGCACCAGCACCACTCCCACCGGGAGGCCGCCGCCCGCATCGCCTGGTGCATCAACAACCGGGCGATCGGCGTGGTCACCGGCGAGGTCGGCTCCGGCAAGACCGTCGCCCTCAAGGGCGCCGTCTCCTCCCTGGACCCGGCCCGGTTCACGGTGATCTACCAGCCCAACCCGGAGGTCGGCATGCGCGGCCTCTATAACCGCATCGTCACCGCCCTGGGCGACACCCCCAAGTTCCACCTGGCGGCTCTCGCAGCTCAGGCGTCTGCGGTCCTGGCCGCCGAAGTCGACGAGCGCGGCCGGACACCTGCCGTCGTGATCGACGAGTCGCACCTGCTCGACCACCACGAGCTGGACGCGATCCGCATGCTCACCAACTACGAGATGGACTCCACGACGCCGTTCGCTGTGTTGCTGATCGGCCAGCCAACCCTGCGGAAACGGATGAAGCACGGCGTCCTGGCGGCCCTGGACCAGCGGATCGCGATCAGCTACCAGATGCCCACGATGACGAAGGAGGAGACCGCCAGCTACATTAAGCACCACATCACGATCTCCGGCCGCGGGGACACGCTGTTCTCCGACGACGCTGTCGAGCTGATCCACCTCACCAGCCGCGGCCTGCCCCGCTCGGTGAACAACATCGCCTGGCAGTCCCTCATCGCCGCCTTCACCGAGGAGAAGGGCATCGTCGACGAATCCTCAACCCGAGCCGCCATCACCGAGACACACGCGACAGAGTGACGAGGAAAGCGACACCACGTTCACGACGACCCCGGCGGCCTGACGGCCGCCGGGGTCATTTCATCCCGTCCCGCCAACAACCCGAACGTCGCCTTCATGCACACCTTCCGCGTCGCGCAACA
>NZ_JBFAYQ010000133.1:0-3197 GCF_040681345.1 Streptomyces sp. NPDC051776 | reverse complement strand
GATGAGGGTGGTGCGGCTCGTTTCCTGACGTCCCTGGCCGAGGCCTGGGTTCGGGGCATCCCCGTGGACTGGACGAGGGTCCTGGCGGGACAAGGCGCCCGTACCGTGCCGCTGCCCACCTACGCCTTCCAGCACCGCCGCTACTGGTTCGAACCGGCCTCGCCGCAGCTCTCCGCGCCAGTCGGCGCCGTAGAGGACCCGGCGGACGCCGAGTTCTGGGCGGCCGTCGAGGAGCAGGACCTCGAGGCGCTGACCGGCACCCTCGACGTCCCCGAGGCCACCGGCCACCAGGCACTGGCTCAAGCACTCCCCGTCCTGGCGGAGTGGCGCAGAAGCCGCCGTGCCGCAGCCACCATCGACTCCTGGCGCTACCGCCTCGCTTGGCGGCCGACGCCCGACGCCGCCACCGCCACGCTCAGTGGAACGTGGCTGGTCGTCGTCCCCACGAGTCATGCCGACTCCGAGCTCGTCCAGGTCTGCCTTGACGGGCTCGCCACGCACGGCGCCGAAGTCGCGCCCCTCTTCGTCGACTCCGCCGACAGCGACCGCGAACGGCTCACTGCTCTGCTGACCGAGACGGCCCAGCACACCGGCGCCGCCGGGGGCCAGTACAGCGGCGTGCTCTCGCTCCTCGCGCTCGACGAACACCCGCATCCGGAACAGCCGGGCCTCGCGGCCGGTCTGGTGGCCGGGCTGGCGCTGGTCCAGGCCTGCGGTGACACCGGCGTACGCGCCCCGCTGTGGCTGCTCACGAGCGGAGCCGTCACCACGGGCGACAGCGACCCGCTGCGCAACCCCTTGCAGAACGGCACCTGGGGCATGGGCCGGGTCGTTGCGCTGGAGCACCCCGAGTTCTGGGGCGGTCTCGTGGACCTTCCGGAGCTGCCCGACGAGCGCACCGCCGCCCGGCTGTGCGGGCTCCTCGCCGACGCCCGGACCGAGGACCAGATCGCCATCCGCAGAACCGGTGTCCTCATCCGCCGTCTTGTCCGTACCCCGGCCGGAACGGCAGGCGCCGATCACACCTGGACCTCGCGCGGCACCGCGCTGATCACGGGCGGTACAGGTGGACTCGGCGGACACACCGCCCGCTGGCTCGCCCGCAACGGAACCGAGCACCTGGTGCTGGTCAGCCGCCGCGGCCCGGACGCCCCACGCGCTGCCGAACTGGAGTCCGAGCTCAGGGAGTTGGGCGTCCGCGTCACCATCGCCTCCTGCGATATCGCCGACCGGGAGGCCCTGGCCGCCCTCGTCGAGCGGGTCGAGGCCGACGGGCCGCCGATCCGCACCATCGTGCACACCGCTGGTGTCGGCATCCTCATCCCTCTGGCCACCACGACGCTCCAGGAGTTCGCCGACGGTGCCGAGGCCAAGCTCTCGGGCGTCGCCAACCTCGACGCGCTCTTCTCCGACGACCGGCTCGACGCCTTCGTCGTCTTCTCCTCCGTCGCCGGGGTGTGGGGCAGCGGCGACCACGGCGCCTACGCTGCGGCGAACGCGTACGCAGACGCGGTCGCCGAGCACCGTCGGGCCCGCGGGCTGGCGGGTACGTCGATCGCCTGGGGCATCTGGAGCGACGACGGCGGCGGCATGGCCCTCGACGTCGTCCAGGAGCAACTGCGCTGGCGCGGCATCCCCTTCATGGACCCCGCCCTCGCCGTCGCCGCCATGCAGCAGGTCCTCGACCGGGACGAGTGCTTCATCGCCGTCGCCGACATCGACTGGGAACGCTTCGTCCCCGTCTTCACCGCGGCCCGCCCGCGGCCCCTGCTCACCGAAGTACCCGAGGTTGCCGAGCTGCTGAGCGCCGAGGAGGACCGCCAGCGCCCGGCCACGCAGGACGCAGAGACCACCGGTTTCCTCTCCCGGCTGCGCGGCATGACCGCCGAGGAACAGGACCAGGCCGTAGTGGACCTGGTCCGGGCCCACGTCGCGGGCGTCCTCGGCCACAGCAGTCCCGGCACCGTAGAAGTCGGCCGCGCCTTCCGCGAGTTGGGCTTCGACTCGCTGACCTCAGTCGAGCTGCGCAACCGGCTGAACGTCGCGACCGGGCTGCGCCTGCCCGTCACCGTGATCTTCGACCGGCCCACGGTCACGGCCCTCGCGTGCCATGTCCGCGAGGAACTGACCGGCGGTTCCGCCGCCCTCCCCGTACCGGCCGCGTCCATGTCCCCGGCCCGCGCACCCGCCGCGGACGACGACCCGATCGTCATCGTCTCGATGAGCTGCCGCTACCCCGGCGGCGCCACCACCCCCGAAGAACTGTGGCGGATCCTCGCCGAGGGCCGCGACGTCATCGACGCCTTTCCCGACGACCGCTCGTGGGACCTCGGTGCGCTCTACGACCCCGACCCGGACCGCGAGGGGACCTGCTACGCCCGCGAGGGCGGCTTCGTCCACGAGGCGGGCGACTTCGATCCCGGCTTCTTCGGCATCTCGCCGCGCGAGGCCGTCGCCATGGACCCGCAGCAGCGGCTTCTGCTGGAGACCTCCTGGGAGGTGCTGGAGCGGGCCGGAATCGTTCCCGAGACCCTGCGCGGTGCCCCCGTCGGGGTCTTTGTCGGCGCCGCCAACCAGGGCTTCGGCAGCCTGGACAACCTCCCCGAAGGCGTCGAGGGCCACATCGTCACCGGCAGCGCGACAAGCGTCCTGTCCGGCCGGATTGCCTACACCCTCGGCATCGAGGGCAGCGCGGTGACGGTGGACACCGCGTGTTCGTCGTCGCTGGTCGCGCTGCACATGGCCGTACAGGCGCTGCGCTCCGGGGAGTGCTCCATGGCCCTCGCGGGCGGCGTCGCCGTGATGGTGGAACCCATCGGCTTCATCGGATTCGCCCGCACCCGAGGCGTGGCCAGGGACGGCCGCTCCAAAGCGTTCGCCAAGGCCGCCGACGGCATGGGACTCGCCGAGGGCGCCGGTGTGCTGCTGCTGGAACGCCTCTCGGACGCCCGCCGTAACGGACACCCGGTGCTCGCCGTGATCCGCTCGACCGCCATCAACCAGGACGGCGCGAGCAACGGTCTCAGCGCGCCCAGCGGGCCCGCTCAGCAGCAGGTCATCCGGGCGGCTCTGTCCAGGGCAGGGCTGTCGGCTGCGGATGTGGACGCGGTTGAGGCGCACGGTACGGGGACGACGCTGGGTGATCCGATCGAGGCGCAGGCGTTGTTGGCCACGTATGGGCAGGGTCGTGAACGGCC
>NZ_JBFAYQ010000132.1:0-3219 GCF_040681345.1 Streptomyces sp. NPDC051776 | reverse complement strand
AGCTACCTTGCCGGCCTACACCTCCGCGCCTCGATGATCTGGATCAAGGACCTCACGCGAGCCGCCCCTTGATCACGACCAAATACGCTCCCTAGTGGGCGGGCGGGTAGGTGGGCGTCCGCGGACGCCCACCGGAACACCCAGGCGCCGCCACACGTGCCCGTGGCCCGGCCTCCGCAAGGGAGGCGGGGAAAGCCGGTCGGCGCTGTCGGTGGGGCGTGAGACCCTTGAGAGGTACTCGCCCCCGACCGGAAAGCTCCCTCGTGACCGCCACTGACCGCTCCATCGAGCTGATCAACCTCGCCGCCCAGGCGGCTGCGGACAAGCTCGCGCACGACATCATCGCGTACGACGTCAGCGACGTTCTGTCGATCACCGACGCCTTCCTTCTGGCCTCTGCGCCCAGCGACCGCCAGGTCAAGTCGATCGTCGACGAGGTCGAGGAGCGGCTGCAGAAGGAGCTGGGAGCCAAGCCCGTCCGCCGCGAGGGCGACCGCGAGGCCCGCTGGGTCCTGCTCGACTACGTGGACATCGTGGTGCATGTGCAGCACAGCGAGGAGCGGGTGTTCTACGCGCTGGAGCGGCTGTGGAAGGACTGCCCGCGGATGGAGCTGCCCGAGGACGCCGCCGACACCCAGGGCCGGGCGGAGGAGTACGCGAAGCGGCAGGCCGCCGACGATCTGAACGGTGACCTCCGCTGAGCGGCTCGAAGGGCCGCGGCCGCCGCGTGGTGCTGTGGCGGCACGGCCAGACCGCCTGGAATCTGGAGCGCAGGTTCCAGGGCTCAACGGACATCGAACTCACCAAGACCGGCCTTGCACAGGCGCGCCGGGCCGCCCGCCTGCTGGCCGGACTGAAGCCGGACGCGATCGTCTCCTCCGACCTGAAGCGCGCGACCGCCACGGCAGCCGAGCTGGCCGCGGTCACGCGCCTGGACGTTACGCACCACGGGGGCCTGCGTGAGACCTACGCCGGCAACTGGCAGGGCCTCACCCACGAGGAGATCGTCGAGAAGTACGGCGAGCAGTACGCGGCCTGGAAGCGGGGCGAGCCCGTACGGCGCGGCGGTGGCGAGCTGGAGACCGAGGTGGCGGAGCGCGCGGCCCCGGTCGTCGAGGGCCATGTGAACAAGCTGCCCGACGGGGGCACGCTCGTCGTCGTCAGCCACGGCGGCACGATCCGCACCACCATCGGCAAGCTGCTGGGCCTCGATCCGCGGAGCTGGGAGGCGCTCGGCGGCCTCTCCAACTGCTCCTGGTCCGTGCTGGGTGAGGGCGTGCGCGGCTGGCGGCTGATGGAGCACAACGCGGGTTCGCTGCCGGAGCCCGTGCTCGGCGACGACGACTGAGTCCGGCGGGCCCCGGCGGCGGGCCTCCGCCGGCGATCCCGGTGACCGGGGCGCCGGGCTCGTAAGGCGGCGAGGACGGTGTCCGGCGGCCGTGGAACGGATTTCCTTTTCCGGCCGGTCACCGGTTAAGCTTCTTCTCGTCTCCGGCGCTCCGGCGCCGAGAAGTGCGGGGCTATAGCTCAGTTGGTAGAGCGCTTGCATGGCATGCAAGAGGTCAGGAGTTCAATTCTCCTTAGCTCCACAGCCGTAAGATCCCGTCCCTGTCGAGGGCGGGATCTTTTTGTCTTCCGTGCCGTTCGCCGTTCACCCGTGGACTCACCGTCCATATCGGGCAGTTGACGCCTTCGGGCAGGTCATGACCGGGGTTCGGGCCCACGACCTGCCGTGACGGTGCTCCACCTCTCGTGCGGTGGCGGCGAAGCCGCGCCGAGATGAGCCGGGCCACTGACCCCGGCGCCGTCCCCGTGGCAGAATCAAACGGCCGGAACGGGAGGAGCGCGCATGCCGACGAGCATTCTCGAGGAGGTCGACGATCTACTCGATATTGCCGAGGCGACGCTTCTCGAGTGCCCGTCCTGCGGTTCGGCCCATGTCGCGCAGGTTCTCGGCGACAACGGCGGTATTTCGTACGTCTGCACGGCCTGCGGCCACAGCTGGAGCTGACTGATGGGGGCACACAGGCGGAAGTGCGACTGGTGCGGCAAGGGGACGCCCATCGTCCGTGACATGGAGCCCCTCAACCCCGACTACCAGTACTGGTGCGAGGAGTGCGCGCGGGCGCTGATCATAAAGGGCGACCCGATCGAGACGTACCGCGAGCTCGAGGGTGAACCGATCTACGGGCGCCTGCTCGACGAGCACTGCACGCTCAAGCGCTTCTACTCCTTCGTCACGGCCTGATGCCCCGGGGCCCGCGGGCCGGAGGTGTCACCGCGGTCCTCAGGGGCCCGCTGCGGCACCGTCCGCTGCCGCCCCGCCCCACGGGCCGGCGTCAGGCGTCCCACGCCCGTACACCCGCCCTCGGCGCGCTCCACGGACCGCATGCCCGGACCGTGCCGATACGGATTTGGCGGAAGGCCGGGGGAGCCGTGTAAAGTTGGCGGAGCCGTCCGGGGCACCGGGCGGAGCAGACCTGGGGCTATAGCTCAGTTGGTAGAGCGCTTGCATGGCATGCAAGAGGTCAGGAGTTCAATTCTCCTTAGCTCCACAGGAACGCGAGCGGGCCGTCCGACGAGACGGCCCGCTTTTCCTTTTGTCCGGAACCGGGCGATCCGCGGGCCCGAATCGGTTCATCCGTACCGGGACCGGCGCAGTCCTCTGTGACGCGGCCCCCGGGTCGCGGCCCCGGTTCTCCCGGGCAGATGCGCGAGAGGAACCGGGGCCGCCGGCCGGTGCTGGCGGAGGTGATCGTCGATCAGCCACGGCCGCGGGGGAGTGCCCTCCTGGTCGCGGTCGCTATCTGCTCCAGGGGTGCTGCCTCGAGCCGCAGTGCCAGCGCGGGGCACCGGCGTACGGCGCGTTGCGCACTCCCCCTCAGATGCATGGGGACGGACGCGTCCGCCAGTGCCGGGTAGCCGTCGGGTCCGAGCCGGATGAGCTCCGGCACCAGCTCCGCACAGACCCCGTGGCCCTCGCACAGCGTCCAGTCCACGGCCAGCTTCTCGCCGCTGGGGATCCCCTCCTCCTCGTAGCCGGGGACGGGCAGCGGCAGCAGGCCGTGCGTGGGCCGTCCGCAGCCGCCCCCCAGCACGTGCGCGGCGAGGTCGTCGGTGAATACCTGCAGTGCGGACTGGATGAAGCGCACGGATCCGTCCGGATGCTGGCAGGCACCGCGGCCGCGCACGGCCTGAGTGACCTGCCGTACGGCCTCC
>NZ_JBFAYQ010000131.1:0-3228 GCF_040681345.1 Streptomyces sp. NPDC051776 | reverse complement strand
TTCAGCACCGCGAACTGTTCGACGAGCAGGCCGCGTTCCCCACCGAACTGACAGCTGCAGCTTGACGCATTGGCATCGTGAGGTGTCTACCGCGAGCACCTGCGCAAACGCCGGGCCGAGGACCCCGCCGTCCCCGTCCAGCACCTCTTCAAAGAAGATCAAGGCCCTCGGCTTCGCCGGTTGCCTCAATCTCCTGCACAAGTACGTAAACCAAGGCCGCGCGGACGCCGACCGCAGCCACATCTCCCCACGCAGGCTCGCCCGGATGATCCTCACCAGGCCCGACAACCTCAAGACCGAGCATCACGACCTCCTGGCGCGGCTCACCGCAGCCTGCCCCGAGATGACCCAACTGACCACCATCATCAAGAACTTCGCCGAGCTCCTGACGCCTGGCGAAGGAAATGGCGACGAGCTCTCGCACTGGATCGTCCAGGTCCGCGCAGCCGATCTGCCCCATCTGCACTCCTTCACCCGGGGTCTGGAACGAGACCGCGACGCCGGCTTTGCGGACGCTTCCGCCGACGTGCTTGGAGACCTGGTCCAGCAGGATGATGCCCGCGGCGTTGTCGTGGGTGTTCGCGGCGAGGACGACGACTGCGATGACCAGGCCGAGGACGTCCACGGCCAGTCCGCGCTTGCGGCCGGGCACCCGCTTGGCCGCATCGTGGCCACTCGTGGCGGCGGGAACCCCGGCGGCCACGTGGACACTCTGGGTGTCCAGCACCACCAGGGTCGGGTCCTCTAATCGCCGGGCGCACTCCCTGACCTGGCAGCGCAGAAGCTCATCAATGACCTGGTCGGTCCCGTCGTCCCGCCAGGCGGCGAAGTAGTAGTAGTACGTCGCGCTCTTCTGCGGCAGGTCGTGCGGGATATAGGCCCACTGACAGCCGGTCCGCCCCCTGGTAGAGGATCGCGTTCACGATCTCCCGCATGTCGTAGGCACCCTGATGACCGCTGACCGAACGGTTCCGGTCCTTCCACGCGGTGATCACCGGCTCGATCAACAACCACTGCTCGTCCGATAAGTCACTCGGGTACGGCTTGCGTTCACTCACCCGAACACATCACCAGATCAACAACCGCGGACCGGCAGATTCCACCCCGCCGCCACACCATCAGGCGACAGCAGAACCACTCAAAGACTCACGAACCGCCCACTCAGAAGTCGTACTGATTGGCGGTCTCGGCGTCCGCTTCGATCGATGCGTCGCCGATGAACACGTTGTCGTAGCCGCTGAGCTTTTTGAGGTTGTGGTAGCCCTTGATACCCAGGTCCGTGCCGACCATGATTTTGCCGCCGCCAGCGAGGATTCGGGCGATCTCGAGCTGCGCCTGACCAGCGAGGGCCGGGTCCCAGAAGAAGATTTTGTCGATCGCCCCCGTCACAAGGTACTTGGATGCTGCCGAGGGGATCGACGTACCCATCACGCACGTGTCCTTCTCCCGGCCGGCCTCTTCGATGGCGCGGGCGATACCCGGAACGTTGCTACTGGCCGAGCCCTGGAAGCCCTTGATGTTAGGGTGCTTGGCGAGCACCTCCTTGGCCTTCTCGTACGCCGTGGCCTCGTTGTCGGTGCTCTCGATCGGGTCCTCGACGCGCTTCATGCCGCGGAACTTCGCTTTCTGGCGCTCGTACGCCGCACCAACCCACTCCATGTGCGTCTTCGCGGTCAGCCGACCGACAAACTGGACGTATTCGCCCTTGCCGGCCATGCACTCGCCGAGGTTGTTCATGATCTTCCGGCCGTAGACGGCGTTGTCGAACGCCTCGATGTCGACATCGGCGTTCTTGATGCCTGTCGCTTCATGGGCGACCGTGATGATTCCTTCTGCCTTGGCCTCTGCCAGGACGCCGGAGAGGGCCTCGGGCGAGTTCGGCACAACAGTGATGGCCGTCGGCTTCTGGGCGATGAGGTCCTCGATGATCTGGATCTGCTTCTCCGGGCTCCCGTCGTCGCCGCCCTCGGTGCGGGTGTCGATGCCGGTGCGCTTGCCGTAGGTCCGCACGCCTTTCTCCATGCGGTCGAACCAGGGGATCCCCTTCAGTTTGACCACGGTGACCATCGTCTTGCTCGATGCCCCGCCGCTCTTGGACCAGTCGCCGCCGGCGGGGGTTACCCCACCGCTCACGGAGCCACAGCCCGCCATGGAGAGGGTCAGGAGGCCCGCGGCCACCGCACCTGGCTTCCGAACCAGCTTCATCCGATCGCTCCTTCGTCGATCGTGGGTACCCGCATCGGGTTGCCCGAGCCGCGCAAACGCTAGTATTCCGCGCCAGAAATCCGTTGCATTTGTGTAGGCGCGTCCCGCGCCCGGGCGGGAAGGGCATCGACCGGTCGATGCGCCGCCGAGCCGCCTTGTCAGTGTCTTGTATTCTCGTGCTCGTGCACGCCCAGATTGTGCGCGACCTCAGCGGCCGACTTGCCGTCTCCAGCACGAGCCGCACGGCCCCTCAGGGAACTCGGCGTCGTACCCACGTCGCTTCGGCTCCGGGTCGTCACCGCCGAGCCGAAGCGAGCCCGGTACCGAACCGACATGTTCCCCTGGACCGAAAACCCCACCGTGCACATGCGCGCCTGCGAACGTGACAACCCCGCCCCGGGACCGGTCCCACCGCCCCCGGCGGCGGCACGCGGCCGGTACCCGAACCGCACGCGACGTGCGGGAGTACGCCAGCCAGGCGCGGAAAACGCCGCGCCGACGTGGGGCTGGGGTGAGGCGGTGGGTCTGTTGCTGGCCTGGGCCACTGGCTGAAGGTGCCGATGTTGGTGGAGCGGTCGACGGCGGTGCACCGGGCGTGTGTGCGGTTGCCGGTGGTGGCCTCGACCAGGAGGTGGGCCGCGACCCTCGGCCGCCCACGGGGATCGCCAGCGCCTCCGACCGCACCGCGCTTCGGTAATCACCGACCAGCCAACCGGCCGCATCGGTACACCCCAGCCTCAGTCGCACACTGACACTACGTCGTAAAAATCCGGAATTGGCGCGACGGACGTGCCGCTCACCGCCGTGGAGCAGATGACAGCCTGCCCGCAGGCGCCGGGACGCCCTGCGGATGTGAGGAGAGGACGTGTTCATGGCCCCGGATCCCGTTATCGTCGAAGCAGTACGCACCCCCATCGGCAAGCGCGGTGGCGCGCTCGCCAATCTCCACCCGGCCTATCTGCTGGGGGAGACGTACAGGGAACTTCTCGCGCGCACCGGGATCAAGCCGGACTGCGTGGAGCA
>NZ_JBFAYQ010000130.1:0-3548 GCF_040681345.1 Streptomyces sp. NPDC051776 | reverse complement strand
AAATTCTTTTAAGACATCTTCGTATAAATCTTTGACTTCGCAACAGAACCCTTTTTACCGTAAGTGTATATCCACTTACTAAGCTCGCTATAATACTTTATAACGTTTTTATTTACATGAGCAAAGCGAGTTTTTCCAACACGTTTAATCTAAAATATTGGCATTTTATACCATGATTTTCATGGTATATAAGTGCGCCTTTATATCTTATAGGGATATCTTATCTCTTTTTATAAGTATTTTCTAATTATACGTTTACATTCCTAACAGTAAATTTTTGTCTTAAAAAAATAAAAAAGCCACCAACTTATTGTCAGCAACTTTTTTATTTTAAAACTTAAATCAAATCATCAATCGGCACAGATTGGTATTTCGTGGTTAAGCCGTAGTCCCCACTCTGTTTGCACCGCTTCGTTTTTTTATGTGGCATAGATGCGTCAACCACTCATCAAGAAATTAGACTTCTCTATGGAACAATTTAACCGCATGCTCTGCGTGTCAGTTTTCTTTAAACTCATTATAGCATAAAGTCTCCCTGTTCGCTTTTGTCGCTCCGCTTGTCCACCTCAATTGAAAAAATCGGACGTTCTGCCTTTAGGAAAAATCCCTTGCGGTCGTGGTTACTTTGATTTTTTTGATAGAGTTAAGTATTTATCTCTTCCGTCAAATGGAAAGATAGCACGTATGGAAGACTCAAACACACCTTTAGCGATTACTTCTAGTTCTTCCAAGTCATCTTGAATTGGAGCTATACTATAAAAGTGGACAGAAAATTGTGTGTTATAATCTGTCTATTAAGACACAAAAATGAAAGGTGGAAAGGTTATAATAAACTAGACACAAAGTTAAGAGAAATCGTGGAAAGGTTTATTATGGCAAGAAGAAAATTCGATAAACAATTTAAAAATTCTGCAGTAAAACTCATTCTTGAAGAGGGTTACTCTGTTAAAGAAGTCAGCCAAGAGCTTGAGGTTCATGCCAATAGTCTTTATCGCTGGGTTCAAGAAGTTGAAGAATATGGAGAAAGTGCTTTTCCAGGCAATGGGACAGCCCTAGCTGATGCCCAACATAAGATTAAATTGTTAGAGAAAGAAAATCGTTATCTTCAGGAGGAACTTGAACTTCTAAAAAAGTTCCGGGTCTTCTTGAAGCGAAGCAAGTAAAACGTTTTGAATTTCTCTTGAAACATCATGGGAAGATAAAAATTAAACATGCAGTAAAAGTTCTTAAGGTTTCTCGCTCAGGTTTCTATGAATACATGCATCGTCGTCCTTCAAAACAACAAGTGGAGAGAGAAATTCTCTCAGAGAAGATAAAAGCTGTCTTTCATGAGCATAAGGGACGCTATGGTGCGGTTAGAATTACCAAGGTACTTCATAATACTGGTATTATGACCAACACGAAACGTGTTGGGAAACTGATGCACTTGATGGGACTTTATGCCAAGGGAAGCCGTTATAAATATAAACATTACAACAGAAAAGGAGCTTCGCTTTCAAGCCCCAATTTAATTAATCAGATCTTTAAAGCAACAGCTCCTAATAAAGTATGGCTGGGAGACATGACCTATATCCCTACCAAAGAAGGCACCTTATACTTAGCCGTGAATATCGACGTTTTTTCACGTAAGATTGTAGGCTGGTCAATGTCTTCACGGATGCAAGATAAACTGGTGAGGGATTGCTTCTTACAAGCTTGTGGGAAAGAACATCCTCAGCCTGGCTTGATTGTCCATACTGATCAAGGGAGTCAATATACAAGCTCTCGTTATCAATCTACTCTTCGTCAAGTCGGTGCTCAATCTAGCATGAGTCGTAAAGGAAATCCATATGACAATGCAATGATGGAGTCTTTTTATAAGACGCTAAAGAGGGAGCTTATTAATGATGCTCATTTTGAGACAAGAGCTGAGGCTACTCAAGAAATATTTAAATACATTGAGACCTATTACAATACAAAAAGGATGCATTCAGGTCTTGATTACAAGTCTCCAAAAGACTTTGAAAAATATAATTCTTAAATTCTCTTAACTCCGTGTCTAGTTTTTCGTTGACTTTCCATTAAGCGAATGTTAATATAATTATGATAGACTATGCTTATTCCAGAAAAACTTTTCATAAATACTCCTGAAAAACATCAACTATTGATGTTTTTCTTATTGACAAATAATATTGAAGTGGTAGAATGGGTACATTATAATAATAACCCCTAAAAATCATTGAATGGTTTTTAATCTACTTAGTAAAAAATCTCTTTCTAACTGAAGGAGTTTTTTTATTAAAAGTGAGCAAAAATTTACGAAAGTTTTTAAAGTGAAAATTTTATGTTTTTCACTTCAGAAATGGTATCTTTCCGAAAAACAAAAATTTTTCCGAAACTTATTATTTCTAGAGTGAAAATCATTAAACTCCCTTTTAAAACTTTTTTCTTTTTTATAATGAGAAATCTCTTTCAGTCAGAAGTAAATTTTACTATGGAGATTTTAAAATTAATGACTGAGATTTTTGATGGAAATATTTATTTAAAACTGAACTCAAAAATTATTTTCAAAAAATATTGTTCATTTTTTGTTTAAATATTTGATTGTAGTCCAATGTCAACGGAAATAAAATACTAGACAAAAACGGAAAACCAAAACAAGAAATTTACGCTTTTAAATTAGGAACAGTTTTTGAAACACACCAATTAGTTGAGTATGAAAATTTACCAAAACCAGTTGCTTATGTGCCGGACAACCCTGATGATAATCGCAAATTATTTTTCTCAATCACAAAGGCAAGTGCTGTTCCAATTAAGGTTTTAGAAACCACAGAAATGTGTTCTGGGGCAAATGGTTTTTACTCCCCTACAACGAAAGAAATTTGTTTAAGTCCGGACTTAAAAGGTTATCAAAGAATTAAAACTTTATTGCATGAAATCACTCATTCAAAATTGCACAAAGAGAGTCAAGAAGTTTTCGGTTCTGAAAAATATGCTTTACAAGAATTGGAAGCAGAATCTACCTCTTTTGTCGTTGCTAATCATTTAAATATTGACACAAAAGATTATTCAATCGGCTATTTAAATTCTTGGGGCTTTGATAAAATTTCTGATGAACAATTAGAAAATGTGATGAAAAATGTTCAAGAAACTGCAAAAGAATTAATTGAAAAAATTGATATTGAATTAGAAAAATATGTTGCTCCTGTACCGAAAAAATCAATGACAATGAAAGAAAGAATTGATAAGGCAAAAACAAAGTGTTCTGAAAAAAAATCACAAGAAACTGAACTAAAAAACGATAAACTTTCAAACAAAAAAATCAAAGGAGAAAATGAATGATGATCAACTATCAAGGCGAAGAATTTACAGAAACAGAATTTTACGGACGAGAAATTTTAGAAGCCATTCAACTGACAAATAAATTCCCTATATCTAAAAAAAAGCTAACAAGTAGTTTAGAAAAAATGATACATGAACAATTCGACTCAACCGTCTGCGTCAGCAGATCCTGCGTGGGCAGCAGCACCAGCACCCGCCCACTACGTGCGATACGCAGCGCAGCATGA
>NZ_JBFAYQ010000129.1:0-3562 GCF_040681345.1 Streptomyces sp. NPDC051776 | reverse complement strand
TCGGCCGGGACACGCGGGCGGCCAGGCTCACCGGTACCTGGCTGCTCGTCGTCCCGCACGAGCACACCACCGACCTCACCACTGCCCTCACCACCGCCCTGCAAACCCACGGCGCCGACGTCCGCGTACTCGAACTCAGCGCCCGCCACGCCGACTCCGTAGCTGTGGAGGCCGCCGTCAACGAGACACTGGCCGAAACGGCAGCCCCCCTCGGCGGCGTCCTGTCCCTGCTCGGGCTGGACGAGCGCCCATGGCCGGACCATCCCGTACTGCCCAGCGGTGCCGCACTCACCGTCTCCCTGCTCCAGGCGCTCGGACGTGCCGAGGCTAGCGCGCCGTTGTGGTGCGCCACCCGGGGAGCGGTGGCCGTCGGGGAGCAGGAGCCGGTTGCCCACCCTGCGCAGGCCGCCGTCTGGGGGCTGGGCAGGGTCGCAGCCCTGGAGTTCCCGGCGCGCTGGGGCGGGCTGATCGACGTGCCCGAACGACTCGAGAGCCGGGACGCCACCGCCCTCTGCGCCGTCCTGGCATCGCACGGCGACCGCACGGACGAGGACCAGCTCGCCCTCCGTGCCGGCACCACCTTCGTACGGCGGCTCGTGTCCGCCGCCCTGTCGGGGAGCGCTGACTCCCTCCGCCCCGAACGTCACTGGACGCCGCGCGGCACCGCCCTTGTCACCGGTGGTACCGGTGCCCTCGGTGCGCACGTCGCCCGGTGGCTCGCGCGCGGCGGAGCAGAGGACGTGGTCCTGGTCAGCCGCCGTGGAGCCACCGGTGACTCCGGGTTCGCGGAGCTCGAGGATCAAGTCGTCGCATTGGGCGCCCGGTTGACGGTCGCGGCCTGTGACGTGGCCGACCGCGACGCGCTCGCGGATCTGCTGAGCTCCCTCCGTGCGGAGGGGCGCGCCGTACGGACGGTGGTGCACGCTGCCGGCGTGGGCACCCTGGGTGGGCTCGATGGTCTCGGCCTCGCGGAGTTCGCCGAGGTCGCGCAGGGCAAGGTCGCCGGAGCATGGCACCTCGCCGATGTCCTCGACCCCGACGAGACCGACGCGCTGATCTTCTTCTCCTCCATCTCCGGGGTCTGGGGCGTCGCAGACCACGCGGCGTACGCCGCGGCCAACGCCACCCTGGATGCGCTCGCCGAGCACGCGCGCCGTACGCGCGGGCTGCCGGTGCACTCGGTGGCTTGGGGTCCCTGGAGCGGTGGCGGCATGATCGCGGAGGACATGCGCGATCCGCTGCGCCGCCGCGGGATCCCCCTGGTCGACCCCGAACCGGCGATGGTGGCGCTGCAGGCTGCACTCGACCACGACGACACGGTGGTGGCTGTCGCGGACGTCGACTGGGCCCGGTTCGTACCCGTCTTCAGCGCCGCACGCCCAGCCCCACTCATCGCCGACCTGGAGCCGGAGCGCGACCCGGCCGCCGGGGCGGGCCGCAGCGGGCGACCGGGCGGAGACGGCGAGGGCGCGGGGGCGCCGCCGCTCGCCCAACGGCTCGGAGCCCTGCCCGCCGCCGAACACGACCGCTTCGTACAGGATCTCGTACGGTCCGAGGCGGCCGCCGTGCTCGGCCATGCCTCAGCCGACGACGTGGACGCGGCTTACGCCTTCAAGGAGCTGGGCTTCGACTCGGTGAGGGCGGTCGAACTGCGCAACCGCCTCGCCTCCCGTACCGGACTGACGATCCCGACGACTGTGGTCTTCGACCACCCCAACCCCCTCGCCCTCGCCGCCCACCTTCGCGAACTGGCCCTCGGGGACGGAGCGACGCCGCGGCCCGACACGAACCTGCTTGCGGCCGCGGCCGGTTCACCAGCGCGCTCAACCGCCGACGACCCCATCGCCATCGTCGCCATGGGATGCCGCTACCCGGGCGGGATCGGATCCCCCGACGACCTGTGGCGTGTCGTCAGCCTGGGGGAGGACGTCATCACCGGCTTCCCGACCGACCGCGGCTGGGACACGAACCGGCTCTACGATCCCGACCCCGACCGGAACGGCACCAGCTACGTGCGGCACGGCGGATTCCTGCAGGACGCAGGGGAGTTCGACGCGGCGTTCTTCGGCATATCCCCGAGGGAGGCGGCGGCGATGGACCCGCAGCAGCGCTTGCTGCTGGAGACGTCCTGGGAGGCGTTCGAGAGCGCCGGGATCGACCCGAAGACCCTGCGCGGCAGCAGCACCGGCGTCTTCACGGGCATCACCGACCAGAACTACGGCAGTCTCCTCGGGCACGGCACCGAGGGCACCGAGAGCTACCTCGTCACCGGCGCCTCGACTGCAGTCGCATCGGGCCGCGTCTCCTACACCCTGGGCCTGGAAGGTCCCGCGGTGACCGTCGACACGGCGTGCTCGTCGTCGCTCGTCGCCCTGCACATGGCGGTACGGTCACTGCACTCCGGCGAGTGCTCGATGGCCCTGGCGGGAGCCGCGATGATCATGGCCGACCCGGCGCCGTTCGTCGGCTTCAGCCGACAACGGGGCCTGGCGCCCGATGGCCGCTGCAAGCCCTTCGCCGAAGCCGCCGACGGCTTCTCCCTCGCGGAGGGTGTGGGGGTGCTGCTGCTGGAGCGGCTGTCGGATGCCCGGCGCAACGGCCATCCGGTGCTGGCGGTGGTGCGGGGTTCGGCGATCAACCAGGACGGCGCGAGCAATGGTCTCACCGCACCCAACGGTCCTTCGCAGCAGCGTGTGATCCGCGCTGCCCTGGCCGACGCCCGCCTCACCGGCGGTGACGTGGATGTCGTCGAGGCGCACGGCACGGGGACGCGGTTGGGCGACCCCATCGAGGCGCAGGCCCTGCTGGCGACATACGGGCAGGACCGGCCGGACGGCCGGCCGCTGCTCATCGGCTCGGTCAAGTCCAACATCGGGCACACCCAGACCGCGTCCGGTATGGCGGGCGTCATGAAGATGGTGCTCGCGATGCGGCACGGCCACGTGCCGGGCACGCTGCACGTCGACGCGCCGTCGCCCCACGTCGATTGGTCGTCGGGTGCGGTGTCGTTGTTGACGGAGTCGGTGGAGTGGCCGGTCGTCGAGGGGCGGGTGCGTCGGGCCGGTGTGTCGTCGTTCGGGATCAGCGGGACGAATGCGCATGTGGTGCTGGAGGAGCCGCCGTCCGAGCGGGAGCTTGCGGGTGTGAGTGGTGACTTGGCGAGCCCGGTGTTTGCGGCTGGTGGTGTGGTGCCGTGGGTGGTGTCGGGTCGTGGTGCTGAGGGGTTGGCGGGTCAGGCGGGGCGGTTGGCGTCGTTCGTGGGGTCGGCCGGTGAGGGTGTGCGGCCGGTGGACATCGCCTGGTCGTTGGCGGCGTCGCGTACGGCGTTTGAGGACCGGGCTGTTGTTGTGGGTGGGGGTCTGGATGAGTTGGCGGCTGGGCTGGGGGCGTTGGCCTCTGGCGAGGTGAATGTGGGGAGTGTGGTGCGCGGTGTGGTGGCCGGTAGCGGGGTTCGGGTTTGTTTCGTCTTTCCGGGTCAGGGTGCGCAGTGGGTTGGGATGGGGCGGGAGTTGTGGGGGGTCTGTCCGGTTTTTGCGGAGTCGATGGAGGCGTGTGAGCGGGC
>NZ_JBFAYQ010000128.1:0-3612 GCF_040681345.1 Streptomyces sp. NPDC051776 | reverse complement strand
CCGGCGCTCGGACGCTCCCGAGGCGGCCTGACCAGCAAGATTCACCTGGCCTGCGACGGCGACGGCCGCCCGCTCGCCTTCACCGTCACAGGCGGCAACACCAACGACTGCACCCAGTTCATCGCCGTGATGGAGGCGATCCGGGTGCCCAGGATGGGTCCGGGACGGCCCCGGGCGCGGCCCTCGCACGTCCTGGGCGACAAGGGCTACAGCTCCAGGGCGATCCGCAGCTGGCTGCGTCGGCGCGGGATCAGCCACACCATTCCCGAGCGAGCCGACCAGGTCCGCAACCGGTTGAACCGCGGCGGCCGTGGTGGACGGCCCCCAGCCTTCGACCGCGACGCCTACAAGCGGCGCAATGTGGTGGAACGGTGCTTCAACAAGCTGAAGCAGTGGCGCGGCATCGCCACCCGGTACGACAAGACCACCGAGTCCTACCAAGCAGCAGTCACCCTCGCAGCCCTGCTGATGTGGGCGTGACATTTGACGACAGACCCTAGCGCCACCCGCTCCAAGGTCGTCTGCAATCCTTGGCTCCGCCGGCCGTGACGAAACGTCAGTCCAGGTACCTGTTCCACGAACATCGCTCTGGAACAGGCCCGTTCACGGCAACGGAACCGCCGGACCTGTAACTCCATGACCACCCGCCGCCTTGCCACGGCGGCTTCATCGAGCCGACGGACTACCGGCTATGGATTCGGTCTGCTACGGCTCCACACGACGGACAAGCCGCACATCTGCTGGTCGTGGCGGCGTGGAGGTCACGCGCCGGGTGTGGATGGAGATGGTGCCGAGCGCGACGTCGTCGTCATTGCTGAACCACAAGTCTTGGAGGAGAGCGTCAGTCATGGCCGTTCATGACCGCTGATTCGGTGACCCTCCGTGGCTCTGGCACGGAAAGTGACCCAGAACCAATTCTGCGGGAGCATTGACACTCGTTACCTTCTCGACTGCAGCGACGTGGGTAGGGCGCGAAAATCCTTCATGCTCTGGCGACTTCCGCGCCCGTTCCGTGGTCCGGTTGCAGCCGAAGCCGGGACCACGGACAACCCAAGACCACGTCGAAAGCCCTCCCCAACGCGGTCTCGTACTGGCTTCAGCCTCACACCCCGTCGGTCGGCTTGTCCCGCCGAACCCGTCAGCGGGACAAACGGGCGGCCAGCAGCCCCTTACCGAGCTCAGCGCCCTTGCGGCTGTCGGACTGGGCCTTCTGGAACAACTCCACCAACTCCTTGTCGCTCTGCCGCTGCGCGTCCTGGATGTAGCTCTCCATCCGCAGTGCGTTGGACAGGCACGCCTCGATGTACCAGATCAGGTTGTAGTCCTTGTCCTTGGTGCCGGTGACCTCACCGGTCTCGCTACCGCTGCCCATACTGACCGACCTCCATGGCTTCCAATGTCTGAGCGTCTGGCGAGGCGTGCAGCGCCTCCAGGAGGCGCCACCACGGATCAGCCAGCTGCCAGCGGAGAGTTCCCTGCATAGCCCGGCGCAGACCGCATTTCACACAAACGGCACTGTTGGCGTCCGCTGACCGGCCGAGCGTCCTCCTTACCCTGCCTCTCGTGCCAGCACCAGGCCTTCGTATCTGACGTCCGGGTATCCGGTGCGGGGGCCCTGGCGCATCTCGGGCAGCTCTTCCTCGACGAAGGGCCGACGTGCATATCGCCTCGTCCAGAACGTTTAGCTGCTCCTAGCGAGCCAGGGGTGACCACGCGTCAGCCATCATTGAAGAAACGAAAACATCGCCGGTCTCCGGTCTAGGGGGTGGCCCAGCGTTTGCGACCTTTGCCGGATGGGTCGAGGGACCTGACCGGCACAGGTGGATGCACTTCAGCGCAGCGGCAGCTTGGAGGACGCTGTCGTGATACGCCACGTGGTTACGGTAGACCGATCCGACCTTGCGGGAGGTGCCCGGACACGTTCACCGGCCCGGCCGTGCCCGAGGCGGAGGCCGCTCCGGTGGAACCACCCACCACGCCGGAGCGCTTCGCTGCCCGCCGTCCCGCTGGCTCGTCGTCGCGGCGGTCGACAGCGGGGTCTGTACGGTCTTCGGTGCAACTCCCGATCAAGGAAGAGTACCTGATGAGCGACGTGACTGCCTCTGTCGAGACGGTTGATGAGGTCCCGCCGACCGAGATGTCGGGGGACCTGCTCCGCAAGGCCGTCCGGGCCCGCGGGCACTCCCCGAACGAGGCCGCAGCACTCAAGTGCGCCTACATGGCCGTCATGGGCCTGGAGCCCACCGGGCAGGGACGCAAACGCTGGACCATGCGTTGGAAGCCCGCGCTGCAGGCTTTCGACATTGCCTTCGACGGCCGACTATCAGCCGGCCACCGTTAACCCACACCACACGAGTTACACCGTCGGCTGGACACACCCGAACGGTCCACGGCGACGCACTTGGTCTGGGTGCGGCTGTCGGTGGCGGTGATGCTGAGGTTGATGGTGTTGCCGCAGATGTTTCTGTCGCCCCTCCTGGGCGATGTTCTGCTGGTACAGATCCGCGGGTCGCCGCCTCGACACGGGCCCCGCCGCCAATGTTCTCGTGCCCGCGCTCACCGAGCGGTCCACGGAGTCACGCCCTCCGTCTTGTGGTGTCCGTCGGTAATGGAGGCGTCCAGGTAGTTGTGGTCGTCGCAGGCGTTGTTCCGCCGGCCCTCCTGGGCTCAGTTCTGCTGGTAAAGGAAGCTGGTTGCAGAGCCGCCTTCGGCCCTGCGCACCGCCGCCCTTGGCAGAACCAGCAGAAACGACACCATCAGCACCATCCGCTACACCCTGGCAGAGATCCGCAGACTCCTGAACACTCTCCTGCCCCGACCCACACCCCACCTCGGACCAGTCGCCCACGCCCTGAACTGATCCCTCTGGCGCAGACAGCACCAAGCCATCGCACGCCGCTGCCACTATGAAAGAAGAACCAGCTCAGGCAACGATTTTCTGCCCCCCCACTGTCCGAAGAGGGCCGCCGTCGCCTGGTCCAGCGGTGCCAGGAACGCCCCATCGCCCATGTAGCCGCAGAGATGGGCATCTCGCGGTCCTGCGCAAGCAAGTGGGTCAATCCAAGACCTGGGAACAGCCCCAGCGCCAGAACGAAATATACGCCAACTTTGGACGGGAGTTCTTAAGCCGGCGCTGTATGGCACGCGTTTGATCGAGCACATAATCGACGAGTTTGAACGGAAAGTACTGGTCAACTCACCCAAATGGCCGGGGGCGAAGACACCGTCCGCGACCGTGATGGCGCGGGCGAACGTCGTGGTGACACACTGGCCTGGCAACGGGACCTCTCTTGCAGCAGGAAGACTTTGGTCGGTCTCCCGCTTCCACCAGAGGTCCCGTTCCTGCATCACGAACGCCTTTACCCAGCATGGCAGTTGACGGCTCACGTCCGCGCCTAACTTCGTGGCCTTGGCCCGTCACCACTGCGGCCTGACTTCAGCATTGGGAAGCACCAGCCGCTCAACGATCCCAACCACGACTGGCAGCCTAACCGAACCAACCAAATGAGATGACGTCTTAGGGGGCGTATCCAGTTGTGATCAATCTGTGGGCTCCGCTCCCGCAGCGGGGCGGGTTCCTGTAGATCGTCATGCATGACGCAGGTGCAACTT
>NZ_JBFAYQ010000127.1:0-3684 GCF_040681345.1 Streptomyces sp. NPDC051776 | reverse complement strand
GTGGCGTTTGCATAAAGCAAATCGAGGTTCTGTTGCAAAGTTTTAAATCTACTATCAAATAAGGTAGAATAATAGAAAAAGATAGCAGGAGGAATGACGATGAATCATTTTAAAGGAAAGCAATTTCAGCAGGATGTGATTATTGTAGCCGTGGGCTACTATCTTCGTTATAACCTTATCCACGGTGTTCAAGAAGCAACTCCTCAGCAATAAGCGCTAGATTTCCAAAATATGAGAAACTATTTTAGAAATCTAGTTCTTATTTGCTCGGAGCTGGACGCTTCTTTCACAACCTCTATCCTCGATCTTTTTGGTCATACACTTCTTTGACGTTGATAAATTGATCAAGTATTGGATTTTCTCCTTTTAGGTCAGCTTCGAAACGGATACCGTCAATATTGATTCTGGCGTTACGGTAGTAGTCAGTTCCTAGTTGTCCCCATGCAGGAGTTGAGGCATCGACATTGCAGAAGATATCAAATCCTTGTTGTTTCAAGTAAGCAAATTTTTGATTTGCTTCAGAATAAGGTTGCCAATCGCTGATGTCAGCGCCAAATGGGTAGATCAAAATATTTGTTTTGCCTAAAATAGGTGCAACTTCATTTTGCCAACGTTCATTATCTTGTTGGATATCGGCTAAAGAAGCTTGTGTCATATTCAAGTGTCCCCAAGTATGAGAAGCAAAACTCCAACCATCTTTCTTTAATTGATCAGCAACTTTTTTGGCTGCTTCGATTTCTTTGTTTGTTTTTTCGTTATCACCATATTCTGATTTTGATGTACGGTAACCTAATACACCATTATAGCCTGTTAAAGCTAATGTTCCTTTGGCGCCTTGATAAGAAAAATCGGGATGTTTTTTAATGAATGAATCGATCAATGGAACCATATCATAGTCACCAACAGTTTCCTTCTTATTGTCGATATAAATATTCTTGATTTGGTTCTGTTTATCGACAATCAACTTACTTGGAAATCCTGAATTGTCCATGTATTCATAATAGCTGACATCGTCTTGCGAAAGAATTAACGGTTTCTTTCCTTCTGGAAGAGAAACACCTGTAAAGGTCAGTTTTCCATCTGTTCCTTTTTTGACTAATCCATTTAGATTAACAAGAACATAGTTATTTTTATATAACTGATCAATGGTTTTATTGAATTCGGAAATAGTGACCATATAATCTTTATACCCTTGTGCTTGCTGGGTATGAAAAGCCTTAGCTGGATCAACAATCAGACTATGAAAGAAGACGTGTGAGATTTTGGTCGGGTCTTCCCATTTTACCAAGGATTCTTTTTCTTTTTTCAAAGTTGCTAACAATTGTTGCGCTTCTTTGGCGTCGTCTTTTTCAAGTAAGGCGATGGCTTCATCATAATGATAACTTGCAGCAAGCTGTTTTGCTTGATCAAGCTGTTTCGTCGTTTGTTTATCTTCAACAGGTTTTGAGCTGCTGCTTGAGTGTTGAGTTGTTTGACTAGTGTTTTCTAATTTATTGTTTGTTACTGCTTGTGTAACAAAAAAGATACTTACACCTAGAATAATAACAGTGCATACAGAAGTGACAGCCAATATGATTTTGTGTGTATGTTTCATTTTATCGTCCCCTACTACTTTTTGATTTCAAAAACCCCCGTAAGCTTTTCTTAACCTTTTGAAAAACTTCCCATAACCATTGTAACGAATATAGGGTTCTGTTGCAAAGTTTTAAATCTACTATCAAATAAGGTAGAATAATAGAAAAAGATAGCAGGAGGAATGACGATGAATCATTTTAAAGAAAAGCAATTTCAGCAGGATGTGATTATTGTAGCCGTGGGCTACTATCTTCGTTATAACCTTAGCTATCGTGAAGTTCAAGAAATCTTATATGATCGTGGCATTAACGTTTCTCATACGACGATTTATCGTTGGGTGCAAGAATATGGCAAACTACTCTATCAAATTTGGAAAAAGAAAAATAAAAAATCCTTTTATTCATGGAAAATGGATGAAACGTACATCAAAATTAAAGGTAATTGGCATTATCTCTATCGTGCAATTGATGCGGATGGATTGACTTTAGACATCTGGTTACGAAAGAAACGGGATACTCAAGCTGCTTATGCGTTCTTGAAACGACTACATAAACAGTTTGGTCAACCAAGAGTAATTGTCACGGATAAAGCGCCCTCTATTGGTTCTGAATTTAGAAAGTTACAGAGTAACGGTTTATATACTAAGACAGAGCATCGAACCGTGAAGTATCTCAATAACCTCATTGAGCAAGACCATCGACCAATCAAACGACGCAATAAATTTTATCGAAGTCTACGAACTGCCTCAACCACGATTAAGGGCATGGAAACAATTCGAGGAATATACAAAAAGAACCGAAGAAATGGAACGCTCTTCGGATTTTCGGTATCTACTGAGATTAAGGTCTTAATGGGAATATTAGATTAAGAACAAGAAGGATTATAAACCTTGTATTTGATTTTTAAACTTTGCAACAGAACCAATTATATGATTGAGAGCTTCTTAATTTTTTACGGACTTTTCATACTTTGTTTTTGACAAGTTTACTTATATCTTTAACAAGTTTGCTTATATAGTTGACAAGTTTACTTGTAAAGTGTTATACTTTATTCATAGAGAGGAAGAGAAGAAATGAATAATAAGAAGATTTTACAAATGGCACAACAAGAAAGTCAAGATGAGGGTAAACTATCGAAGTGGAGAAATATGTCAATAGTACACTATATTATGTTGTTACTTGCTTGGCTGTTTATTTTCACAATTAGGTTGCTAAAAAATGAATCTATAGACGATTTGTTTTTTATGTTATTACTTTTGGCTTTGGGACATGAAATATATCTGTTCAAAAAGAAGAGGTCGATGACTAACATCATAGTAATTGTAGTATTATTAATTGCTGTTTCTGTGATGGGCTGGAATTTAATGAGTGGAATTTTTAAATGAGGGATAAAGGAAAACTTGAGTTAAAGAATAGGTTAAAAGTGGCTCGTGCTGAAAAACAAATAAACCAGAGTAATTTGGCTAAAATTGTTGGTGTTTCGAGACAGACAATTAGCAATATAGAAACCTATGAGTACGTTCCATCTGCTAAATTAGCATTATTACTTTGTATAGCGTTGGATATAGAATTTGAAAAATTATTCTATTTTGAGTAGTGAAGACTTAAGTATATTAAAACGACTTAGGTCTTTTTTATTTTAGGGGCGCAAATGTCAGAGTTTGCGTTCTTATATTAGTGAAATAGCAAGGAGAGTCTTTATGCAAGTAACAGGAAAAACTAAAACTGGTGAGGAAAAACAGTTGACAGTTGAAATTCGTGATGTTGAAATCGTGAAACCTAAGATTGAGAAATCGGTTCTGTTGCAAAGTTTTCTGATAAGTCTATTTTAGTGTAAAATGAATAAAAATGACAGCGAGGATATATCAATGAACTATTTTAAAGGTAAACAATTTCAAAAAGATGTGATTATTGTCGCTGTTGGTTATTACCTGCGTTACAATCTAAGCTATCGTGAAATTCAAGAACTCCTTTATGATCGTGGGATTAACGTTTGTCACACAACTATTTATCGTTGGGTACAAGAATACGGTAAAGTCCTCTATCATCTCTGGAAAAAGAAAAATAAAAAATCCTTTTATTCATGGAAAATGGATGAAACGTACATCAA
>NZ_JBFAYQ010000126.1:0-3812 GCF_040681345.1 Streptomyces sp. NPDC051776 | reverse complement strand
GACTGCACAACCTCGCCCTCGCCGGATAGAGAACGGCCCGTGAGCCGCAGGACCATCTCCACCCACCCCAAGATCAACTTACGGGACAACCTTTAAGGTCAGTCTTCAAACGGATCTTGCCCACAGTAGGAACGACACGAGTGTGACCGCCGCCTCGTAGGAGGCGGCGATCTTCTCGTAGCGAGTTGCGATGCCGCGGAACCGTGATGGAGTCGCTCGTGGCGAGCGTGTTGGAGCAGAAGATCTCGAACGCGGGAGGCTTTCGCCGCGTGGCGTCGACTGCTGCGATAACGGGGAGGTTCCGCCCGGACCGGCCCCGGGCGGTATGCGTCGAAGGGAACGGGGCCGGCCCGCGTGTGGTCGCGGACTTGAGGGCCCGCTTGGGCCGGCGCCGGGTACCGATGGGTCAGCCGACGGAGCTCGGCACGTCGACGGTCACCTTGATCTGCGTGTTCTGACTGATGTCGAACTTGATCTTCTGGTCGCCCTTGGTCGCCGTGGAGATGCCTTCCGTCGAGGTGCCGCCGTCCGGCCGGGTGTCCCAGCCGGCCTCATTGAGTTCCCGCACGTAGCCCTTGAGCGAGATCATGTTGTTCTGGCCGGCTGGCAACTTGTAGGTAAGGGTCAGCGTGTCATCGTTCTTGCTTGTGACCGAGTTGACTTCGCCTTCGGAGGGAAGCGGGGGCGGCGTGTCCGGGTAGAGAATGTCGAGCGCCAATGAACCCTTGATGTTGCCCCCGGCGTACACCTTCTGGTTTCCTCGCGCCAACATGTCCTCCGGGCCCGACACGTAGCCGTTGTCCGAGAATTTCTTCACGTACGCCTTGAGCTCGTCCTTCATGGTTTCGGTGGGTTCGAAGCGCAGGCCGATGACCTTCTCCTCCTCCTGAGAGGATGCGCTCATGATCTCCGCTCCGTCGGGAAGGGGAAGGGCGACCGGCCTGCTGGTGTCCTTTGCTTCGCCTGACGTGTTGTCGCCCTCGTTCTCGTTGCACGCGGACAGCGAGACGGTGAGTGCCGAAACCAGCAGAAGCGCCGGCACCGCCCTACGAATACGCAGACGCATACGGGTCGTTCTCCCTCGATCGTGTTCTTCAAGCATCCGTGCGAGGTTGCTGATGGATGCATCCGGCAACAGGACCCGGATGTTAGTTAGTTACCGGAACCACCCGCAATGGGCACGCATTACTCAGAAGTAGAGAACTGATCAACCCTCAGCGCGCCCTGCGCGGCGCTTTCATGAGGGAACACGGCCCCGGCATCTCGTCGATGCCGGATCCGATTCCCAATGAGCAGGAATTACTCAGAAGTAAGCCAGTCGGCGAGCCCGCCTTGGCAGGCCAGTGTCAGTCCGTTGCTGAGGGCGGACGGGGTCGCCCACGACGTAGCACCGTCGTGCAGCCCAGCGTTGATGCCGTCGGCGTCCACTGCGGTGACGATGTCCACCTCGGGCAGTGCGGCACGCAAGCGAACTTCAGGTGCCTGTTTCTCCCGCAGCGGGCCCAGGTCCCGCAGCACCGTTTACTGGACCACGACTTCACCCTCACTCGGACGTGGCGAAATCTCCGCCCGGCACCCCCTCGGCGTGCGGGCATGAAGTGGGCCAACCCCTGGACCCAGCCGCTGGCCGAACCCCAATCCGTGGCGACCGTCAGCGCCACATGCGCCAACCGGTCCCACGGGGGTGACGATCCGCCCGCCCGGACGCGTCTGCTCCGCCCACGTCCACGGAACCGCCTCGACCGCGTAGGTGGCCATCACCCGGTCATAGGGTGCGCTCTGCGGCCAGCCGGCCGCACCGCCCCCGACCTCGAGTTCCACACCCGCGCGTACCGACTGCAGGCGCTCTCGTGCCTCCGCGGCGAGATCGGGGTCGGTCTCGACACTGATCACCCGTCTCGCTCCCGCACGGTGGGCCAGCAGCGCTGCAGTCCGGCCCGTTCCGGCCCCCCAGGGCACGCCGCTCGGGCTCGAGGGCAATACAACTAAACAATCCATTCCCGTACACCCCGGGCCTGGTCAGTCTCGGGGGCCACTGCCTGGCCGAGGTCGCTTTGGAGGGCATCGCAGTAGGCGCGGATGCGTACGGCTCTCCTCCACTTGCTCGCGCAGCGCGGTCACACGCTGTGCCTCGGTGTGATCCGCGCGCGCCCGGTCCAGTCGCTGCTTGCCAGCGCCGCTGGATTTCTTCTTCTTTCTGTTGTCGTGCGCGGTCTCGCTCCGCGTTGACTTCCGCGCGTTGTGGCACCGGGGCGGCGGTCAGGGAGAGCTGCCGCAATCTTCCCAGGATGGTTACGTCGTGAACGTGGGGTGGGGTTTGTCGCCGGCGTGCCACAGAGCTGCTACACGTTTGTCGCCGGGGGAACGGCCGCGACTTCGAAGGCATGTTGCCGTATCACCGCTGATGTGGAAGGGCGGTGGTTGATACGCGGTACTCAGGTCATGGATGCCTCTGGCTTGTCTGACGTCTGATGTCTAGCTTGCGTTGGTGGCGGTGAGTTGGCATCGCCTGCGGCGGTGACTCGAGCCCCGCCGTACTTTGCAGGCGTTGAGGAGAACCATGCACATGCGGCTACGTACTCGATCCGTCGTCCCGGCGATATGGCTGGCTTCGGCGCTCATGGTTTCGCTTTCGGCGTGCGGTCCGGAGGAAGAGACTGATGGCTCGGGGAAGTCGGCGAGCAGCGCGTCGACTCCCAAGGGCGACGGCTCCCAGGGGGGTGGCAACGGCTCGTCAGGCAGCGGGTCCTCGTCAGGTAGTGCCTCCTCGACCGGTGGGTCGGGCGGCGGCACGTCGGACGAGGCCGGTGCTCCGCAGTGTGAACCGAGCCAACTCGAGTTCAAGTTCACGCCGGTCGATCGGCCGGTCAACTACGTGGTTCTCGAGGCGAAGAACAGCGGCACTTCCTCCTGCCGGATGCCCAAGGCGCACCCGAGCGTCACCTTTTCCCTGGACACGGGCGAAACGGCGACCTTCACCACCAACGTCGGGGAGGCCTCCGGCGAACGGGTGACGCTGTCCGCCGGAGACAGCGCCTATGCCGGCATGATGACGGCGCGGGCTGACGCCGAGGAGTCGGAGATCTATGAAGTGACCGGCGTCGCCGTGTTCCTGGAGGAGGAAGGTAAGGGCAAGGAGTTCGCCGTCGACACGATGTACATCGCCGACCCCCAGCTGAGCGCCTGGTTCGGCGACTTCCAAGAAGCCTTGGACGCCGGCTGACGAGGTGCCCCCAGGCGGTCAACTTGAAGTACGCGCCGTCGAACGTTGTGCTGTTGTCGACGTCGCCGAAGACGGGCCCGTCCCAGGAGATCTTGGCCTTGGCATAAACGTAGAAGCCCAAGCGCTTCGCGCAGATCCTCGTGGTGACATCCCAGTCATCTGCCCACGGGCACGTAGTTGGCGGTGTCGATGGAACTCTTGCTCGTGGTGCACTTCGCCACTTACGACCCCGCCACCCCATACCAGTCCGCCCAAGCCATGGTGCGGCAACTACACGACGCCCGCCTGCTCACCCTCGACGGATACGGTCACACAGCCCTGGAAAATCCAAGCAGTTGTATCAACGCACACGCGGCCCGGTACTTCCTCACCGGCGCGCTACCCCCCGTGGGCGCCAGATGCACACAAGACGTCCCTCCATTCACCACACCATCCCGGGCCACCCACGCGGGCACCATCACGGTCCGCTGATCGGATCGGCAGGGTTCCCCCCGCCCCGTTATCTTCTTCGCGGTTCCGCAAGGGGACCGCCGGCCTCCGGGTCCGGCATGGCTGTTGCCCCCTGTCGATGGGATGACCTGGGGGGTGG
>NZ_JBFAYQ010000125.1:0-3899 GCF_040681345.1 Streptomyces sp. NPDC051776 | reverse complement strand
GAACCCCTCAGCAAGGTTCATCGTTCCAGGTCAGGAAGGCACTTTCGCGTTTTCCGACCCAGCCAGCCGTACGCAAATGAAACGGCGAGGCTAACAACTTACGGAGCAGCCATGATCGGCATCCTTCCGGGTCTTCGATGTCTCCATCAAACCCGGGGCGGTTCACCACGGGATACAGGCAACACTCCAGACCCATCAGGGACTTCGCGAAGGATCACCAAGATGAGCTGAAGTCAGCGCCTGTGCGGACGCTCTGCGGCCTGGACACAAGTTCTGTCCGATATTTTGCGACAACTGTCAAAGCGAGTACGCTCCTGACCGTTCGACCGACGTGGGTGCTCTGGGTGAGGCCGGTGCCGCCCCCGACAGAAGTGGGATGCCGGTGCCGTTCGCTCTCGCCCACCCGCCGTGGTCCTGCCGCTGCTTCGCCGCCCGTTCGTTCCTGCCGCCCTTGCGGGCGCCATGGCTCCCGACAACCTCTAGTTCCTGGGTGCTCTCGGCCTGTCCGCGACTTCCCGTACGTGGCACACCGTTCCTGAACGCCACTGCGTCGCACGCGCCCACCGGTGCCTTTCACCGTCGGCCTGCTCTTCACCCTCGCTCAGCTCGCTGTGGACCGGCTGCTTCGCACACCGGTGACGGCACTGCTCCTCGCTGGCTGGGGCCGGCAGGAAGAACCGCCCTGGCAGGCACAAGGCCTGCGCGAGCACGGCAGGAACGCCCGCTGGCTGCTGCTATCCGCCCTGATCGGAATCGACTCCCACCTGGCGTGGGACGCCTTCACCCACGACGGCTGTCCGGCCGACCACCTGACACTGCTGCACAACCCGCCCCTGGGCGGTCTGACAGTCGCCCGGCTCCTTGAGTACGTGAGCACCGCCGTCAGCATGGCAATGGTCGGCCGCTTTCTGTGGCGCCACCTCGACCGGCCGCGCACCGAGCACAGCCGACGCGCGCACCTCAATCCGAGGCAACACCGGAAGCTCAAGCATCTCCCGCAACGCCTCCCCGGCTGCCGGTGCTGACTCCAGGCCGGCGAAGAGAAGCACGACAAGGCGGCGAGGAACCATGACTTTACGCCCGTCGTTGCTGGCGAACGCCTATGCGGCCACAGCGATGCCACGCAACACCCTATTCCTGGCCATGCACTTGCCCTGTGCCATTGCGTGCCGGGATGTCCTCCCGCCTCGTTCTCAGAAAGGATCCATCGTGTTTCCCAATGCCATACGGAGCCGTAGCGCAGCCGGTCCATTCCGGCGAGCGGCCAGAGCGTTGGCCATACTCTGCGCTGTCGGCATCATCAGCGCCCTTTCCGCGCCGACGGCGGCCGCTGCCTACCCCCACCCCTCCACGTCCTCGGGCTACTTCAACAGCCTCACCAGCGTGGCCAACCCCGACTGGATGAGCAGCCTGCCCGACGACACAGGGCTGGGACGTATGTCCATCCCCGGTACCCACGACACCCTGGCCATCCAGGGCGACCCCCAAGAGTGGTACAGGACCCAGGAGGAACACGGGTTCGGGGGCGCGACCCTCACCGCCCAGCTGGACGCAGGCATCCGGGCCATCGACATCCGCGTCCGGGCAATGCGCAGCGGCTTCAGCGGTCCCGCCACCTACTTCGACATCCACCACAGCGACGCCTTCCAGGCGCACTTCAGCGAAGCCCTCGACAAGGCCAAGGGGTTCCTGGAGAACCATCCCGGCGAGACAGTCCTGATGAAGCTGAAGGCGGAATGCGACAACACCAAACTCGCGGGACCCGGCAACTGCAACGACTACCCTAAAACCACCACCGCCTACGAGACCGCCGCGATCTTCCAGAAGTACATCGCCGACTACCCCGGCCTGTTCTGGGGGCCTTCTGTGGCCGGGACCGGGACAGCATCGACACCCACCCTGGGCGACGTGCGCGGCAAGATCGTCCTGACTGAGTTCAGGGACCATGAGGGATACGGCCTGACCGGTTTCAACACCGGCGACATCCCCTGGAACCTCTGCGACCTCGACCAGCGCTGGAACCTCATCAAGACCCGCCTGGACCAGCTGCGGTTCGACGAGCGCAACACGGTCCAAACCACCGGGCTGTCCGCCAGCTGCTTTATCACCGATACCTACGTCGACGTGGCCAACGGCAAGGGGGGAAAGAAAGGGATGAACAAGCGCCTGCTGGAGGATCTTCCCTCGAACGCCACCCGTCAGATCAACGTCATCGAGATGGACTTCCCCGGCGGGGAGCTGATCAGCCGGATCATCCGCCTGAACACCGGACGTTAGCCTTGATCTTTCGTGAGGGGGCCGTCAGCTTGCTGACGGCCCCTCTTCGGTTCTGTTGTGCGGGTGTTTTCGGTGTCCGGGCAGGGCAGGGGCCCGGCTGTCGCGTCGGGTGGGCGCCGGGTTCCACGGCTCCGGTCGGGTGGCACTGCTCGCAGGGGCGGGAAGCTGCTGGTCAGCCGGGGTTCGGCAGCGCGTGGAGCCGGTCGAGGGCACCTGTGATCACGTCAGCCCAGGGCCAGTGCCGGGCCAGGCGGAGGATGCGGCGCCGTCCGGTGGTGACCAGCTGGGCGGCGGCAGAGAACAGCCGCAGCCGCAGGCGCTTGGGTTCCCACAGCCGGGCTTGGCCGGTCAGGGCGAGCATCGGCATCCAGGCCAGCAGGTCCAGGGCGATCTGGACGATCTCCAGCCAGACCTGGTTCTGTGCGGCGTTGTGGAGGGGTAGGTTGCGCAGTCCGGTGGCCCGCGCGGCCCGGATACGGTCCTCCGCGCGGGCCCGTTGGCGGTGCCGCAGCTCCAGCGCGGCGATCGCGGTGCCGGGGGTGTTGGTGGCGAACGCCCGTAAGGCGCATGCCGTCGGCATCGGTGAAACGCAACTGGGCGTCGGGATGCGGGCGTTCCTTTGCGGATGATCAGCCGCATGCCCTTGGGCCAGCCGTCCAGGACGTCTCCGGCGAGTTCGGCGACCCAGGCACCGTCACGGATCTGGCCGCCGGGTTCGACGGCCGGCGTCCACTCCGAGGCGGGAACCTTCAACACCGCCTGGTGGTCTGCTCGGTGATGGTCATGCCGACCGAGTACGACAGCCACCGCCCGCGCGCGGTGAGCCAGTCGAGGAACTTGTGGGTACCGCCGGCGGAGTCGGTGCGGATCAGAGTGCGCCGGCCGCGCCGGAACTTCCTCGGCAGTTGGGCCAGTGCCAGGCGGGTGGTCTCGAAATGGTCGGCGGCGGTGTTGCTGCCCGCCCTGCCCGGCCGCAGCAGCCCCGCGACCGGCTCTCCGGTGCCGGCGCGTCCGTGGTCGACGAAGGCCATGAGCGGATGATGCCCGTAGGTCTTCCTCCAGGTCCGAGTGGCGTCCTCCTTGTCGGAGTGGGCCAGCACCAGCACGCCGTCGATGTCCACGATCACCTGCCCGTCGGCGTGCGGAGGGTGGGACCCGGCCAACTGCCATATGCGGTCGCGGACTTCGGCCCGCGCGGCACGGATCGCAGTCAGTGCCCGAGAGCCCGCCGCGGCGACCGTGTCGACCAGGCGGGAGACGGTCGGGTCGGAGGCCACGGGACCGAAGACGGCCGGTTCGGCCCTCAGCATCGCGACATCGGCCAGGCAGTCCCCGCCCACGGCGGTCGCGAGCGCGAGGTCCAGCAGGATCTTGCCCGGATCGTGCACTGCCCGCGGCTTGCACCACGGCGCGAGCGCCGCCGACACCGCTGCATCCACGCCGCTCTTACGGACCGTCTCCACCAGCAACGACCTGCTGCGCGACGTCGGCGGCGCGGAATGCGCGAGCCGATGCTCGTGGTCGGTGACGGCGCGATGGGCCTGTGGAGGGCGCTGGCGGAGGTGTTTCCGCAGGCCAGGCACCAGAGGTGTTGGGTTCACAAAACAAGGAACGTCTCGAAC
>NZ_JBFAYQ010000124.1:0-3978 GCF_040681345.1 Streptomyces sp. NPDC051776 | reverse complement strand
AGAACCCCTCAGCAAGGTTCATCGTTCCAGGTCAGGAAGGCACTTTCGCGTTTTCCGACCCAGCCAGCCGTACGCAAATGAAACGGCGAGGCTAGACACCTCCACCACATCGGAGGTCTTCGCTCTTGATCAACCCCCCACGAGTGTCAACAACGCTCATGGTCAGAACAGCTAGGGCGTGGGGCCGTTGTGTGCCGGGTGCCTTGGTGCCGGTCAGGCTGTGGCGGCGGCTGCTTCCCATCGGTGGGGGGTCAGTCGACCGGTTCTGCTGAGAAGGTGAATGGCCATGGCGCAGGCCAAACCGAGGGTGGTCAGGAACAGCCATGGGAGGGCCGGTGTTCCAGCACGACGGGCCGCGTCGAGTGCGGCTCCGGTGAAGAGGTTGCCCGCGGTGATGCCGATGCCGCAGATGGTGTTGTAGAGGCCGTAGTGCGTTGCCACGAGCCGGTCCCCGGCCAAGGCGACGACGGTGTCCATCTCGAAGGGGTAGACGACCATCGTGGCCAGGGCGAGCAGCAGGCCGCAGCCGGTCGTCGGCACCAGCGCTGCGATCCAGTGCATCGGGCCCCTGGAGGGGACGGGCACCAGGAGGGGGATGAACGCGGCTCCCATCAGAGCCAGTCCCCAGCTGATCGACCGGTCCGGGGACCATCGTCTCGTGCACCAGGCGGTGAGGCGGGTTTGGCCGAGGATGGTGGTCAGTCCGGATACGGCGAACAGGGTGCCGATCCCGATGGTTGCCGCGGCCTCGCCGGGCGCGGTCTCCTGCAGGGTCATGGGCAGGGCGAGGTAGATCTGGAAGGCCAGGACGTAGGAGCCGGTCATCGAGGCGGAGAAGAGCAGGAAGGGCCGGTTCGCCAGGACCTGCCGCCACTGCCGGGCCACGCTCTCTCGCTTCCCGGAGTCCGCCCCGCGGGCCTGGGGCAGGGCCCGAAGCTGTACGAGGGTCAGAACGGCGAAGACCGCGGCGGAGGCCAGGCAGGTGAGCCGGAAGTCGACCCGGGTCAGGGCCAGACCGATGAGCGGGCCCGCGAGGATCCCCGCCTGGTAGAAGATGTTGAACAGTGCGAACGCCTCGACTCGTCGTTCTCCCGCGTCCCGAGCCAGGTAGGCCCGGACCGCCGGGTTGAACAGTGCTCCGGCGAAGCCGGTCGCGGCGGAGGCGGCCAGGAGCCCGGGAACGGAGTCGACGAGACCGAGTGCGAGGAAGCCCGCGGTACGCAGAGTGCAGCCGGCGACGATCAGGGGCTTGTAGCCGAATCGGTCGGCCAGCGTTCCGCCGAGGAGGAACATGCCCTGCTGGCTGAAATTGCGCATGCCAAGGATCAGCCCGACGAGCCAGCCTGCCAGGGCGAGGTCACCGGAGAGATGCTGGGCGAGGTAGGGCATCAGCATGTAGAAGCCCAGGTTGATGGTGAACTGGTTGAGCAGCAGCAGCTGAACGCTCCGGTCGTAGGAGCGGACCTGCCCGAGGATCCCCGCGGTCATCGCGCCCCCTGTCCCGCGGTCGGGGCGAGGGGGTCGGTCACCGTGAGGCAGCGGGTCCAGCGCAGCGCTTCCCCCTGGTTGGCCGCCTTGTACTCCTCCGGCTCCTGTGCTGGCCGGACCTCCAGGAGGTCGTGCTCACGGCAGTAGTCGTCGTTGTAGATCGTCGACAGGTAGCGGTGGGGGCCGTCGGGGAAGACGGCGGCGATGCGGGTCCCGGCGGGGTGGGTACGGGCTGCCCAGCCGGCCACCAGCGCCACCGCGCCCACGCTCCAGCCACCGGAGGCGTAGTGGTGCCGAGCCAGTTGGCGGCATGCCCAAACAGCCTCTCCGGGGGCGATCCAGTGGACCTCCGCGAATTGTTCGTAGGCCACGTTGCGAGGATGGATGCTGCTGCCGAGTCCGCGCATGAGCCGGTGCCGGCCGGGCTGCCCGAAGATGGTCGATCCGATGGCGTCCACCCCGATGACCGTCAGGTGGGGGAAGCAGACGCGCAGTACCCGGCTGATGCCTGCGGAGTGACCGCCGGTCCCGACGCTGGTCACGAGAACGTCCACACGGTGGAGCTGGGCGAGCATTTCATGCGCCAGCGGCGCGTAGGCATCGACATTGTCCGGGTTGTTGTACTGATCGGGGCACCACGCCCCCGGGTTCTCGGCGAGGACTTGGCGGACCCGCTCGGTTCGAGCCATCTGCCAGCCGCCCCTGGGGTGGGGGGTGGCGACCATGTCGAGCTGGGCGCCCTGGGCACGCAGCAGACGAAGGACGTCGGGCTCGATGCCGGTATCGGTGACCAGAGTGACGGGGTGACCGTAGATGCGGCCGGCCAGGACCAGACCTTGGCCGAGCGTTCCACTGGTGGACTCCACGATCATGGCGCCGGGCCGCAGCACGCCGCGCTCCCGGGCGCGCGCGACCATGTGCAGGGCGGCACGGTCCTTCAAGCCGCCGGGGTTGAACCCTTCGAGCTTGGCCCAGAAGCCTCGCCCCGGTGGAGCGAAGGGGTGGCCGATCCGTAGGACGGGAGTGTTTCCGACAGCGGCGGCGAGCGCACGGCCCGCGCCGCGGGAGAGAACAGCGGTGGAGAGGTTGCTCATAGGGGTGACTGCCTTCTGGTTCTGGAAGATCGCCGTAGGACAGCAGCGACTCACCCGGGGAGCCTGCGGCGTGGCGCAGGCAGGGGTGAGGGACCGACGACGCGGTCCGGACGGCGGTCTTCTAGATACGCCAGAGGCAGAGATGGGACTGTGCTGAGCGACCGATGTCTATCGGCGGGAGGCGACCATCGGTTAATGGCGCCGGCAACGCCCCGCTGCGGACCGGCCCCCACACGGCGACGGCGTCCAGCGGGGTCGCCGTGAACACATCCGTGCGGCCGTTCGGGGGCCCCCACACTGACGGGGACGGCTGGCGGGAAAAGTGATCGTCACCGGCGGGGTGCGTAGCGGGGACGTCGGAGGACTTTTCCCGTGCCACCGCGTTGCCCACATGAGGTGCGTACGGGTCGTGCCCTGCACGATCGAGTGGATGCCGGTGCTCGTGCACCCCGTGCGTGAGCTCATGACCATTCGCGTGCGCATCAGGGGTTGCGTGCACGTGGAGAGGCGAACCCGCCGCGGTGCAACAGAAGGCAGCCAGCAGCGCCAGGAGAAGCGCGATGGACCCTCTACAACCCCGTTTGCACACAAAATGGATCGTAACGGACGTCCTGTGCACGTGCCTTCCGACCGAATCTCCTGCCCAGGAAGGCTCCGCCGGCTCGACGACGGCCCACCACTCAGTGCCGGCCCGGCGGTTGGGGGCACCACGGATGTTCATGCGTCCCGGCTGTTGGAGTGAACGAGCACACCGCATGATGAAGCGGCTATGCCACGGACGATGCCACCAGCCCGCGCTGCACGCCCCGTCGACAACAATGGGCCTGCGGTGCCGGCGCACCTTTGCCCGGGCGTCCTGCGGTCAGGTTCAGCCCTGCTGCATGACCCGGGCGGCTCCATCGCCCGGGCCCGACCATGGCCGCACCACCCTGGGAGCACCCCTTGCCTCGCCCCCCCGTGCTCGGCGCACCGTATGGCCACCGTCGCGGCTCCGACCTTGTCGACCACACGCGGCTTGGCCGCACCGGCCTTCGCACATGTCGAGGTCGCCGCGAGCGATGACCGCGCCCTGGCCGAGAACGTGACCCTCAGCTTCGACGCCGATCTGACGATCGATGAGGCCCGACAGAAGCAGAAGCAGAAGCAGAAGCAGAAGCGGCAGCGTTGAGCGCAGCGGCCGTGGACGTGGCTGCGCCTTGGCATGGGAATCATTGGGCGGGGGCGCGGAGCTACCATTCGAGGCCGAGGTCGGCGAGCTGCTGGAGTTTGTCGGGGGAGAGTTTGGCGCGCCTGGTCTTGGTGTGTTGCGCGACGCGGAAGGTGTGCATGAAGGCGACGTTCGGGTTGTTGGCGGGACGGGATGAAATGACCCCGGCGGCCGTCAGGCCGCCGGGGT
>NZ_JBFAYQ010000123.1:0-4080 GCF_040681345.1 Streptomyces sp. NPDC051776 | reverse complement strand
CAAGACCCCGGAGAGCTACCTTGCCGGCCTACACCTCCGCGCCTCGATGATCTGGATCAAGGACCTCACGCGAGCCACCCCTTGATCACGACCAAGATGACGTCCGCCCCGCGTTCCCGGGCTCGATGGATCAGCCTGCGCATTCCGGGAAGCGCTTCCCGGACCGAGGGGACCAACAACTCGGCGTCGGCGTGCTCGTATGTGTTGATCATGTCGATGACGACGAGGGCGGTCTTCGTCATGAATGAACCAGCCTCCATGGGCGGGTGTGGCCGGCGAGAGCCCGGCCCGTCCTTGCCGGCGCTTCCTCGGAGCGTTGTCTCGGCCCGCGTATCCCGCGGTCATCGGTCCTGCGCACCCTGTGCCGGAGGTGCTGAATACCGCGAGACCGTCATTCCCACCATGCCTCAATCCAGTGGCGTCCGAATCCCGGCGCACCTCCTCCCTGCTGGACAGCCAGGGGAATCGACGGCTTGGAATGGACGGAATTCGCCCTCCCCCTTTGTTGAAGGTTTGAACACGGCGAAAAGGAGGTCCATCGGCAAGAAGGCCATCTGCTCTTCGCAGCCGAGCAGGCCTTCCGTCCGGCCCCGGGGAATGGTTCGCGGCACCGTCGGGTAGGCGTGGACGGGCGGCCCGCGGCGATTCCGGGCGGCGGTCGACCGGGATCCCAAGCGTGTGGGTCGCAGCCCGAGAACCGAATCGCAGATCCGATCGGAGAGCAGGCGAGGGCTGGACACGCCCCGCTCCGCCCGGCTCGCCCGGACAGCCCGCAGCCGAGTGGCGGCGCCCCTTCGTCGGGGCACACATCATCGGCCGAAAGGATTGGGAGACATGATGGCGTTTCTTCGCGGCCCGGTTGCCCGAGCGTGGAGGGGCTGGCGGCAGCCACGCAACCTGTCCGTCCCCCGCAACGCGTCGAGTGTGGAGGACACCAATCGGCGGTTCCTGCTATACGGCGTGATGCCTCTGTGGTTCGTCCCTGCGGTGGCGGACTGGGTGATGCACCGCAAGACCCGTATCGAGGACACCAGCGGAACGAGGGAGTCCGCCGTGCATGCGCTGATGATGACCGAGGCCGGCATCCCGGTCACGATGGGCCTGCTCGCCCGCGTGAACCCACTCGTGCTCACGGTCATGGGCGGGGCGGCCGCTGCCCACGGCGCGACGGCTCTGTGGGACGTCAGCCTCGCGACGGAGGAGCGCGAGGTGAAGCCGGTGGAACAGCACATCCACAGCTTTCTCGAGGTCCTGCCGCTCGCGGCGCTGGCCTTCACCTGCTGTCTGCACTGGGACGAGGCGCGAGCCGCGTTGACGGGTCGACGGAACCCCGGCGACTGGAAGCTCCTCCCCAAGGAACACCCGTTGTCCGCCCGATACCTCACGGGCATCGGGCTGGCGATCGGAGCGTTCGTCGCGCTGCCCTACGCGGAGGAGATGACGCGGTGCGTGCGTGCAGTCAGGGCACGCAGGGGGGCGTGAGCACTATGTCAGGCCGATACGAGCGGGGGAGGGAGCGGCCTCTGCCGTCGCCGCACGTCATCGCCCCCGACGCCGACGGCCCGGAGGATGTCCAGGTGGACTCGTCCGGCCGGGTCCTGGCCGGGTTGGCAGACGGCAGGATCGTGCGGCTCACCCTCAACGCAGCCGGCGGGCTGGACCGTTATGAAGTTCTCGCGCGCACCGGGGGAAGACCCCTGGGCCTCGAGGTTGCCGCCGATGGTGGGCTGTTGGTCTGCGACGCCCGGCGTGGCCTGCTGCGGGTCGACCCGCAAGCGGGCTCGGTACGGGCACTGGTCGAGGAGGTGGACGGTCTTCCGCTCCGGTTCTGCAGCAATGTCGCCGCGGCGCGCGATGGCACGGTGTACTTCACGGTCTCCAGCCGCCGCTACGGTCTGGAGGGCTGGCTCGGCGACATCCTCGAACACACGGGATCCGGCCTGCTGGCGCGTCTCCGGCCGGGTGGCGAGCCGGAAGTTCTGCTCGGTGGGCTGCAGTTCGCCAATGGCGTGGCGCTCGCTCCGGACGAGACGTTCGTCGTCGTTGCAGAAACCGGCGCTTACCGGCTGACCCGCTTCTGGCTCTCCGGGCCCGAGGCCGGCCGGAGCGACACCTTCCTCGGCGGACTGCCGGGCTTCCCCGACAACATGTCGAGAACTGACGAGGGCCTGTTCTGGATCGCCCTCGCGGGACCAAGGGATGCGGCCGTGGACTGGCTCAGCCGCAGATCCGGAACGGCCCGGCGGGTTGCCGGCGCCGCTGGGGCCATGGTCACCGGGCTCAGGGCGGTAGCCCGACCACGCCCGACGGTGAGGGTCTTGGCGGTCGACTCCGAGAGCCGGATCGTGCACGACCTGGTTCTCCATCGCTCGCCGTACCGCATGGTCACCAGCGTCTGCGCGTTCAGGGGCGGGCTGGTCCTCGGAAGCCTGTACGAACGCGGCATCGCAGTCTGTGACCGGCTTCCGGCAGGGTGACCGAGGGGGTATCGACGTGTCCTCGTCGGCCATGACCCCACAGAGGAGAGATGCCAGTGTGTGAGTGGACGCTGGGCCACAGCTACGACAGCCGCCTGGGAGAGGTCCGGTGGGACCGGCTGGGCGATCCGGGTGCTGAGCCTCTCGTCCTGCTGCACGGCACGCCGTTCTCCTCGTTCATCTGGCGTGATGTGGCCCGCGCGCTGTCCGGCAGCCGCTTGGTGTACGTCTTCGACATGCCGGGTTACGGCTCCTCGGCCATGTCCGAGCGACAGGACCTGTCGCTGGAAGCACTGGCGGGGGTTTTCACCGAACTGCTCGGGTACTGGGAGCTGACCCGCCCCGATGTCGTCGCGCACGATTCCGGCGGTGCCGTCGCGCTCGGCGCGCACGTGGACCGTGGAATCCCCTACCGGAGCCTGGCCCTGGTCGATGCGGTGTCGCTGTCACCGTGGGGCAGCGAGTTCTTCGCACTGGTGGGGCGGCACACGGAGGTGTTCTGTCAACTGCCGGATCAGCTGCACCGGATGTTGCTCCGCAGTTACGTCTCAACGGCCAGTTCCCCCGGTCTGCGCCCAGGCGTCCTGGACGCCCTGACGGCGCCGTGGCTCGGCGCGGACGGGCAGGCAGCCTTCTACCGTCAACTCGCCCAGCGGCGAGCCGACGAGACCTACACCGACCGCATCCAGAGTGGGTACGCCGCCATCGATGCGCCCGTCCTGGTGTGCTGGGGGGCGGATGACACCTGGGTCCCCGCCGAACGCGGCCGTGAACTCGCCGACATCGTCGTCGGCTCCCGACTCCACATCATCGAGGCCGCGGGTCACCTGCTACCCGAGGACCGCCCCGCCGAACTCACCGCCATTTTCCTCGCCTTCCTGCAAGACGTCGCTTGAGTTCGCCGGACGCCCAGTCGGGGGTGCCTCGATGTCCTTCGTCGAGCGAGGTGTGGGCCTCTGGGACCGACATCCATGTGACGTCATCTGCGGCGCATGGCCACCGCCCGTGACCGTCAAACCGGTTGATCAGCCGCTCGACTTCGTACGTGCGGGCAAAGCGTGCCGCATGGAAACCGGGGGATCTGCCGATGTCTCCGTCACGGCGTAGGCGGTGGGCCGGTCATGAATGGTGTCCTTGGGCGGCGGTCAGCAGGGGCAGAACCCGCGTGCGGTAGAAGTCGAAGAAGCCGCGCTGGTCGGAACCGATCTGATTGACGTACACGGTGTCGAAGCCCGCGTCGACGAAGGCACGGATCGCGGCCGCGTGTTCCTCCGGATCGTCGCCGCAGGGTATGGACTCCGTTGCCCGCTCCGGAGTCACCAGTTGGGTCACCTGTTCAAGGTGTGCGGGGGTCGGAAGCACCTGTCCGAGTTCTCCGGGCAGCGCCTCGGTCGGCCACAGCCGATGCACGGTGCGGACGCTTCCTCACGGTCGGAGGACCAGGACACCTTGAGTCCGCCCCGCACCTTCCTCGTTCCGCCACCGCTCTTGCGGAAGCGCGTTACGGCCTAGTACTCCAGTCTGACTTCGCGATCTTGTGGCGAACCCGGCTGGGAACGGGTACGGCCATCGCGTGATCATCGGTTGGTGTGTGGACAAACGA
>NZ_JBFAYQ010000122.1:0-4154 GCF_040681345.1 Streptomyces sp. NPDC051776 | reverse complement strand
GGAGGCCGTACGGCAGGTCACTCAGGCCGTGCGCGGCCGCGGTGCCTGCCAGCATCCGGACGGATCCGTGCGCTTCATCCAGTCCGCACTGCAGGCATTCACCGACGACCTCGCCGCACACATGCTGCGCGGCGGCTGCGGACGGCCCACGCACGGCCTGCTGCCGCTGCCCGTCCCCGGCTACGAGAAAGGGGGCATCACCAGCGGCGAGAAGCTGGCCGTGGACTGGACGCTGTGCGAGGGCCACGGGGTCTGCGCGGAGCTGGTGCCGGAACTCATCCAGATCGCCCACGACGGCTACCCGGCACTGGCGGACGCATCCGTCCCCATACATCTGAAGCGCAGTGCGCAACGCGCCGTACGCCGGTGCCCCGCGCTGGCACTGCGGCTCGAGGCAGCACCCCTGGAGCAGATAGCGACCGCAACCAGGAGGGCACTCCCCCGCGGCCGCGGCTGAATTTGGCAGGCCGGTTCAGGGTGGCCAAGACCACGGTCGTCGCGGCGAACGCCGTGCAACCCGTGGCGAGGGCACCGGTGATGCCCAGGTGGGCGAGGGCTCGGTAGGCGAGGGCGAAGACGAGCTGGGAGCCGGCGAGCATCCCGACGGCGGCACCGCCGGAGAAGGCGGGACTCGTCGTCGGTGGCGAGGAGGAACGCGACTGGTCCGGAGGTCGGCACAGGGCGACGAGCCGCCGCCGACCCGGTGGCCGAAACGGCGCCCGGCCAGGCTGGCACCGCCGATCAGCAGCGGGGTGACCGCGATCTTGCCCGGAACATCGAGCACTGGAGAACTCTCCTTCTTCTGCCCACGAGCACCTTTCGGGGCAGCGTTCGTTGGAGGGCCCGCGCGGTGGAGACGGGCCCGGGCCGGGAATGGGCGTCGGTCACGGTACGAAAAAGGTGCTGGAGAGGGTGACGCAGACGGCGGCGCCCGCGAGGACGCTGAGCGATGCGTTGCGGCGCCACAGGTGCAGACCGACGGTGACCGCCAGACCTGCCAGCGGGGCGATCGCCCGCATCTCGGTCAGGGGCAGCGTGCGCAACGTGTACAGACTCAAGATCACCATCACTCCGGCCGGCATGCGGGTGCTGAGGAACTGCAGGGCGCGGCTGGAGCGTAGCTGCGTGAGGGCGGTGAAGGGCAGGGCGCGCAGCCCCCAGGTGAGCGCACAGCAGACGGCGGCGACGGCGATCAGGTAGCGGGTGTCAGACATTGGCGGGCCTTCGGCGGGCGGCGAAGTGGCGGACCAGCAGGGCGGCGGAGAACAGACCGAACCCGGTGAGCAGCATCTGGCCGGGGGTGATCAGGCGGGCGATGATCGCCGCGAACAGCGCCAGGAGCGGGGTGGGTAGATCGTGGCGCCGGTCGCGGATGGCGTCGAGGGCCAAGACGACGAGGAGCGCGGTCATGGCGAAATCCAGGCCGGTGATGCGCGGTGCGATCAGCTTGCCGGCCGGGGCGCCGATGAGTGAGCCGGCGACGCAGTACAGGTGGTTGAACGCCTGGAAGGACACGATGCGGGCGCTCGACCAGGTGCGGGCCTGTCCGCCGGTGGTCATGGCGTAGGCCTCGTCGCTGAGCGCGAAGGTGCTGTAGAGCCTGGCCAGATGTCCCTCGACGCGGTGCAGGGGGAAGGACAACGCGTAGAAGACGTGGCGGCCGTTGACCAGCAGCGTGGTCAGGGCGATGGTGACCAGCGGCGCGGCTGCCAGCAGCATCGGGATGAGCAGGAACTCCAGCGTGCCGGTGTACATGACGGCGGAGAACATCGGTGCCGACCACCACGGCAGGCCGGAGTGGGTGGCCAGCATCCCGAAGGCCAGCCCCATCGGGAACAGAGCGAGTCCGACCGGCATGGAGTCCATGAGCCCCGCGAACGTCTCGGCGCGCAGCCCGCCTGGCGTACGGGCAGGGCGAGGAGGATCGACGACCGGGACCGGAGCTGTACTCATGCCGCAACTTTAGAAAAGAAGCAGGCTTATGTGGTTGCCGATCGCCGCTATGATTTGTCGTCATGCGCAATGCTGTAAGGCTGGATGCCGTGGACCGTGACATTTTGTTGCATCTACAGGGAGACGGTCGGATGACGAACGTCGAACTCGCCAAGCGCGTCGGGCTGACACCCCCTTCCTGCCTGCGGCGCGTCAAGCGCCTCGAGGAGGGCGGCGTCATCGCCGGCTACCGGGCCGTCGTCAACCCCGAGGCGATCGGGCGCAGCCTGGAAGTCCTCGTCGACATCGAGATCTACGCCCAGGACCGCACCACGATCGAGGAGTTCGAGGCCACCCTCGCCTCCTACGACGAGGTGATCGAGTTCCGGCGCATGTACGGCAGCCCCCACTACTTCGTCCGCGTCGCCATCGCCGACAACACCGCCTACGAAGCCTTCGTCATGGACAAACTCACCGGCCACCCCGCCGTCCAGCGCCTCGAATCCCACCTCACCATGAAGAAGATCAAGGGCGGCCTCTGACCGCGAGCGCATGGTTGCTGAGCGAACGGCGACGGAGTCGACGGATCCGTCCACTCTGGCTTCACCGCGTGACGACTGAGGCTCACAACCACAAGGTTGATGGCTGCGACGAGGACGGTCGCCTCGTAGCGGACGGCGAGCTGGTCGTACCGGCTGACAACGACGCCTCTTGAGGCGGTTGATCCCGCACTCGACCGCGTGACGCTCGCGGTGGGTGACCGGGTCGAAGTGCGGCGGCCGGACCCGCGGGAGCCGATTTTCCGGCGGTTGCGTGCCTGGTCGTTCTTGTCCGGGATGGTGCAGTGGATTCCACGGCGGCGCAGGTAGGCGCGGTCCGTGCGCACCGGGCACGCCACGCACGTGGCCTTGGCCCGGTTCTGCTGCGCACCTTCAACGAACAACTCGTCCGGGTTCCCCGCCCGGCAGACAGCTCACCTACTCCAGCCAGAATCGCCCTGCACCGCAGCCTCTCCCCCCTCCTGCTCGACCTGCGCCGAACACGACGCAGGTCACCGTCCAGGAGGAACGCCACGAGCAGACCGCGGTCAGGAAACCCCAGTGCAACCCCTCCACCCCTCCGAGTGGCCAATCGAGCCGACCAAGGCGTCACGCCGCGGTTCCACCGGCTGACGGACCGGTGGCCGGGCCATTCTCCTGCTCAGCCGGACGACGAAACAGCTTCTGAGGCTGAAGCTGAAAGTCCGGGCGGCTGGCCGCGGGTTTCATCGTGGGGGGGCAGCCCTGCCCAGTCCGTGGGAGGCGACCAGCTGCGCACTGCCATCTGCCAACCGGTAGGACAGACCCGCCACAGCGAGGCGGCCGGCGGCGACCCGCGCGGCCAGAACGCGGGAGCGGTCCAGCAGCAGGTCCACGGTGTGCCGGATGTGCTCATGGAGGATCTCCTCGGCCTGCTCACGTCCGGCAGCCCGGGCAGCCAACACGCTCGGAGTCACCCGCTCGACGACATCACGCACGAACCCGGACGGCGTCCTGCCACCATCGGCGGCAACACGGGCAGCCTCGATGGCCCCGCACGAGTCGTGTCCCAGAACCACGACCAACGGACAGTCCAGCACGCTCACCCCGTACTCGATGCTGCCCAGAACCTCCGAACCGGCCACATGCCCGGCGGTGCGCACCACGAACAGGTCGCCCAGGCCGCGGTCGAAGATGATCTCGGCGGCCAGCCGGGAGTCGGAGCACCCGAACAACACGGCGAAGGGCTGCTGGGCTGGTGCGATCTCTGCGCGGCGGGTGGCGTCCTGGTTCGGGTGCTCGGGGGCGTCGGCAACAAAGCGCTGGTTACCGGCCAGAAGCAACTCGAAGGCGTCGCGAGGCGTCGAGGTCTGGATCTCGGTCATATCCGCAGCCTAGAACCCAACACCGGTTGCATCACCTGGTCCGCCGGGGCCGCGGTCCTCCAGCACGAGGACGTCCAGCTCCTCCCAGATCGCGGGCAGAAGGATGACGCGAGCGGTGTGGTACTTCGGTCGCGGTCTTCCCGTCGCGGGTGCGGTACAGACTTCCGGCGGGGCTTCACACTCGGCACTCGGCTCCGTGGCTCTGGGCCGGGAAGCGGGGGCGGGTGTTGCGCGACGCGGAAGGTGTGCATGAAGGCGACGTTCGGGTTGTTGGCGGGACGGGATGAAATGACCCCGGCGGCCGTCAGGCCGCCGGGGT
>NZ_JBFAYQ010000121.1:0-4206 GCF_040681345.1 Streptomyces sp. NPDC051776 | reverse complement strand
GCTGCTCGCCGTCCAGTACGGCCCGGAGATCGGGCCGGGGGAGCGGCCCAACTAGCAATTCGGGTAAATAAGATTAAAAATTATATTCACTTCCAGTGTTTACCTCTTACCAGTCTGTAAAGTTTATATCCAACATAAGAAGAAAAAATATACATTTTTATCCGTTTAGTATGTCTTTTTTCTATTGAAATATAATCTTTAAATACTTTTTTTCTGATTGGATTTAATTCATTATACAATTTTTTCGAATCTGGAAAATAAGCTAATATTGACGTAACTATTTTACCAACTACTGCTCCCAATTCCCGAATTTTATACTGATCATAAAAATCTAATAAGTCATATGTTACAAAAATGGCGTCGTCCGAAAAGAATTTTTCCGGGTGATTACTCATAATAGACCCAGAGCGTTTCCTATATCTATACAATCTTAGGGAAATAACAACAATGTTTTTACTAAAGTAAAAAACTTTCGGCGTAAAATTGTTATCTTCAAATTTTTTTCCAACAGAAAATAGTAAATCGTGTTTTTCAATCACAGAGCGTTTTGTTACAAATGACCATGCAGTTGTTGGTATCTCATCTTTAGACAATGCAGTTAATATTTGCTCACTTGTACACAAATCTTTTTGACGATAAAAACTTCCATGCCCATAATTACTGTCCAAAGCATTTCCAAATTCATCAATTCTACTATAACCAAAGATAAGTGTATCCGGTTGACTGTATTTATAGCAACTAGTCAAAATTGTCTCCACAAAATTGATTTCTATTTCATCATCTGAATCCAAAAAAAAGATATATTCTCCAGTTGCATTAAGTATACCGGTATTCCTGGCTGAAGATAAACCCTGATTAACTTGTTGTAACAACTTAAACGAAAATTCTTGTTCACTGCCTGCCATTATTTCTTTCAAAATTTGCATGCTTTCATCAGTTGATCCGTCATCAATAAAAATAACCTCAAAATTCTTGTTCGTTTGTTTCACTAGAGAATTTACTAAACTACCAATATACTTCTCAACATTGTATATTGGAACAATAATAGATAAAAGAACATTTTTTTTCATTTGTATCTCCTCAAATATAATTACACTCCATATATTAGCCATTATATGACGTTAAGTCAAGTTTTTAGAGTAACAAACGTAGAATTTTAATCTATTTATTTTAAGCACTTACCTTTTCAAATTGATTAGGTGTAAGATACCCTAAACTTTGATGGATTCGTTTTGAATTATAAAAGGCTTCGATGTACCAGAAAATACTCTGATAGGCTTCTTCAAAGTTCTTATATTTAAATTGATACACCCACTCTCTTTTTAAATGTCCATGCCAAGATTCAAGACTGGCATTATGATAAGGGTATCCCCTTCGACTGAAAGAGTGAGTCATCCCATAATACTTAAGCAACTCTTCATACTCTAGACTCGTATACTGGCTTCCTTGGTCAGAATGAAGAATAACAGCTTCTGGATAGTCTTGTGATTTAATGGCCTTATTTAAAGTTCTTTGCACTAATTCTACAGTCATTCGCTTGCCCAAATCCCAAGCAATGACTTTTTTAGTATAACGATCCATAATGGTTGAGAGATAAGCCCATCCTTGTTGAGTAGGAATATAAGTAATGTCGGTTGACCAAACCTTATTTTTCTTTGTAGGTTCAGTCTGTATGAGATTTTTTCGATTGATGTGATCACTTAGTGAGTATCCAGGCTTAAATTTCTTAATGACTACAGACTTGAGTTGAAGTTGCTTCATTAGCTTCTGTACCAGTTTTAACCCGACTTTTTCCCCTTGTTTAAGTAGAAGATGATGAATTTTAGGAGCACCATAGATTCCTCGGTTAGCATTGAAGAGTTGAGAAATTTTGAGTGACAGGTATTGTCTCCTTAATTGAGTTTTAGATGGATGTCGGTTAATCCGTTCATAATAACTTGATTCAGGAACATCAAGGAGTTGACAGCTTAGTCTGACATTGAGTGCTAAAGTTTGTATGGTTTGAGCCATATCCGCAGCACTCACTTCTTTTTCTCGGCGAATATGGTCAATACTTTTTTTAAGATGTCTCGTTCTTCCTTAACTTTAGCCAGTTGTCTTTTTAATTCTAGAAAATCAGCTTTAGAGACGGAGCTTTCATTAGATTTAGAGTAGAGGTCTATCCATTTATAAATTGTTGCAGGGGCCACGTCGTATTCTTTAGACAGCTGGGTGACGGATTGACCAGAATGATAGAAGGCGATAAGGGTTTCTTTAAATTCTTTTGAGTAGCGTTTTTGCATGTTTTTGTCCTTTGTCTAAATTATACAATAGTGACTCTAAGATTTAAGGATAACATCATTAAATATGGTATAATTTAAGGTATATAATATGTATGTGGAGATACCATGAATCAAAAAAAGAGGCGTCATTATCGTAAGAAAAAACACACAGTACTAAAAGTTATTTCAATTATTTTTGTATTAGTAATTATCGCTGTTGCTTCTATAGCCTACGTAGCTTATAGAAATGTTGAATCAACCTTTTCAACATCATATGAAAATTTCCCTAAAACAACAAGTATCGACTTAAAAAAGTCTAAAACATTCACAACACTTATCATTGTAATTGGTAAAAATAATTCTAAAAATACAGCTTATGCTACTGTTTTAGCTTCAACGAATATAAAGACAAATCAAACTACTTTCATGAACTTCCCAGTTTTTGCGACAATGCCTAATCAAAAAACAATCACTGAAGTTTACAATACGAATGGAGATGATGGAATTTTCCAGATGGTTAAAGACCTATTGAATGTGTCCATTAACAAAGTAATTCAGATCGATGTTAATAAAATGGGATCACTTGTACAGGCCACTGGTGGAATCACCATGCAAAATCCAAAGGCATTCAATGCTGAAGGTTATGAGTTTAAACAAGGAACTGTTAATTTACAAACTGCTGATCAAGTCCAAGCCTATATGACACAAATTGACGATACTGATTTGGATGCTTCAATCACTCGGATTCAAAATGTCTCAATGGAACTCTACGGAAATATTCAAAAAATTGCTCATATGAAAAAACTTGAAAGTTTCAATTACTATCGAGAAATTCTCTATGCTTTTTCAAACACTGTTAAAACCAATATAAGTTTCAATGATGCTAAAACGATCGTTATGAGCTACAATAAGGCTCTAAAGAATACCAGCAAGCTCAATCTACATACAACAGATGAAAATGGAGCTAAGGTCGTTTCTCAAACAGAATTAGACTCAGTCAAAACCCTTTTTGATAAATCTCTAAAATAAAAGAACCAAGAGGTTCTTTTATTTTTATTTCATCACAATATAATCCGGTACGGCTCGATCATCTTGACTAGGAACAATCGTTTTACCATTGACAGATAGTTGACTTGAACCACCACTATCAAGTAATAACATATTTTGGAGCTTCAAATTTGACACTGATTTCATTATATTATCATAACCTGCATTTGTATCACTCAAAATAGCATAGAGATTATTATCTTTATCATTCGCAATAAAAATATGGATCTTCCAATCTACTGAGCCATCACTTGGTTGAATTTTACCATCACGGATAATTGCAGTACCAAAATCATAGGCTTGTTGCCCTCCGTTTTTAATAATAGTTGAAGCAGGTGTATTTGAATCATAAATTTTGCACGAACCATCTTTGTTAATAACAAAAGCATATTGAGTCGTTGTACCTGGGCTCCAGTCTTGAATCAACTTTCCATTATTAATTTGAAATCCAGCTACTTGTCCTGTCTGCATATCAAAAGCGGAAGCATTCATAATCAAAGTATTAGGATACTTAGCTATAACTTCTGACATTTTCATCCGTTGATCCGTACGATCGGTAACTGTTTTTAAGACTTCCGGATTGTTAATTCGATAAATAGTGATATTATTCGTAGATAAATCAGTAAATTTATCTAAATTTACCTTTGAGGGAACTTTAACCCATTCTGGTACTCCAGCGTCATCTACAAGTGCTATACTACCCACAGCAGCTTCTTCACCTTTTTGCTCCACGTAACCGTTAGAAACCGAAGTTTTGGTCGGTTGATCCGAACTATTTGTTTTCGTATGTTCAGTAGGAATAAGTGAATCTCTTAAGGCATAAGCCCCTGCCTGGCCAAGGAACTGCACACCCGTGGCGTCGACCTGCTCGACGTCTCCACCGGCGGCATAGCCCCGC
>NZ_JBFAYQ010000120.1:0-4258 GCF_040681345.1 Streptomyces sp. NPDC051776 | reverse complement strand
GCCTTCCAGCACCGCCGCTACTGGCTGGAGAAGACCGCTCCCGCCCGTGCTTCCATCGATTCCGGCCGGGATGTGGACGCTCGTTTCTGGGAGGCCGTCGAACGCGAGGATCTGGAGGCTCTCGCCCATGCGCTCGACCTCGCGCCGGAACATCGCGAGTCGTTGGGCACGGCTGAGCCGATGCTGCCCGTGCTTGCCGAGTGGCGTCGGCGCAAGCGCGAAAGCGCTCTGCTGGACTCCTGGCGCTACACCGTGACATGGCAGCCCGGCGATGCGTCAGCCGGAACGACCCCGTTGTCCTCGCACTGGTTGGTGGTCCTGCCCGGTTGCGATGGTGGCGCCGGGGGCAGCACGGCCCACGAGCTCGTCGCGCAACTGCGCGACCAGGAGGCGGTCGAAGGAGTCGTCACGGTCGCCTTCGATGTGACACGGGAGGACCGGGCCGCTCTCGCGGACCGCCTGCGGGAGGCCCTCGAGCGGAACCCGCACACGGGTGCCGTACTCAACCTGCTTCCGCTCGCCCCGGGGGACCCCCGCCCAGTCGCCGAGCCGCAGTCCTGCGCCGTACCCGGAGCCGTCACCGCAACGCTGCTCCTCATGCAGGCCCTGACGGACGCGGAATCGGAGGCACCGCTGTGGACCGTCACCCAGGGAGCGGTCTCTGTGCCCGGTCCTGACACGACGCCCGCCGCCGGACCCGTTCCGGAACACGCCGCCGTCTGGGGCCTCGGCCGGGTCTACGGGCTGGACCACCCCGAGCGTTGGGGGGGTCTCATCGACCTCCCTGTGCCCCCCGATCACGCCGAGCCCGTCGATTCCCCTGCGCTCGCCCCCGCCGGACAGCGCGACGCCCGCATCTGGAGCCGCTTCTTCGCGGCCCTGGCGGGCGACGAGGCCGAGGACCAGTTCGCCGTACGCTCGGACGGCCTCTACGTACGCCGCATGGTACGGAAGCCGGTCGACGCCGAAGCGAGTGAGCCCCGCGCGGTCGGCTTCTCGGGTACGACGCTCATCACCGGTGGCACGGGAGCGCTCGGCGCCCACCTCGCCCGGCGGCTGGCCGCGACCGGTGCCGAACATCTGCTGCTGGTCAGCCGCCGTGGACCGGGGGCGCCCGGTGCGGCCGACCTGGAGGCGGAGCTGACCGCGCTCGGCGCCCGCGTCACCATCGCCTCATGCGACATCACGGACTGGGAAGCGCTGGCCAAGCTGCTCGCGAAGGTCCCGGCGAGCGCCCCGGTCAACGCCGTGGTGCACGCGGCGGGCGTCGAGCCGCCGGCCGTCGCGCTCCAGGACATGGATCCCGGCGCTCTGCAGGAGGTGGCGGACGCGAAGATCGCGGGAGCCCTCCATCTCGACGCGCTGCTCGCGGACCGTCCGCTGGAGGCGTTCGTGCTGTTCTCATCGGGCGCGGGTGTGTGGGGGGACGGTGGCCACTTCGGGTACGCGGCAGCCAACGCCTATCTCGACGCATTCGCGGAGTGGCGCCGGAGCCGGGGCCGCGTGGCCACCTCCATCGCCTGGGGCGCCTGGGCCGGCGGTGGCATGGTCCACGAGGCCGAGGGCGACCGGCTGCGCGGCTACGGTGTGACCGCCATGGACCCCGAGGTGGCCGTGGGCGCCGTACCGCAGGCCCTTGCGTACGACGTACCATTCCTGGTCGTCGCCGACATGAACTGGGACCGGTTCGCGGCGACCTACTCGGCCGCCCGCCGCCGTCGACTCTTCGACGAGATCCCGGAGGTCCGGCACAGCCAGTCCGAGGCGGCACGTGGCGGCGCGGGCGTGGACGCCGCCGATGCCGGGGCGGCAACCGGCGGGTCTCAGCCGTTCGGCCGCCGACTGGCAGGGGTGAGCAGGGCCGAGCAGCAGCGGACTGTGCTCCATCTCGTCCGTACGCAGGTTGCGGCGGTCCTCCGTCATGACGGAATAGGTGCGATCGGCCCCGCCCACGCCTTCCGCGACCTCGGCTTCGACTCCGTGACCGCGGTGGAGCTGCGCAACCGCCTCAAGGCGGCGACCGGGCTCAGCCTTCCGGCCACCGTGGTGTTCGACCATCCCACGCCGGCCGCCCTCGGCGAGCGGCTGCTGACCGCCCTGGCCCCGGACACGGAACCGGCGGATGCCCAGGATCTTGCGCCGCTGGATGAGCTGGAGGCGGCCGTCGCCGCGCTCGACCCCGCCGATGATGCCTCCCGCGCCCGGATCACCACCCGGCTGCAGGCACTGCTGTGGCGGCTGTCAGACAGTCCGGTGGAGAAACCGGGGGACGGCGGCGACTCTGACGACGAAGTGCTCGAAGCCGTCTCCGACGACGAGATGTTCGACCTGATCGACAAGGAGCTCGGCCTCAACTAGGCCGTCCGATTTGCCGGTTGCCAACCGCAGTAGGAATGACTCAGAGCCTCCGGGCCTGCTCCTAGGGACTGATGACGTTCATGGCTAACGAGGACAAGCTCCGCGACTACCTCAAGCGGGTCACCACCGATCTGCGGCAGGCCCGCCGACGCCTCCAGGAGGTCGAGGCCCGCCATCAGGAGCCCATCGCCATCGTCTCGATGAGCTGTCGCTTTCCCGGGAACGCCCACACTCCCGAGGACTTCTGGGATCTGCTCGTGGCGGGCGCCGACACCGTCTCCGAACTGCCCGCGGACCGCGGCTGGGACCTGGAGGGCCTGTACCACCCGGACCCCGAGCACCAGGGCACGACCTATACGCGCTCCGGTTCGTTCCTGTATGACGCGGGCGACTTCGACCCCGGCTTCTTCGGCATCTCGCCGCGCGAGGCGACCGTGATGGACCCGCAGCAGCGGCTGCTGCTGGAGACCTCCTGGGAGGTGCTGGAGCGGGCGGGCATCGACCCGGGCTCCCTGCGCGGCGAGAGCGCGGGCGTCTTCGTCGGCAGCAGCGACCAGGGCTACGGAGCTTCGGCCGCCCAAGCCCGGGACCGCGTCGAGGGCCACATGCTGACCGGCGGCTCGGGCGCGGTGCTGTCCGGCCGTATCGCCTACACCCTCGGCTTCGAGGGACCCGCCGTCACGGTCGACACCATGTGCTCCTCGTCCCTGGTCGCGCTGCACCTGGCCGTGCAGGCCCTGCGCCAGGACGAGTGTCGCCTCGCCATCGCCTCCGGCGCCACCGTCATGGCCGGCCCCCGCAACTTCGTGGAGTTCAGCCGGCAGCGGGGGCTTGCGCCGGATGGGCGGTGCAAGCCGTTCGCGGCGGGTGCGGACGGTACGGGCTGGGGCGAGGGTGTGGGGGTGCTGCTGCTGGAGCGGTTGTCGGATGCCCGGCGCAACGGCCATCCGGTGCTGGCGGTGGTGCGGGGTTCGGCCGTCAACCAGGACGGTGCGAGCAATGGTCTCACCGCGCCCAACGGTCCTTCGCAGGAGCGTGTGATCCGGGCGGCGCTCGCCAACGCGCGGCTCACCCCGGACCTCGTCGACGCGGTCGAGGCGCACGGCACCGGCACGACACTGGGCGACCCGATCGAGGCGCAGGCCGTCATCGCCACCTACGGCCAGGAGCGCGAGCAGCCGCTGCGTATGGGCGCGCTGAAGTCCAACATCGGCCATCTCCAGGCGAGTTCGGGCATTGCAGGCGTCATCAAAATGGTGCTCGCGATGCGGCACGGCGTTCTCCCGCGGACGCTGCACCTGGACGAGCCGACACCGCACGTCGACTGGTCCTCCGGCACGGTCGAACTCCTTGCGGAGAACCAGGAATGGCCCGAGACCGGCCGCCCGCGCCGCGTGGGGGTCTCCTCCTTCGGCGGCAGCGGCACCAACGCCCACGTGGTGCTGGAGCAGGCGCCGGAGCCCGATCCCGGCGCGGAGGAACCGCGTCCCACCGATGACGCCGCGAGCCCGGTGTTTGCGGCTGGTGGTGTGGTGCCGTGGGTGGTGTCGGGTCGTGGTGCTGAGGGGTTGGCGGGTCAGGCGGGGCGGTTGGCGTCGTTCGTGGGGTCGGCCGGTGAGGGTGTGCGGCCGGTGGACATCGCCTGGTCGTTGGCGGCGACACGGGCCGCCTTGGAGCACCGGGCCGTAGTGATCGGCGCGGAGACCTCCGAACTGACGGGTGCCCTGGACGGGTTGGCGTCCGGTGGTGGCGTCGCTCCGGGCGCCGTGTCCGGGAGCTTTGATGCGGCCCCTGATGGTGCGGTGTTCGTTTTTCCGGGTCAGGGTGCGCAGTGGGTTGGGATGGGGCGGGAGTTGTGGGGGGTCTGTCCGGTTTTTGCGGAGTCGATGGAGGCGTGTGA
>NZ_JBFAYQ010000119.1:0-4547 GCF_040681345.1 Streptomyces sp. NPDC051776 | reverse complement strand
AGTTGCCTGCGCGTCACACCCCTCTTCCTACCCGATGCACCCCTCCATACAGATCCGGATCAGCAAGATTGATCACGACATCACACAGGCCCTAGCACATGCAGGTATTCACCGGGCGGAACGCAGGCACGAGAGGGTGCCTGGAGCGGCGGCCAACACCAGCGACTGATCCACCCAGGTCAGGCTGACGGCGACGCCGATTCTCGGCGTGGAGGGGCTGAACCACCGTGTCCGGGCCGGGACTCATGACCGTCTCGTGACCATCCTCAAAACGGACCCGGTACGGCGGACCCCCCTGCTCACCCAGCACCTCAATGATCTCGACCACCCGATCATGCTGCCCAAGGACCCGCCCATGCACGAGAAGTCTGTCACCTACGTTGGCCTGCACTGTTTTCCTCCTCGCTCGCCCATGCCCGATCAGCAACCGCACCCGTGTAGCCGCCGGCCCGATTCGGTCTACCCTCTTTGCACGGTCCTTGCGAGAACCACACCCGAAGATCCCCCCAGACCGGCGAATCAAGCGCAAGCGGTCGGGCCATGGCGCGTGACCTTCGCGGCTGCGGGGGCGTCGTCCCATGAGACACGAGCCCGTCCCCCACGTCACTCGTGTGCGGCGGCCCCCTATCCCACCCGCCCGGAAATCGGGGGCCGCCATCGCGCCGCGCCGGGCTGATCCTCGTCACCGCGACGACCCGCGGACCGACCCAGCCCCTGCAGCCGAACGGACCGGTCGCTGCTGTCCAACCCAAGCACCGACGGCGCTGCATGCTGCGGCGCTCGCTCCGCCACTACATAGCTTCCGGGCACACCATCACACTCACTCTTCGCGGCCTCCCGGGCTCAGGCCGTCGGCAAGCGCGCCTGGGCAAACCGCCCAGACGCCCGGCGACGAAGCCCCGAGGAACGGTGGGATCCAGGGGCTCCTGCCGCGCAGCCGGGCACTTCCCAGGAGACCGATCGCCTGGCAAGGCCCGAAGGCGCCCACTGCTCCCCACCCGCCTCCTCGTCACTCCTGGCATTCACCCCTACAACGCCCCGTTCATGGCCTGCGAGGCGCCTCTCCACCGGGTGGGGTGGCAGATGGAGTTCTGGTGGCCCGAGGCGGGCCCCGCCCCTACGGTCAGGGTGTGAGCATCGGGATCCCGAGTCCGGTTGGAAGAGCGGCTGGCGGCCGACTACGCCCAGCTGCTGGCCAGGGTCTCCGCCTGCGCCCGGGCCGTGGCGAACGGTGACTGGACCCTGGCGGAAATCAGGGCCAACGAACTGGCGCGAGCTGCGCTCGCCCTCGAAGAGACGGTGGGGATGATCGGGGCAGCCAGCGGCGTAGTGGCGTCCCGGACGGTGATCGAGGAAGTACTGGAGCGCTCCGGAGCGGACCCTGTGGTGCGGGCGTTGCACCGTCCCGCCGGCCCCGACCTGTAGAAGCCGCCCCCGGTCACGGCCGATAGAGCTTGGCTTCCGAACTCGCCGATGGAGTGGCTCCCGCCACCCGCGACGAACAAAGACCGCGCACTTCTATGGAGCAGCGGGGTGCTTGGCCCGCGCGTTCTCCTTGGACCGCGCGTTCTCCTTGGATTCGACAGGCTGTCGATGTGCTGCCGCGGCATGTGTTTCGCCCCGGGCCGGCTTTGGCGCTGGAACGGGCGTACTTGTGTGCCGGTGGACCGGGACGCCGATGAGCAGCGGTGGGCTGGTGAAGTGTATGCCGGGCCCGATGATGCGGCCATCACCCAGGTCGTGGAAGGGCTGCCGGCTTCCACCCTGTCGTGTGAGGCCGTGGTCGTAGACATGCTCGCCTCGCTTCTGCTCGAGCCGGGCCAGCGTGTCCTGGAGCTCGGGGGGTGCCGGCACCGGGCGCAACGCCGCGCTCCTGGCGCACCGTGCGGGAGATGGGGTGGTGACGAGCGTCGAGGTCGACGCCGACCTCGCCGCCACCGTGCGGGAGCGGCTGGAAGCCGGCGTAGACGTCGAGGTGGGGGACGGCGCGGCCGGCTGGCCGCAGGGCGCGCCGTATGACCGGGTCATCTCCATGTCACCGTCGGCCGGCGGCGCAGCAGTGCGCGTCGGTCAGGTCCCCGATCGCAGCCGGTCCAGCTCGCTGCCGATCGCTTCTCGCAGCGCGTCGTGCTTCGGACCGAGCCTGAACTGCTCCTCGCTCCACCGTTCACGGGGGTAGAGCCACACCGGGGCACCCACCGCGTCAGCTGGGTCCCACTCGAACCGCGGCCAGGCATGCGCATGCAAGAACGGGTCCGTGTTTTCCCAGGATCTCCAGGTTGACCCGGCGGAAAGCCGGGTCAGCCGGAGACAGGCACGCTCGACCGCTTCATCGAGCTGGTCCATGTCAGACAGGAACGACAGTCGCTTCGTGGCTGCCGACTCCCGGCCCGCTTTGCCTCAGCCTCGAGGCTGAACGAGCCCGGGCCCGCCCGTCGACCGCAGCCGAACACCAGCACCTGGACGAGCTTGTCGAAGACGACGCGGTCGCCGATCCGCCGGCGATGGCAGCCCAGCGGGTGAGACGGGTCGAACGCAGCACGCTCGTGAAGCGGGGCGACGAACTGGACCCAGAACGGATCGGTAGGCCATGAGGGCAGCGCGAGCACGGAGCCTCCACGATCACGGAACGTAACAACTCACATGATCGCGCAGGACCGTGCCCGCCCCGTACCCCCCACCCCACAACGCCTACCGCGCACGCTCTTATCGGTGGACCGTAGCGATGTTGGTGGAGTGGTCTACGGCGGTGCAGTGCGTTTGTGCGTGGCTGCCAGTGTCGGTGAGGAGGGTGAGGTTGTTGGGGTTATTGCAAGTGCTGCTCTGTCGGCCTTCTTGTGCGGTGTTCTGCTGGAAGAGGTCGGTGGTGGCTGAGCCGCCGGTGGCCTGGGCTCCTCCACCAATGTCTGCGGTGCCCAGATTTGCGGAGCGGTCCGCCGCCTTACAGCTAGCCTTGTGACGGCCGCCAGCTGCCACTGTCACGACCCCGATCTCCACCATCTCGTTAGGGTTGTTGCAGTTGTTGTTCTGTCGGCCTTCTTGTGCGTTGTTCTGCTGGCTTACGTCGCCGCCGGTGCTGGATCCGCCTTCGGCTCGGGCGCCGCCCCCCTTGATAAACGTGCGTTTGTTGAGGGAGAGGTTCCGGTCCACGCAGCGGCCCTCCAATCGGCCGCGGCCCATCAGCAAGATTACTGAGTTTTTGAGGTTGTTGCAGTTGTTGTTCTGTCGGCCTTCCTGTGCGGTGTTCTGCTGGCGCACAGATGCCGCTACACCGGTGCTGGATCCGCCTTCGGCTCGGGCGCCGCCGCCCTTGACAAACGTGCGTTTGTTGAAGGAGAGGTCCCGGCCAACGCAGCGGCCCTCCAATCGACTGCTGTCCAGAACGATATTCCCCCCACCGACGTTGTTGCAGCTGTTGTTCTGTCGGCCTTCCTGGGCGGTGTTCTGATGGAATACCCCTGCCCCTCCTTCTGAGCCGGTGCTGGATCCGCCTTCGGCTCGGGCGCCGCCGCCCTTGATAAACGTGCGTTTGTTGAAGGAGAGGTCCCGGCCAACGCAGCCGCCCTCCAATCGGCCGCCCGTCACGTCGAAGGGCGGGTTTCTGGGGTTGTTGCAGTTGTTGTTCTGCCTCCCGCGCTGAGCGGCGTTCGTCTGATTCACGTCCAAGGCGGCCGAATCGCCTCGGACTTCTGCAGGACCGTAGTGGATGCGGGAGAACGCGGTGAGAGAGTCGTCGCGGGTCACACACCGGCCCGTTGCCCGGCTATTGGTGAGCGACACCCCCGGCGAATCCAGCCTGTTGGGGTTGCTGCAGTTGTTGTTCTGCCGGGAGGACTGCACGGTGTTCTGCTGGGCGACAGTCCCGCCGGCGGTGGAGGATCCTCCCTCCGCCCTGGCCTTCGCTTTCTCATGGATTGGGCCGGTTCCGGCGAACGCCGTCCCGGCCCCGAGTGCTGTGCATCCGCTGACGGCCAGGACCAGCATCGTGGCTGTCGCGATTTTGTGTGCCCACATACCGGAGCCCTCCTTATGCCTCGTTAGTCGGCCGAGCTGTTGCTCCTTCCTCAACTTCACTCCGACCCTTCCCGTCATGGGCCCCGGTTGTTTTCCCACACCAACGGCCGATTTCGCGCCTCGACCCTGGCGGTTCGGATACTACCTTCCTAGCGAAATAGAAGAGGATTCTGGGATTTTTATGACAGGAGAAGTGGAGGACCGGAGGTTCGGATTTGCATTGACGAGCCACTCCATATTTCTTGGTGATGATTCCGGCCTCGCAAGTCCTGCGGAGCCAACTGTTTTGGACTGTCGCTGAGCTGGGTGTTGGCCCCGCCGCTACGGCACCACGTCCGGGACGAACTCCAGCCAAGGCAGTGCACAGCTGCACCGCGGTGCCCAGCACCGGCTGGGGCGCAGAGATCTCCGAAGGAACGCCTCGTCGGCCCTGGTGTCCTAACCTCGCCGTTTCGGTTGGGGTGATGAGGCGTCGTTGAGGGGGGAACTGTCGGGTGGCCGACAGGATTTCGGTGTTCGGACATGGTGGAGAC
>NZ_JBFAYQ010000118.1:0-4634 GCF_040681345.1 Streptomyces sp. NPDC051776 | reverse complement strand
CCGTTTCCCAGAGGATAGGTGACCGGGTTCAGCGCGTCGGGCAGCTGGCTCCCGGTGCGGCGAGCTGGGCTAACACCACCAACGGCAAGCTCGCCCGCCGCATCGATCAGGCCAGCGAACAGACCATCCCCGCCATCGCGGCCTGCCCAAAGGATCATGGCTGGAATTTTTTTGACGCAAAAGATTAAAAGATTAAAATATATAAGATAAATATATATATAGGCTTCGCCTATTTTTTATTTTTTTCAAAAATGTAAAATCCAAAGTCAAAATCATCAAAAAAAGGAGTGAGCGAAAACCACGCTCACATTTTACTTGCAGCGTTCACTCGCACTCGCTAAAAGAAAAGATCAAACCCTCTCTTAGGACTTTCTTGGATTCCCTCTAATTGCTCGTATACGCTGTTTTAACTATTTGACTAGCTAAATACTCATACTTTGCAATCAAGCGTCTTACAGACGGTCAGGGCAAGCCCTAACAACCCTTAAATGGAAAACCTATACTTTGTTTAACTTGTTTTTTTACAACTTAAAACAAGCTATTCAATTCAAAATCACTTTAAACCCACTTAAAAGCTCGTTTAAGCATTCTTAATGTTCCCTTTGAACAAATAGACAGTTTCGAATTAAAGTCGCTTAAATCGAGTTTTAGAGCGTTTTAAAATAGAATGATGAAAAACTAAAAAGTTTCAAACGCTGGTCGGCTTGTTTCGTAAAAAAAGAGTGCAATGCGCACTTACACATCACTCTAAAAACGAGTGATGTAATGGCTAAAAATCGTGTATCAGAAGTTGCTTATCGCAACAACAAAATTTCATGCTAGTAGCGTCTCTTAAATGAGTGAGTCTTTGTTTCAATTTGTGATACATTTTTCTGATCCATCAAGAACTTCCTCAAAGATAAAATGCCCCAGCGCTCATTCCTCAATCGCCCTTTGTCATTGATTTTGTAATAAGCATTGCGCCCTATTCGGTTACAATCCTCACAACAAAATAGCAAATATAAACCCATAAATACTGCTGTAAGCTATCACATTGTAATACAAATTACTTCGTTCTTGTATTACAATGTGGCTTGAAAAGGGGGAAGTTTCACTTTCCCCTTTTATCCCCTTTGGATTGTGTCGATTTGCTTTACGCAAACGCCACCTACCCATTTTATAAAAATAAAATGGGCAAAAGATCTTTCTTTTTGTCATACAAAAAGAAGAAAAAGAGGGACGATTTTCTTCTTCCGAAATCGTCCCTCTTTTTGGATGAACGAACAAAAAATCTCTCGTATTTTGTTTGTTCATCCACTAAAAATATGCGAACAGTATGGCTTCATTCAATTCTGTTCTTACAAGTCAAAAGCATCGAATCGTCCAAGGACGATTCAACAAAAAAAGTAGTCGTTTTTGGACGACTACTAAGTTCTAAACATTCATTACCCAAAATCAATTTGGTCTAACATCGTTTCTCGACTAGCTTGATCTAATCCAAGATACGTTAAGGTCATAGCTTCACTTGAATGGTTTAATAAATGCATCACTAAACCAATATTATAGTTTGACTGCGTATAGACCCGATAAGCGCCTGTTTTACGCATGGTGTGTGTGCCTAGATAGTTGATACCTAATAGATCACCAACACGTGACAAGACCCGGGTTGACCCCAGAGCATAAGGCAGAAAATCCAGTAACGAACAAAAAACGTTCGCTACTGGATTTTTTGTCTTATGTGGCCGGGGTCAGGGTCGTCGGAGCGTATTTCAGAAGCCGAAGGGTGCTCAAAATAGCATAACTGCTCAACTATACACATTCCAAAAAAGTCCCCCACCCAGCAGCAAGTCACTCACCCATCACATCTTCCGCCAGAACTTCAGCATAATCAGCATCGCCACAATCAAGGCGACAGAAATCCCCAAAGTCAGCATCCAAGCATCTTGCATCCCGGCTAACGGGAGTTTCTTCACGTTCATCCCATAGAATCCGGTAATGATCGTTGGCACAGCCATGGTCAGTGACCAAATTGTCAAAAATTTCATTGTATCGTTCAGGTTGTTATTAGCAAGGCTGTTGAGGGTATGATCGATTCGGTCAACGACTTGGGTTTCAATCTCAAACATCCGTTGGACCTGTTCTCCTTCAATTTGCACGTCTTCGAATAAATCAATTTTATCTTGGTCAGCACCGACACCAAAATGGGTCTTTGGCAAACGATCGAGTTCACTGAGATTGGTTTGGACCGCGCTGGACAAAAAGGTCAACGTCTGTTGAAGATATGAAAGTGAAACCAAGTCACTGTTCTTCGTCTTCCGGTTCAACATTTTATCCAAATAGTTGCGTTTCTTGGTAATGGCGCGAGAAATTGGGATAAAACTGACAACAACTGTAAACAGTGTTTGCAGAATAAATGCATCGACGCTCTTAACCTCGGGATTATCCAATGCCGAGTAAAGTGCCGTGTTGACTTCAGGTATGCCGCTTTGATTAAACGTGAATAAAACGCCCTTATGGAGCAACATGCCAAATGGCTGGGTAATGTATCTCAGCGCATCTTTGTCGAGGGCATACGGCGCCAGAAAGATGAATAATTGGTAGTCCTCATTGATATCATAAACATAATTAGTACTTTCATCATTATCAGTGACGTACTCAATAATATCTTCATCGATGCCATACTGATCTTCGAGGGTTGCCCGTTCTTCGGCATTGATTTGAATCGTTTCAATCCATTTGGTTCCATTGATTGTCTTTTCGGGTTTGATCATTTAGTAATTCCCCTGTTAGTTATTAACCTCTATTTTAGACTAAAAGAAAAGAAGCTGCAGACAAATTTTTAAATTGTCAACGATTCCCAACTGCTAAACACTTTTATAAAGAATATAACGGAAACCTTGTCGGGCTGCCATTTTGTCGGTACCGCTCATATCAAAGGTTTCAGCCGTTTTATTAGCAAAATCCTTTTTAATATACACGTCTTTTGCTGTAACTTCTAAATCTGCTAAATAAAGTTTGTTAGGTAGGTTTCGTTTTTTCTTTGGGTTAAATCCTTGCTTGATTTGAAATAATAGTCCTGCTATATATGATCCATTATACCATTTAAACAAAAAAACAGCCCCCATTATCTACCTAGTAGATAACGGGGACTGTTTTAATAGGTTTTCACAGGGGCGATTATATAATTATAGACCCTGAGCTAAGGAATGTACTGATGTTTTCTAGTATAGTCCCTAGTCTGGCATCCCAAACAACTTTTCGTTTATACCCTTATCATGTGACCATTTAATCAACATATCAATTGTCAGAGGATATATGGCTATCTTTGAATATTCTAACTCTCATACTGTGAAGGAAGCCGCTGAAGCTATTAAATTATTGAAAGGAACCAGCCTTTTAATAAGTCAACAAAGAAATTCTGCTTTAAATCATATTGGGGTATCACAAATACTTTACAAATATGTTTTGCGTCGCAGCAAAAACCAGCAAATTAGGCTTAGTATAACAGAGATAATCAGCACAGCAAAAACACCATAAGAAGATTTTTCAAACGGGCCATCGACATTGACTCCCCAAAAACCAAAAATGATTGCTGGAATAGTCAAAACGATTGATATCTCTGTTAGAGTTTTCATAATCATGTTTAGCTGATACGAAATCATATTGTTTATCATATTTTCCAAATAATCCAAATATTGACTGTAACCTAAAATAATTCTATCCATTGTGTCGCTTGTATTGTATATCTCATCAATTATTTTTTGGGTGGTAAAATCAATATCATTAATAGTTGTAAAATTTTTTTTAATGAAATCCAGCGCTTTGTGATTAGCGCCATAGGTTGTTGACAAAGCTATCATGTATTTTTGAAGAGTCAATAAATCACCAAACGTTGGTCTGAGTGAACCGGACGTTGATATTTCTGAGTCTAAATCATCAATTTTTTCCTTGACTCCACGAAGGTCGTCAAGCATCACATGGAAATCTTTTTGCATGATCTTTAAAAGTACTTCCTGCATGAAATTATCGACATCATGTAAAACCATATTGGATAAGAGTTCGGGAATGAATTTTAATTTTTGTTTTGTAAAAATTATCAACTTATTTTTAAATACCAAGAAAACAACAGATGTCGTCAGATTATCTAGATGCCCACCTTCATGTATCTCGGGAAACAAATAACTTACGAGCAAACTTTTTTCATCGTTCTGATCTATCATCGTGTCATATGCAACTCGATCATCAAACGTTAGTATATTGTCTATGTTAAAGTCAGATCTATGTTCAAAAGATTCGATATATTCTCGTTCGTCACCATAAACATAAACAACAGACGAATTTTTGATATTTGATTCTGACGAAACTAATAATGTATTTTTTGTTAAAGAATAAGTTTTCAGCATTGTAATCCTCCTGCTTTATATTTTTCTCAAAAATAAATGCGTAATTGTTGTGGAATAAATACGTTATCAGTTTTAAAAACATTTTGTCTTATGTATGATAACCTGCTAAAAATTTTATCTCGCACATTATCTAGACAATCTCGTCTCCAGCTTCTAATGTCGTCGGCGGTCGCCGGGGAGGCGGGCCGAGGCGCGGCGGTGTTGCCGGTCCAGGCGCCGAGGGTGTCCCCGAGGACGGACGTGAGGTCGATC
>NZ_JBFAYQ010000117.1:0-4815 GCF_040681345.1 Streptomyces sp. NPDC051776 | reverse complement strand
GCCATGCCGCGTGTATGAAGAAGGCCTTCGGGTTGTAAAGTACTTTCAGCGGGGAGGAAGGTGTTGAGGTTAATAACCTCAGCAATTGACGTTACCCGCAGAAGAAGCACCGGCTAACTCCGTGCCAGCAGCCGCGGTAATACGGAGGGTGCAAGCGTTAATCGGAATTACTGGGCGTAAAGCGCACGCAGGCGGTCTGTCAAGTCGGATGTGAAATCCCCGGGCTCAACCTGGGAACTGCATTCGAAACTGGCAGGCTAGAGTCTTGTAGAGGGGGGTAGAATTCCAGGTGTAGCGGTGAAATGCGTAGAGATCTGGAGGAATACCGGTGGCGAAGGCGGCCCCCTGGACAAAGACTGACGCTCAGGTGCGAAAGCGTGGGGAGCAAACAGGATTAGATACCCTGGTAGTCCACGCCGTAAACGATGTCGACTTGGAGGTTGTGCCCTTGAGGCGTGGCTTCCGGAGCTAACGCGTTAAGTCGACCGCCTGGGGAGTACGGCCGCAAGGTTAAAACTCAAATGAATTGACGGGGGCCCGCACAAGCGGTGGAGCATGTGGTTTAATTCGATGCAACGCGAAGAACCTTACCTACTCTTGACATCCAGAGAACTTTCCAGAGATGGATTGGTGCCTTCGGGAACTCTGAGACAGGTGCTGCATGGCTGTCGTCAGCTCGTGTTGTGAAATGTTGGGTTAAGTCCCGCAACGAGCGCAACCCTTATCCTTTGTTGCCAGCGGTCCGGCCGGGAACTCAAAGGAGACTGCCAGTGATAAACTGGAGGAAGGTGGGGATGACGTCAAGTCATCATGGCCCTTACGAGTAGGGCTACACACGTGCTACAATGGCGCATACAAAGAGAAGCGACCTCGCGAGAGCAAGCGGACCTCATAAAGTGCGTCGTAGTCCGGATTGGAGTCTGCAACTCGACTCCATGAAGTCGGAATCGCTAGTAATCGTAGATCAGAATGCTACGGTGAATACGTTCCCGGGCCTTGTACACACCGCCCGTCACACCATGGGAGTGGGTTGCAAAAGAAGTAGGTAGCTTAACCTTCGGGAGGGCGCTTACCACTTTGTGATTCATGACTGGGGTGAAGTCGTAACAAGGTAACCGTAGGGGAACCTGCGGTTGGATCACCTCCTTACCTTAAAGAACCTGCCTTTGCAGTGCTCACACAGATTGTCTGATGAAAAGTAAATAGCAAGGCGTCTTGCGATTGAGACTTCACGTCCCCTTCGTCTAGAGGCCCAGGACACCGCCCTTTCACGGCGGTAACAGGGGTTCGAATCCCCTAGGGGACGCCACTTGCTGGTTCGTGAGTGAAAGGCACAACCAATCAGTATCTCAAAGCTGATTAACTATGAAAATAGTGAGTCATGTTTGAGATATTTGCTCTTTAAAAATCTGGATCAAGCTGAAAATTGAAACGACGCACTGTGTCTGTTCTCCGTAATAAGAGCAGATGAAGGTGTGGTCGGGTCTCAGATTTCGCAATCAGAAGTGAAACAGTTTCGGGTTGTGAGGTTAAGCGACTAAGCGTACACGGTGGATGCCTAGGCAGTCAGAGGCGATGAAGGACGTGCTAATCTGCGATAAGCGTCGGTAAGGTGATATGAACCGTTATAACCGGCGATTTCCGAATGGGGAAACCCAGTGTGATTCGTCACACTATCGTTAAGTGAATACATAGCTTAACGAAGCGAACCGGGGGAACTGAAACATCTAAGTACCCCGAGGAAAAGAAATCAACCGAGATTCCCCCAGTAGCGGCGAGCGAACGGGGAGCAGCCCAGAGTCTGAATCAGCTTGTGTGTTAGTGGAACGGTCTGGAAAGTCCGGCGATACAGGGTGACAGCCCCGTACACGAAAGCACACAGGCTGTGAACTCGAAGAGTAGGGCGGGACACGTGGTATCCTGTCTGAATATGGGGGGACCATCCTCCAAGGCTAAATACTCCTGACTGACCGATAGTGAACCAGTACCGTGAGGGAAAGGCGAAAAGAACCCCGGCGAGGGGAGTGAAAAAGAACCTGAAACCGTGTACGTACAAGCAGTGGGAGCACCTTCGTGGTGTGACTGCGTACCTTTTGTATAATGGGTCAGCGACTTATATTCTGTAGCAAGGTTAACCGTATAGGGGAGCCGAAGGGAAACCGAGTCTTAACTGGGCGTTAAGTTGCAGGGTATAGACCCGAAACCCGGTGATCTAGCCATGGGCAGGTTGAAGGTTGGGTAACACTAACTGGAGGACCGAACCGACTAATGTTGAAAAATTAGCGGATGACCTGTGGCTGGGGGTGAAAGGCCAATCAAACCGGGAGATAGCTGGTTCTCCCCGAAAGCTATTTAGGTAGCGCCTCGTGAACTCATCTTCGGGGGTAGAGCACTGTTTCGGCTAGGGGGTCATCCCGACTTACCAACCCGATGCAAACTACGAATACCGAAGAATGTTATCACGGGAGACACACGGCGGGTGCTAACGTCCGTCGTGAAGAGGGAAACAACCCAGACCGCCAGCTAAGGTCCCAAAGTCATGGTTAAGTGGGAAACGATGTGGGAAGGCACAGACAGCCAGGATGTTGGCTTAGAAGCAGCCATCATTTAAAGAAAGCGTAATAGCTCACTGGTCGAGTCGGCCTGCGCGGAAGATGTAACGGGGCTAAACCATGCACCGAAGCTGCGGCAGCGACGCTTATGCGTTGTTGGGTAGGGGAGCGTTCTGTAAGCCGTTGAAGGTGTGCTGTGAGGCATGCTGGAGGTATCAGAAGTGCGAATGCTGACATAAGTAACGATAAAGCGGGTGAAAAGCCCGCTCGCCGGAAGACCAAGGGTTCCTGTCCAACGTTAATCGGGGCAGGGTGAGTCGACCCCTAAGGCGAGGCCGAAAGGCGTAGTCGATGGGAAACAGGTTAATATTCCTGTACTCGGTGTTACTGCGAAGGGGGGACGGAGAAGGCTATGTTAGCCGGGCGACGGTTGTCCCGGTTTAAGCATGTAGGCGGAACGGTTAGGTAAATCCGGTCCTTTATTAACGCTGAGGTGTGATGACGAGGCACTACGGTGCTGAAGTAACAAATGCCCTGCTTCCAGGAAAAGCCTCTAAGCATCAGGTAACACGAAATCGTACCCCAAACCGACACAGGTGGTCAGGTAGAGAATACCAAGGCGCTTGAGAGAACTCGGGTGAAGGAACTAGGCAAAATGGTGCCGTAACTTCGGGAGAAGGCACGCTGATATGTAGGTGAAGCCCCTGCGGGTGGAGCTGAAATCAGTCGAAGATACCAGCTGGCTGCAACTGTTTATTAAAAACACAGCACTGTGCAAACACGAAAGTGGACGTATACGGTGTGACGCCTGCCCGGTGCCGGAAGGTTAATTGATGGGGTTAGCGGCAACGCGAAGCTCTTGATCGAAGCCCCGGTAAACGGCGGCCGTAACTATAACGGTCCTAAGGTAGCGAAATTCCTTGTCGGGTAAGTTCCGACCTGCACGAATGGCGTAATGATGGCCAGGCTGTCTCCACCCGAGACTCAGTGAAATTGAAATCGCTGTGAAGATGCAGTGTACCCGCGGCAAGACGGAAAGACCCCGTGAACCTTTACTATAGCTTGACACTGAACACTGGTCCTTGATGTGTAGGATAGGTGGGAGGCTTTGAAGCGTGGACGCCAGTCTGCGTGGAGCCATCCTTGAAATACCACCCTTTAATGGCTGGTGTTCTAACGTGGACCCGTTACCCGGGTTGCGGACAGTGTCTGGTGGGTAGTTTGACTGGGGCGGTCTCCTCCTAAAGAGTAACGGAGGAGCACGAAGGTTAGCTAATCCTGGTCGGACATCAGGAGGTTAGTGCAATGGCATAAGCTAGCTTGACTGCGAGAGTGACGGCTCGAGCAGGTGCGAAAGCAGGTCATAGTGATCCGGTGGTTCTGAATGGAAGGGCCATCGCTCAACGGATAAAAGGTACTCCGGGGATAACAGGCTGATACCGCCCAAGAGTTCATATCGACGGCGGTGTTTGGCACCTCGATGTCGGCTCATCACATCCTGGGGCTGAAGTAGGTCCCAAGGGTATGGCTGTTCGCCATTTAAAGTGGTACGCGAGCTGGGTTTAGAACGTCGTGAGACAGTTCGGTCCCTATCTGCCGTGGGCGCTGGAGAATTGAGGGGGGCTGCTCCTAGTACGAGAGGACCGGAGTGGACGCATCACTGGTGTTCGGGTTGTCATGCCAATGGCACTGCCCGGTAGCTAAATGCGGAAAAGATAAGTGCTGAAAGCATCTAAGCACGAAACTTGCCCCGAGATGAGTTCTCCCTGACCCTTTAAGGGTCCTGAAGGAACGTTGAAGACTACGACGTTGATAGGTCGGGTGTGTAAGCGCAGCGATGCGTTGAGCTAACCGATACTAATGAACCGTGAGGCTTAACCTTACAACGCCGAAGCTGTTTCGGCGGACGAGAGACAGAAGATTTTCAGCCTGATACAGATTAACAGAATTTGCCTGGCGGCTTTAGCGCGGTGGTCCCACCTGACCCCATGCCGAACTCAGAAGTGAAACGCCGTAGCGCCGATGGTAGTGTGGGGTCTCCCCATGTGAGAGTAGGGAACTGCCAGGCATCAAATAGAAGAACCCCGTACCGTAAGGTGCGGGGTTTTTTGCTTTTGTTTTTCCCTCTCCCCCTCCTTGAAACTTTCTCACCTTCCGCTTGCAGGCTCGACATTATGCCCGTTTCTGGGTATCGTTAGCTATCTGGATGTCTAAACGTTTATACGTATGCTGTGAGGATATAAAGCTATGCCGATTCGGGTGC
>NZ_JBFAYQ010000116.1:0-4840 GCF_040681345.1 Streptomyces sp. NPDC051776 | reverse complement strand
TCAAAACCCGCACCCTCTACGACGAAGCGACCGCCTGGTCGCACCACGCCCAGCCCCACGCCGCTTGACACCAAACGACATGGGGTGTCTGACCTACGCTCCCCCAGGACGCCGGTGACCACCGGGCCCCACCCCCAAACCCGGGGAGCCGGCCGGGACGCGGGCTGTTCAGGGCAGAGGTCGGGGCTGCGCGTCTGCGGGCCACTCCCGCATCTGGGGGCCACTCCCCTGCCTGCGGGCCCGCGGCCATTGCCGGCCGTTCTCGCCAGGTAAGCCGAGCCGAAGACCGACACCCCCGCCCGGCTCGCTAATGACCGGCGACGCCGCCTCGCACGGCCCTTGTGGCTCGCGGCAAGAGGAGCAAGAACCCCAGGCCCATCAAGAGAGCGGTGGCCCTGAGGATGCCCTCCAGGGCCCCAGTGTTCGTGGCGGCACCCACGACTCCCCCGTTGAGAGACTCCAGCCCGGTGGCTGCCAGCGCGAGGGCAATGGCCGAGGCGAGCATCTTGGCAGCAAGGCTGAGACTGGCCGCTCCCCCGGCTCTTTCGGGCGAGACCCGATGCTGCGTCAGCACGTTGGTCAGCCCACCGGTCAACCCGATGCCCAGCCCGCACAGCATGAACGCCACCACATAAAGGGGGAGAGTCTCCGCCCAGGTCACGAGCAGAATGCCGAAGGTCGCCACCACCATCGCCGCACAAAGATAGACGTACATGTAGGCACTTGCGGCCACACTTCCAGCCACGTAGGTGAAAGCAGCGTCAGGGATGGAGAGAGACAAGAAAATACATCCGGCCGCCAAGGGCACCAGCCCTTGATCTTCTTGCAGATAGATGACAGAGAATGTGGACAGAATGGCGTAGCCGATGACCGACAGTGCCCCCGTCACGGTCAGCAATTGGACCACCGGATCCAGGTAAAAAGAGCGCTCGTGCAAGGGATTGGGGCCTTTGAGCTCATGCAGCACGAAGACGACCAGAAGGAGGGCCCCGGCTCCCCCGCACAGCAGGGTCAGCGGGGAACCCCACCCCCACGCGGTTCCACGGTCCACGGCCACGGTGATCCCGACAGATCCCAGAACCGCAGCACCCGCACTGAGCCACGGTGAATTCAGGGCAGCTGCCACAGGATCGTACGACGGCCTGACGCACCAATAGATCAAAGGGATCGCGAGAAAACCGATCGGCAAATTAATGAGGAACACATAGCGCCAGTCGAATTCCGCGAGGAGGCCACCGACGAACGGACCTAACGCTGCGCCCGCCCCGGCCGCTCCCATGACGAAACCCATACCGATGTTCTTCCGGCGTCCTTCGAAGGACCCCGCGATCATGGCCACCGAACCCGGAACGACAAAGGCACCTCCTGCACCCTGCAAGACACGCCCGATGATGAGCCAGGCAACGTCCGGCGCAGCGGCGCAGACGCCGGAGCTCGCCATGAAGGCACCCATCCCGCAGATGGTCAGACGCCGTCGGCCGTAAGCATCGACGAGACGGCCGGCAAGAGGAAGCAAGCCGCCGAACGCAAGCATGAACCCGGACAGCACCCACTGCAGATTGGTCACCGACTGTGAGAAATCATGAGCAATCTGAGGGAGAGCAAGGTTGACCGCAAGCCAGTCCAATTGGACGACCAGTGTCGAGAGCGCAGCAGCGCACAGACCAAGTCTTTCTCTCCAGGAGAATGCATACGAGTGGGCCATCTCGGTCTTCCTGCTTGCAAGTGGGTACACACAACAGCGGCACCAGTGTGCCGCGACCCCACCGCCGTCTTACTGGGCGACAGGCGTCCAGGGGGCGGGGCGCGCCGCACTCGCGGCCACTCCCCCGCTCGCGTGGCCGAACGGGTCAACTCCCGGTCGGCCTCCCCGCCCCCTTGCTCACCGTCTGTCCCCGAGCTGCCTGGAAAAGCCGGCAATCAGCTGCCACCGGGGCCAGGCACGTCACAACACCCCTGCGACGGATAGCATCACGTGTCCCTGTTCTCCACTCTTGCCCCTGGAGTCCCGTGAACCGCACCCCTGGCTTCCCCCTCTCCCGCCGCGGCCTCATACGCACCGGCGCCGGCGCCTCGCTCGCCGCGCTCGGGCTCGCCGCCGGCGCGCGGACCGCCTCCGCCGCGGTGGCCACCACCAAGCGGTTCGATCTCACACAGCCGTCGTACGACCTGTTCCGGTCCAAGGACACACACGGTGCGCGGGTCCAGCAGAGCTTCGCCTTTGACTGGGTGAACAAGTTCCTGTTCGTGGCGACCAAGCGGAGTGACAGCGCCGAGTCCGCCGGTGACCTGTGCATCAACAAGATGGACTTCGACGGGAAGTACATCTCGTACATGCACCTCAATGGCTTCGGCCACGGCGTCGCCTTCGCCGCGCTGCCGAGCGGTTCCGGCACCGAGCTGTGGATCGAGTGCGCCGCGAACACCAGCGGGTACGGCACCGCGCTCGCCCCCATCCGTTACGCCGCCAACACCACCCTGGGCTCGCCGGCTGCCTCGGCCGCGTACCGGCCGATCCCGGGGGCCACCGAGTACACCTGCTCCGCCGACCCGGTCTACCAGCGCATGATCGTGCGCTACCACACCAGCGGCGGCAAGCGGATCGCCGTGTACCCCCTCTCCGCCTTTCAGACAGGCAACTTCGGCTCGCCGTTGGTCGACTTCAAGCAGCCGACGATCTCCGGCACTCCGCAGGGCTACACCCTCTACGGCTCGTACATGTACTACCTCACGGGTGACGCGTACCCCGGCGACGGCACCCCCACCGGCGACGGCAACACCTACGTCACCAGCATCGACATCAACACGGGCACCGTGAAGCAGGGCCCCGTCCTCACCAAGGCCGGCTCCACCCTCCACCACCGCGAGCCCGAGGGGCTGGCCATCTACCGCACCGACGCCGGCGAGGCCCGTCTCTTCATCGGCTTCGCCACCGGCGTGGAGGGCGACCGCCGCTCCAGCATCTTCTACAAGAACGCGCTGGTCTGAGCCATGTCCGCCCGGCGGCCGGTCGTCGGCCGCTGGGGAGGGCACCAACCGCGGTCGGACGGCCCAGGCGACCGGCAGTCGTCCGAGCGTCTCCGTCCCGACCCCCTACGAGTCCGGACCTGACAACCCGCTCGCCTACTTGACTTCGGCTCGTCAGGTGCGCAGGTCTCCGAGAACCGCGCCTCCTGCCCCCCAAAAAAGAAGCGCCTCCCAGCAAGGCGAGCGGGTCCGGTCGCCGTGCGGGAAGAGCGGCCGTAGAACGGGATCGTGGACGAGAGTCCAAGTGCCTCAACCAGCCAGCTGGCTTCCACCTGACCCCGGTCGCACGGAGACCAGGACCTGGACCTGAGACATCAAGACGAGCAGGCCTTGGTCAGTCTGGCCGAGGCATCGGTGAACCGGGTGAGGTCGGGGCGCTTGCCTCCCTCCTCGAGGGCCTTACGGGCATCGAGTACGGCGGTGCCGAGGGAGTCATCGGCGATCGTGGCATCGACCCAGTGGGGATGTTCGGCGGAGAGGTTCTTATGAATGCCGGATCGGCTCTTGTCGATCTCGTCGAGGGCCCGCGCTATCGCTACAGGATTACCCCAGGAGGTGCCGACAATCGCCTGAAAGTCGTCGACGTCCCGGGCGACGGCTTTGGCGGTCCGGCCGCAGTCCAGCGTTCTGTTGTCGGAGCCGCAGCCGACGATCGCCGGTACGGCGATCAGGGCGGTGATGGCAGCAAGTGCAGCAGTACGACGGCACACAGCCACGGACAGCTCCTCTTCTGTGCCAGGACAGCGGCGAGCGTGGGTCCGCGGCCTGGCTCTCCTTCTCGATCAACCATCAGTGCGGTGCGGGCGACCGGGCGTGGGCACCGACGTGGGGCCCGCCGAAGTGGCGCCCGGACGCTGCGCAGTTGCCGTTCAGGCCCGAGGCGCGCACGTCACGACCGACGTGTCCTCGCACCTCATGGGCGGATCGAGCCCCGTAACACCTGAAAAGGGGCCTGCCCCCGGGCATGCTAGGGGCGGCCCTTCCGGCCGGGCATGATGAATGGTTACTCAACCGGGCATGGACAGGGGTGTTCTGCGTTACGCACGGTCGGCCCTGGTTCGTACGGTGCGACGACAGGACAGCATGCTGGGCGTTCGAGCGGGGTGTTGCGGCGTTGGCGCAGCACAGGACCCGCACCGGCACTGTGACCGTCTCCCGGGCGCATGTGGAGCGGCTGAAATATGACGCAGAGGGCGAACTCGGAGTGTGGCACTCCAACACCAACACCCGGCGGGCCAAGCTCACACGGACAAGCCCATCGAACTCGCCGCCCTCGGGCTGGACTTGGCAGCCGAGACACGAAGTTGGGGGGCGGGGCGCGGGCGCCTCGGGTTCCCCTTCGGTGTTCAGCGAGCCGCGCGCTCGTAGCTGACGATGGCGCCGACGAGCCCAGACCGACCACCGGCTGGAAACAGCTTTCTTCGAGGAAGCCGCAGCTGGCACGGGCTCATTTCCTCAGCCGGGTCACCGCCGGCGCGCATTGTGACGCATGATCGCCCCTGGGTAGTCACACCACCGGGAATTCGCTGACGCGGCGATGGGTCACCGTGCCTCCTGTGGTTCAGGTGCGGGCTTTTCTCGCCCGCGTCAGGGCCCGCGGCCTCCTTTCAGGCCGGCGTGCTTCCCCCATGTCGTTGCCCCCAGGTGGGGCGCCAGGCCCTCGGTAGAGAACGCCTGGCGGCGAATGGGAGGACCGTGTGAGATCGATGTGACACAGCCTGTTACGGCGCCGTCAGCCGCCGCCCCCGGCGACCCCTCGGCCCAAGCGCACACCCGGCCCGATTCCGCCGGTTCGGCGGGTATGGACCGCGAA
>NZ_JBFAYQ010000115.1:0-5001 GCF_040681345.1 Streptomyces sp. NPDC051776 | reverse complement strand
CATAGGCGCAAGGGAGGCACCCAGGTGCGGGCACACAAGATCGCGACAGCCACCATGCTGGTCCTGGCAGTCAGCGGATGGGGCGTAGCAGGAACTGGGGCGGCATACGCGGACGGCCCCGCTCATGGCGGGAAGGCGAAGAGCGCCGACAAGGGCCCTGCCCATGGGGGGCGGGCGAAGGCGCGGGCGGAGGGAGGATCCGCCACCGGCGCGGGCTTCTTCCAGCAGAACATCGCACAGTCCGCCCGGCAGAACAACAACTGCAACAACCCCAACACAGAGGATGAGGAGATCTCGCTCACCGACAGCCGGGCAGCGGGACGGTGTGTGACCGCCGATGGTTCTCTGACCGCGTTCTCCCGCATCCAGGGCGGCCCCGCCCACGCCCAAGGCGGCACATCGGCCGCGACCCTGGCCGAGCAGAACATCGCTCAGCACGGTCGGCAGAACAACAACTGCAGCAACCCCAACGCCTCGCCCATCGAGGTGGACAGCAGCCGGGTGGAGGGCCGCTGCGCAGGCCAGGACTCTTCCTTCAGCATGCACACGTTCGTCAAGGGTGGTGGGGCCCGAGCCGAGGGCGGCTCTGGTGGAGGCGACGTGTTCCAGCAAAGTGTGGCGCAGGAAGGTCGGCAGAACAGCAACTGCAACGACCCCAACGCAGACTCGGACATCGACGTGAGCGAGGGGAGTCGGGTGGCGTTCCGTTGTGGGAACAGGGACCGCTCGCTCAGTAAACATGTGTTCGTCAAGAGCGGCGGCGCGCGGGCTGTCGGCGGCTCCACTGCAGAGGCGTTTGCCGATGTGGAGCAGCAGAACATCGCCCAGGAAGGGCGGCAGAACAACAACTGCAACAACCCCAACGCAGACACGGACGTCACCGTGGAGGGCGGCGGCCGGGTCAAGGGACGTTGCGGGAACAAGGACCACTCATTCAGCAAACACGTGTTCGCCAAGAGTGGCGGCGCGCGAGCCGACGGCGGCTCCACCACAGGTGTCGACTCTGATGTGCAGCAGCAGAACATTGCCCAGGAAGGCCGGCAGAACAACAACTGCAACAACCCCAACAATGACTCGAACGTCGATGTGGATGAGGGCGGCCGGCTGGGGGCGCGGTGCGGGAACAAGGACCACTCATTCAGCAAACACACGTTCGCCAAGAGCGGCGGCGCGCGAGCTGACGGCGGCTCGAGTACGGGCGACGGCTCTGATGTGGAGCAGCAGAACATCGCCCAGGAAGGCCGCCAGAACAACAACTGCAACAACCCCAACGACAGCTCGGACGTCACCGTGGATGGCGGCGGCCGGGTCAAGGGACGTTGCGGGAACATGGACCACTCATTCAGCAAACACACGTTCGCCAAGAGCGGCGGCGCCCGCACCGAAGGCGGCTCCGGCACGGTCGCCACTGTGGAGCAGCAGAACATCGCCCAGGAAGGCCGGCAGAACAACAACTGCAACAACCCCAACAACGATTCGGACCTCGACGTGCGCGGGGGCGGCCGGTTGAGGGCGCGGTGCGGGAACAAGGACCACTCATTCAGCAAACACACGTTCGCCAAGAGCGGCGGCGCCCGCACCGAAGGCGGCTCCAGCCCAAGCGAAGTGATCCAGCAGAACATCGCCCAGGAAGGCCGGCAGAACAACAACTGCCACCACCCCAACGCAGACGCGGACCTCGACGTGAACGAGGAGAGCCGGGCGGTGTTCCGGTGCGGGAACAAAGACAGCTCATTCAGCAAGCACACATGGATCAAGGGCGGCGGCGCACGAGCCGAAAGCGGCCCCGCAGACAGCACACTGATCACGCAGAATGTGGCCCAGGAAGGTCGGCAGAACAACAACTGCAACAACCCCAACAACGATTCGGACCTCGACGTGCGCGGGGGCGGCCGGTTGGGGGCGCGGTGCGGGAACAAAGACAGCTCGTACAGCAAACACACCCTCATCAAAGGCGGCGGCGCACGCACCGAGGGCAGCTCCAGCACCGACGAAGTGTTCCAGCAGAACACCGCCCAAGAAGGCCGCCAGAACAACAACTGCAACAACCCCAACAACAGCTCGGACCTCGACGTGACGGGGGGCCGGATGGGGGTCCGGTGCGGAAACAAGGACGCCTCCTTCAGCAAGCACACGTGGGTCAAGGGCGGCGGCGCCCGCACCGAAATCGGCAGCACAGACATCGTAGGCCAGCAGAACACCGCCCAGGAAGGCCGCCAGAACAACAACTGCACCAACCCCAACACCGACTCGGACATCACGGTGACGGAGGGGAGCCGGGCAGCGTTCCGGTGCGGGAACAAAGACAGCTCGTACAGCAAACACACCCGCATCAAAGGCGGCGGCGCCCGAGTAGAAACTCCCCCCACCACAGCCACCCTGGAACAGCAGAACACCGCCCAAGAAGGCCGCCAGAACAACAACTGCCACAACCCCAACCAAACGTCCCTCGACCTGACGGGGGGCCGGGTCGGGGCACGGTGCGGGAACAAGGACGCCTCGTTCAGCAAGCACACCCTCATCAAGGGCGGCGGCGCCCACGCCGAAGGCGGCTCCGCAGACGCCACGCTGCGCGGGCAGAATGTCGCGCAGGAAGGCCGGCAGAACAACAACTGCACCAACCCCAACAACGTATCCATCGACGTGACGGACAGCCGCGTTGCAGCGCGATGCGGGAACAAGGACGCCTCGTTCAGCACGCACATCCGTATCAGGGGTGGTGGCGCCCGCGCCGAAGGCGGCTCCAGCACCGACAGCGACGTGTTCCAGCAGACCATCGCTCAGGAAGGCCGGCAGAACAACAACTGCCATAATCCCAACGCAAACCTTGGAGATGTAGACGTCTCAGGCGACACGCGGGTAGTGAGTCGGTGCGGGAACAAAGACTTCTCATTCAACCGCAAAACGTTCCTTAAGAACGGCAGCGCCCACGCAGAAGGCGGCTCCACAACCGGCACCGTGACCCAGCAGAACACCGCGCAAGAAGGCCGCCAGAACAACAACTGCGCCAACCCCAACTTCCCCGGCGAAACCGTCGACCTGACCGGCAGCCGGTCGACCGTGGCCTGTAAGACGGTGGACGGCTCCGCCAACATCCACACCGCCGACATCAGCGCAGGAACCAAAGCAGAAGGCGGCGACGCCACAGCCGACCTCTTCCAGCAGAACACCGCCCAAGAAGGCCGCCAGAACAACAACTGCGCCAACCCCAACAACCTCACCCTCACCACCACCAACAGCCGCACCCAGTCCCAGTGCGTCGCCGAGGACCGCTCCACCAACATCGCCACGATCAACCGGTAACCACCCGGCACAGCGGCCGCTCCACACGGACCCGGACCGCGGATTCAGCGCCCGCGCCGGACGCAAGCAAGCAGAGCGCCCCGAGGGGCACGAATGGCCTAGCCAGGTGAAACCCCGCCCAGGACCCCTCGTTGAACGGAACCCAAGAAGGCCCAGGGCCTGTGTCCCGAGCAGCCGATCGGGACACAGGCCCTTTCGCCGTACCGAGAGGGCGTGTAAGGATCTTTGTGTAAGTCCTGGGGGTTCATCGGTCGTTGAGCCTGTCCTCGAAGAAGAGTGAGAACTGGTTCAGTGCCTTCTTCCAGTGTGCCGCGACGTGGTTGAGATCGCGGGCCTTGGGGGTGATCAGCTCGCGGACGGCGAGGTAGAGCACCTTCAGCGCGGCCTGTTCGGAGGGGAAGTGCCCGCGGTTGCGGCTGGTCTTCCGCAGCCGGGCGTTGATCGACTCGATGAGGTTCGTTGAATAGACCACCTTCCTTATCTCTGGAGGGAAGGCCAGGTAAGGGGTGAACTCGCTCCACGCGGCCCGCCAGGTCCGCACGATTGCGGGATAACGCTGGCCCAACTCGCCTTTGGCGAAGTCGGCAAGGGCCTGCTCGGCGGCCTGCTCAGTCGGTGCGGTGTAGATGGCCTTCAGCGCCGGCACGAGCGCCGCATGGTCCTTCTTCGAGGCGAACCGCAGGGATGCGCGGATCAAGTGGATCACACACGTCTGCACGGTGGCCTTGGGCCAGGTCGCGGTGACCGCGTCCGGCAGGCCCTTCAAGCCGTCGCAGGCGACGATGCACACGTCCTCCACCCCGCGGTTGCGCAGTTCGGACAGCACCGTCATCCAGGTGGTGGCGCCTTCGCCCTCGTCACCGACCCACAGGCCGAGCACGTCCTTGCGGCCGTCCATGTCGACCCCGACAGCGAGGTAGACCGGCTTGGAGACCACCGACCCGGAACGGATCTTGATCCACAGGGCGTCGATGCAGATGATCGGCCAGATGGCGTCCAGCGGCCTGCTCTGCCAGGTCGCGAGCTCGTCGGCGACGGCGTCGGTGACCTTGCTGATCAGGTCCGGTGACACCTCGACGCCGTACATGGCGGCCAGATCAGAGCGGATGTCCCGCACGCTCATGCCACGTGCGTAAAGCGAGAGGATCTGCTCGTTGAACCCTGCCAGGCGCCTGGCGTGCTTGGGCACCAGTTTCGGTTCGAAGGCCCCGTTGCGGTCGCGGGGAACAGCCACCGTGACCGCTCCTGCGCCGGTCAGCACGGTCTTCGGCGAGGCTCCGTTGCGGCTGTTGCCCGAGCCTCGGCCGGCCGGGTCATGCTTCTCATAGCCCAGGTGCTCGGTCAGCTCGGCATCCAGCGCCCGTTCCAGCACGGCTGGGGTGATCTCGGTCAGCAGCCCGCCCTCGCCCAGCAGGGCCGCTCCTGATGCGTCGGCGCGGTCCATAAGCCGGTCGACGACATCGTCCACCAGCTCGTCCTCGACCGGCTCGGCGGCCGGGGTTTCGTGGTCTGTCATCTCCGTCCGTCCCGGCTGGCCAGGGCCCGAGGCCGAGCCCCGGCCAGCCTGTCACATCACGGACTTACACGATCTTTCAGACACGCTCGCCCTCTTCGTCAACTTCCTGGACACCGCGGGAGGTCGGTTGGGCCATTGGGGTGTGAGACGAAGCAGGCCATGACAGAAAGTAGCAGGACGGC
>NZ_JBFAYQ010000114.1:0-5160 GCF_040681345.1 Streptomyces sp. NPDC051776 | reverse complement strand
CGCGGGGGCGGCCCTTCGGGTGGACGACGCCACGTCGAAGACGGGCCCGGGCACGTGAGCCGGGAACTCCGCGGCTCCCGGCCCCGGGTTCGCCGGGGAGCGAAGCGGCCGGGGAGCGAAGGCCGCCGTCCGCGCAAAAGCTGCGGCCCGGCGGTTCCGGTGAAGAACCGTCAGGCCGCGGCTGATCGGCGGACCCAGCGTCCCGCCGGACGGATCAGCAGCGACAGCAGCGCCACGCCCACGGCCAGGGCCCCGAGCAGCGTCGCGAGCGGGTATGCGTCACCCACAACGGTGTATGTGATCAAGCCGCCGAAGAGTGCGGCGGCCGCGCCGGTGGCGAGCACGAGGGGGCGGGCCGGGAGTCGCTCGGGCAGCCAGCGCGTGCCTGCATAGGCGACCGCGAGGCCGATGAGTACCGAGCCGAGCGCTTCCAGGATCATCGTGTCGTCCCTCCCGCACAACAGCCGAACAGGCAGGTGCAAACCGGTCCACGGCCGTCGTACCCCGGCCCTTCGGAACGTAATCCTCCGCCCGGATCGCGCGGGAGACACGCGTACGGCGGCCGAGTGGTCGAATCCGACCACTCGGCCGCCGTGATGCGTCGTGCTGTTCGGCGCGGGCGACGCGCGGCGCGGCTACGCGGCGCCGAAGCCGACCTTGCGGGCGGTCGGCTCACCGATCTCCACGTAGGCCAGCCGATCGGCGGGAACCAGGACCTTGCGGCCGTGATCGTCCACCAGGGTCAGGAGCTGCGCCTTGCCGACGAGCGCCTCGGCCACCGCGCGCTCGACCTCCTCGGCAGACTGCCCGCTCTCCAAGGTGATCTCGCGGGGCGCGTGCTGCACGCCGATCTTGACCTCCACGGCTTCGTCCTCCGACGGTCAGTAGGGTGCGCGGTCAGCCGCGCTGTACGCAGCACACATTAGCCCGGTGCGGGGACCTGCCGACCGCCGTTCGTGCACGCCAGGAGCGAACAGCGCCCCGGGCGCGCCCCCCGTGCACGGGCGCCCGGGGCGCAGGGCCTACGAGCGGCTCGCGCCGTGCATCGGGAAGCCGGCGATGCCGCGCCAGGACAGCGACGAGACGAGCTTGGCCGCGGCGTCGCGGGGCAGCTTCTGCCCGGACCCCAGCCAGTAGCGCGCGGTGATCTGCGCCATACCGCACAGGCCGACGGCCAGCAGCATCGCCTGCTCCGCCGGCAGGTCGGTGTCCTCCGCGATGACCTCGCTGACGGCCTTCGCGCAGTCCAGGCTGACCTTGTCCACGCGGTCGCGCACCGCCGGCTCATTGGTCAGGTCGGACTCGAAGACCAGCCGGAAGGCGCCACCCTCGTCCTCGACGTACGCGAAGTAGGCGTCCATGGTGGCCGCCACGCGCTGCTTGTTGTCCGTGGTCGAGGCGAGCGCGTTGCGCACCGCCTGCAGCAGCGCTTCGCAGTGCTGGTCGAGCAGGGCCAGATACAGGTCGAGCTTGCCGGGGAAGTGCTGGTAGAGCACCGGCTTGCTGACGCCGGCTCGCTCCGCGATGTCGTCCATTGCCGCCGAGTGATAGCCCTGCGCGACGAAGACCTCCTGGGCCGCGCCCAGGAGCTGGTTGCGTCGGGCACGGCGCGGCAGGCGCGTGCCTCGCGGGCGCGCCTCGGTCTGCTCGATGGCTGTCACGCCGCCTCCCATGGGTCGTTCCGTATGCGGCGACGCCATGTCCACCGCGTCCGCCATCGTACTTTCGGGTAACCCGGGTGTGCTCGGTGCGGGCACAGAATTTCACGGTCCGGACAGATTGCCCGGTGTGCAAGGGGGATGACAAAAGGGGCAGATCACCGATAGTCGTCCTCATTCAGTTCGACGACCCGGGCCTGCTCGGCGGCGTCCGCGGGATTGGCCGACTCCAGCGCGTGGTCGTCGAGCGGGGCGTCGTGCTGCTCCACCAGTTCGGCGTGCTGCTCGGCGGCATCGGCCTCGGGGGCCTCGACGTCGAACTCCTCCGGCTGGTCGGCATCGTCGTCGAAGGTCTCGGGATCGGTTGGGTCGACAGACATGGTGACTCCCCTTTCCCCGGCGAGCGCCCTCTACACGAGCGCATGAGGCCCGGTGTCCGCACGCCATGACGTCGTGTGACGGTCGCCACATAAACCACAGCGTGATCGTCTCGTAACATTGCCGCATGTCTTCGACCGAGCTGCCGGGTACCCGCGCCTCGCACGCGGCAATCCAGACGCGAGGTGCCCGTGCTGCCGGAGAGGAGCTGTGCCCGGTCGCCCTGCCGGGGCTCAATCTGTGCGTACGGACCCGGGCCGCGGTCCGCGACGGACTGCCGCCCGCGCTGTACGTGCACGGGCTCGGCGGCTCCTCGCTCAACTGGTCCGCACTCATGAAGGCCCTCGAGGACACGGTGGACGGCGAGGCGCTCGACCTCCCCGGCTTCGGGCACTCGGCACCGCCGGACGACGGCGACTACTCCATCTCGGGGCATGCCCGGGCCGTGATCCGCTACCTCGACGCCGCCGGCCGCGGGCCTGTCCACCTCCTCGGCAACTCGCTGGGCGGAGCCGTCACCACCCGCGTCGCCGCCGCCCGCCCCGACCTCGTCCGCACCCTCACGCTCGTCTCGCCCGCGCTGCCCGAGCTGCGCCCGCAGCTCTCCGCACTGCCCACAGCGCTGCTCGCGGTGCCCGGTGTGACCAGCCTCTTCGCCCGACTGACCCGGGAGTGGACCGCAGAACGACGCACCCTTGAGGTGCTGGCACTGTGCTACGGCGACCCGGGGCGCGTCGATCCGGACGGCTTCACCGCGGCCGTCGCCGAGTACGAGCGTCGGTTGGCGCTGCCGTATTTCTGGGACGTGATGGCTCGTTCCTCGCGCGGCGTCGTTGACGCGTACACGCTTGGCGGCCAGCATTCCCTGTGGCGTCAGGCGGAGCGCGTGCTCGCGCCGACCTTGCTCGTATACGGCGGACGGGACAAGCTTGTGTCCTTCCGCATGGCCGCCCGCGCGTCGCGGGCTTATCGCGACTCGCGGCTCCTGACCCTGCCGGAGGCCGGGCACGTGGCGATGATGGAGTATCCCGATGTGGTGGCGCGGGCCTTCCGCGAGTTGATGGACGACGAGAGGGCCGCGGGGACGACGACCGCGGCCACGGCCGCGAAGCGGGCAGGAGCTGAGTCGACGCGTGGGACGTCATAGCCGTCGCGGCCGTACCGAGGCGGCCGCTGCAACGGGCCAGGCGCCGGGGCGGGAATCCGCCGACGGCGAGGCCGGCCCACGGATCATCCGGAGCTCCGCCACGCCGCCGCCACGCAATGTCCGTGGCGGTCATCCCGAACAGCGCGAGCAGGGCGGCGCCTGGGGTGCCGCGCCGACCTCGCCGACCCCGCCCCGCGGCACGCCGGTCATGCACCACGGAACGCCTCCGCACGGCATGCGGTTCGGCGGAGCGCCGCCGCGCGGGGACGGCTCCGCGGGCGGGCCCGGCGTCCGTGAGGGCACGCCGTCGCAGAGGGTGCCCGTCCAGGGCGGGAGTGCCTTCCCGCCGCCGGGACCTTCGCAGAGGGCGGGGGGCCGCGGCCCCGGCCCGGGTTCTGCCTCCGGCCCGGTTTCTGGTTCCGGTCCGGGTTCCGCTTCCGGTCCGCGTTCCACTTCCGGTCCGGGCGCCGGGCCCTCGACGCCGCCGCAGGGGGTGCCCGCCTACGGTGCGGGCATGCGCCAAGGCGGCCCCGGCCCGGCGGGCCCGGGTACGCCGCCGCATGGGGTTCGTGCGTACGGTCCGGGTACGCCGCCGCATGGGGTTCGTGCGTACGGTCCGGGTACGCCGCCGCATGGGGTTCCTGTGTACCGTCAGGGGCGCCGCGGGTCCGGTGTCGCCGCTTCGGCATCTTCCGCAGCCGCAGCCGCAGCCGCAGCCGCATCCGCATCCGCATCCGCATCCGCATCCGCATCCGTCACCGCATCAGCAACCGCCGCTGCCACCCAAACCCCGCCAGGAGGCGTGTTCGTGCCGAGGCCGCGGCAGGAGTTCATCGACGCGTTCGACGACCAGGTCTACGGCGGTGGTCTGCCCGGTGCGCCCGAACGCCGCCGGGCAGGGGCCCTTGCCGCGGACCCCCGCGACCCCCGCGAGCAGGCAGTGGCGGGTGACGACTTGGCGTCCGACGGCGAGTCGGCGGCGCGGCGCCCCAAGGGCGGGAAGGGCCGCGCCTTCGCCGGTATCGCCGCCGCAGCCGTGATCACCGTGCTCGCCGTCGTCGCCGCGGGGGAGTTCGTAGCCGGTGACCGGGGACGCATCGCATTGCCGGGCGCGAGCAAGGCACCGCGGGAGAACAACCGCGACACCTCGCGCTCCGATGACCGGCCCGCCGCCCCCTCCAAGTCGCCCGCCGCGCCCGTCACCTACGCCCGGAAGATGGCGGCCCTGTACCCACTCGACGAACGGCTGTCCGGTTCCGGCGTCTTCACGACCGTCGGCGGCCACGACAAAGCGCCCGGCAGGGGCGAGGTCGTGCGCTACCGCGTGGACATCGAGAAGGGACTGCCGCTCGACGGGAAGCTGTTCGCGGAGGCCGTGCAGAAGACCCTGAACGATCCCCGCAGTTGGGGGCGCCGCGGCGCCCGTACCTTCGAGCGGGTCTCGTCCGGGGACCCGGACTGGGTGATCACCCTGGCCAGCCCGGGCACCACCGCCACCTGGTGCGCGAAGTCCGGCCTCGACACCACGGTCGACAACGTCTCCTGCGACTCCGCCTCCACCGAGCGCGTCATGATCAACGCCTACCGGTGGGCCCAGGGCGCGGAGACCTACGGCGACGACAGGATGCTCACGTACCGCGAGATGCTCATCAACCACGAAGTGGGCCACCGCCTCGGTCTCGGGCACGAGGGGTGCCCCAAGTCGGGCGCCCTGGCGCCGGTCATGATGCAGCAGACCAAGTACCTGGCGACCGACGGACGGATCTGCAAGCCCAACGCCTGGCCGTACCCCAAGGGTTGAGCCCTCCCCGCGCTGGTGCCCGGCCCCGTGCGCGGGAGCGGAGCGTGTGCCGTACCGGTCGCATTGGCGGCCAGGAGATGTCCTAGCCTCGCCGTTTCATTTGCGTACGGCTGGCTGGGTCGGAAAACGCGAAAGTGCCTTCCTGACCTGGAACGATGAACCTTGCTGAGGGGTTC
>NZ_JBFAYQ010000113.1:0-3420 GCF_040681345.1 Streptomyces sp. NPDC051776 | reverse complement strand
CCGGCGAGTGTCCGGTGCTGGTGGCTCATGGGTGGAACGTTGACTATTCGATCAATGTTGGGTCTTCTCCGCTGTTAGTACTGCCCGTTGGGGTGTGGAACGCGTGGTGAGGGGCTGGGGTTGGTCGGGCACGCTGTTGGGTGTCTGAGGGCATGGCCGTGGTGGTTGTGTCTTTGGTTGCCGGCCCCGGTGAACTCGCCCCTTGTTTGGGGGTGGGGTGGTGGGTGGTTGGTCGTTGTTTGAGAACTGCACAGTGGACGCGAGCATCTGTGGCCAAGTTTTTAAGGGCGCACGGTGGATGCCTTGGCACCAGGAACCGATGAAGGACGTGGGAGGCCGCGATAGGCCCCGGGGAGCTGTCAACCGAGCTGTGATCCGGGGGTGTCCGAATGGGGAAACCCGGCAGTCGTCATGGGCTGTCACCCGCTGCTGAACTCATAGGCAGTGTGGAGGGAACGCGGGGAAGTGAAACATCTCAGTACCCGCAGGAAGAGAAAACAACCGTGATTCCGGGAGTAGTGGCGAGCGAAACTGGATGAGGCTAAACCGTATGTGTGTGATACCCGGCAGGGGTTGCGTGTGCGGGGTTGTGGGATTGTGCTTCAGTCGTCTGCCGGCGGCTGGGTGAGTCAGAAACCGTTGATGTAGGCGAAGGGCATGCGAAAGGCCCGGCGTAGAGGGTAAGACCCCCGTAGCTGAAACATCGGCGGCTTGCTTGTGCGATTCCCAAGTAGCACGGGGCCCGAGAAATCCCGTGTGAATCTGGCGGGACCACCCGCTAAGCCTAAATATTCCCTGGTGACCGATAGCGGATAGTACCGTGAGGGAATGGTGAAAAGTACCGCGGGAGCGGAGTGAAATAGTACCTGAAACCGTGTGCCTACAAGCCGTGGGAGCGTCGCGTTGAGTGTTTGCGCTCAACGTCGTGACTGCGTGCCTTTTGAAGAATGAGCCTGCGAGTTTGCGGTGTGTTGCGAGGTTAACCCGTGTGGGGGAGCCGTAGCGAAAGCGAGTCCGAATAGGGCGGTGTAGTAGCGCGCTCAAGACCCGAAGCGGAGTGATCTAGCCATGGGCAGGGTGAAGCGGAGGTAAGACTTCGTGGAGGCCCGAACCCACCAGGGTTGAAAACCTGGGGGATGACCTGTGGTTAGGGGTGAAAGGCCAATCAAACTCCGTGATAGCTGGTTCTCCCCGAAATGCATTTAGGTGCAGCGTCGTGTGTTTCTTGCCGGAGGTAGAGCACTGGATAGGCGATGGGCCCTACCGGGTTACTGACCTTAGCCAAACTCCGAATGCCGGTAAGTGAGAGCGCGGCAGTGAGACTGTGGGGGATAAGCTCCATGGTCGAGAGGGAAACAGCCCAGAGCATCGACTAAGGCCCCTAAGCGTACGCTAAGTGGGAAAGGATGTGGAGTCGCAGAGACAACCAGGAGGTTGGCTTAGAAGCAGCCATCCTTGAAAGAGTGCGTAATAGCTCACTGGTCAAGTGATTCCGCGCCGACAATGTAGCGGGGCTCAAGCGTACCGCCGAAGTCGTGTCATTGCAGTACGTGCCCCTAACGGGGACTGTGATGGGTAGGGGAGCGTCGTGTGCCGGGTGAAGCAGCCGTGTGAGCGAGTTGTGGATGGTTCACGAGTGAGAATGCAGGCATGAGTAGCGATACAAGAGTGGGAAACTCTTGCGCCGATTGACTAAGGGTTCCTGGGTCAAGCTGATCTGCCCAGGGTAAGTCGGGACCTAAGGCGAGGCCGACAGGCGTAGTCGATGGACAACCGGTTGATATTCCGGTACCCGCTTTGAAGCGCCCAGTACTGAGTCCATTAATGCTAAGGCCGTGAAGCCGCCTTTGATCTCTTCGGAGTGATGGGGAGTGGTGGAGCCGCTGATCCAAGGTGGTAGTAGGTAAGTGATGGGGTGACGCAGGAAGGTAGTCCAGCCCGGGCGGTGGTTGTCCCGGGGTAAGGGTGTAGGCCGTGCGGTAGGTAAATCCGTCGCACATTGGGGCTGAGACCTGATGCCGAGCCGATTGTGGTGAAGTGGATGATCCTATGCTGTCGAGAAAAGCCTCTAGCGAGTTTCATGGCGGCCCGTACCCTAAACCGACTCAGGTGGTCAGGTAGAGAATACCGAGGCGTTCGGGTGAACTATGGTTAAGGAACTCGGCAAAATGCCCCCGTAACTTCGGGAGAAGGGGGGCCATTGCTGGTGATCACCCTTGCGGTGTGAGCTGGTGGTGGCCGCAGAGACCAGCGAGAAGCGACTGTTTACTAAAAACACAGGTCCGTGCGAAGCCGTAAGGCGATGTATACGGACTGACGCCTGCCCGGTGCTGGAACGTTAAGGGGACCGGTTAGCTCTGTTTCGGCGGGGCGAAGCTGAGAACTTAAGCGCCAGTAAACGGCGGTGGTAACTATAACCATCCTAAGGTAGCGAAATTCCTTGTCGGGTAAGTTCCGACCTGCACGAATGGCGTAACGACTTCTCGACTGTCTCAACCATAGGCCCGGTGAAATTGCATTACGAGTAAAGATGCTCGTTTCGCGCAGCAGGACGGAAAGACCCCGGGACCTTTACTACAGCTTGATATTGGTGTTCGGTTCGGCTTGTGTAGGATAGGTGGGAGACTGTGAAGCCGCAACGCCAGTTGTGGTGGAGTCGTTGTTGAAATACCACTCTGGTCGTGCTGGATGTCTAACCTGGGTCCGTGATCCGGATCAGGGACAGTGTCTGGTGGGTAGTTTAACTGGGGCGGTTGCCTCCTAAAGGGTAACGGAGGCGCCCAAAGGTTCCCTCAGCCTGGTTGGCAATCAGGTGGTGAGTGTAAGTGCACAAGGGAGCTTGACTGTGAGACCGACGGGTCGAGCAGGGACGAAAGTCGGGACTAGTGATCCGGCGGTGGCTTGTGGAAGCGCCGTCGCTCAACGGATAAAAGGTACCCCGGGGATAACAGGCTGATCTTCCCCAAGAGTCCATATCGACGGGATGGTTTGGCACCTCGATGTCGGCTCGTCGCATCCTGGGGCTGGAGTCGGTCCCAAGGGTTGGGCTGTTCGCCCATTAAAGCGGTACGCGAGCTGGGTTTAGAACGTCGTGAGACAGTTCGGTCCCTATCCGCTGTGCGCGTAGGAGTCTTGAGAAGGGCTGTCCCTAGTACGAGAGGACCGGGACGGACGAACCTCTGGTGTGCCAGTTGTCCTGCCAAGGGCATGGCTGGTTGGCTACGTTCGGGAGGGATAACCGCTGAAAGCATCTAAGCGGGAAGCCTGCTTCGAGATGAGGGCTCCCACCCCCGGTTGAGGGGTTAAGGCTCCCAGTAGACGACTGGGTTGATAGGCCGGATATGGAAGCATCGTGAGGTGTGGAGTTGACCGGTACTAATAGGCCGAGGGCTTGTCCTCAGATGCTCGCGTTCACTGTGT
>NZ_JBFAYQ010000112.1:0-5171 GCF_040681345.1 Streptomyces sp. NPDC051776 | reverse complement strand
GTTGCCTGCGCGTCACACCCCTCTTCCTACCCGATGCACCCCTCCATACAGATCCGGATCAGCAAGATTGATCACGACATCACACAGGCCCTAGAACACCGGTATTGCGTCCAGGTCGTCACCGTGCGGCCCTCACCGCCGCCCGTGCCAGGGTCGCCGTAGGGTCCAGGACCGGCAGGCACGCGCACATCTCCCCGAGTAGCAAAGGTATTTCGGTGCACCCGGCGACGAGCAGGCGGGCACCGAGTGCGGCTAGCTGCCCGGCCGCCTCTTCGATCCACCGGGCTGGCTCCCCGCCGAGGTCCCCGGCCTTGACTCGTCGGATGGCGCGGGTGACGTAGTCCTCCTGTGTCACGGGGTCGGGGGTTACGGTCTTGAACCCGGCAGCGGCAAGCGTGTCCTGGTACAGCCCTGCCGTCACGGTGCCGGCTGTGGCGAGCAGACCGACGGTCTCTACTTCAGGGTGACGGGTGCGGATCTCGCGCACCGTCTCGTCGATCATGTCGAGCATCGGGACGCGCACACTGGGTCGTACCCGGTCCAGGAAGGCGTGCGCCGTGTTGCACGGAGTGGCGATCACGGCCGCGCCGAGCGCTTCCAGCCGGTGCGCCCCGCGGATCAGCCACGGCGTGGGGTCCGGCCCGCAGCCGGTGAGGGCCGCGGACCGGTCGGGAACGGTGGGATCGGCCCACACGACAACCGGTAGATGGTCCTGGTCGTGAGCGGCCGGCGTGGCGTCGATCAGCTTGCGGTAGAAGTCGACCGTCGCCAGCGGACCCATGCCGCCGAGTATCCCGATGGTCATCCTGCAGTCCCCCACCACTGGTCGTAAGCGAGTTTACTGACGAGCGCCGTGACGACGACGAGCATCACAGCCCGCACGAAGCCGCTGCCGCGCTTGAGCGCCATCCGTGCCCCCACTGAGGCACCCGCCAGATTGAACAGCGCCATGAAGGGCGCGAGCGTCCACAGCACCGTGCCCTGCCAGGCGAACATCGCCAAGGCCCCGAGGTTCGTCCCGACGTTGACCACCTTTGCGGTGGCAGACGCGGTCACCATGTCCATAGTGAGCAGCGCGACCAGGGCGATTACCAGGAAGGTGCCGGTGCCCGGCCCCAGCAGCCCGTCATAGAAGCCGATTCCCGCGCCCACGACAAGACCGGCTGTCAGCACTCTGCGGCGGGTCACCGTGCCGCCCGGTGTCTGCCCGAACTGGGGTCGGAGGACGACGAAAGCGGCGACCCCCAGCAACAACACCATGATCAGGGGCCGGAGGACTGCACTGTTCACGCCCGCGGCGCAGAACGCCCCTCCCACAGAGGAGAGCACTGCGACTGCGCCGATCCGGCAGGCCAGCCAGACGTCGACCGGTGCCTTACGGGCGTAGGTGATTGCCGCCGCCGTGGTGCCGACCACACCGACGGCCTTGTTGGTACCGAGCGCATACGCGGGTGCCAGGTGCGGGAAGGCGATCAGGAGGGCGGGCACCTGGAGAAGCCCACCGCCGCCGACCACCGCGTCCACCCAGCCGGCCAGAGCGGCGGCGACACACAGCAGTGCCGCCGCGGTGAGCGATACGTCATGCACGGGCGTACGCGTCCCTGCTCAGCACGCGGCCGCCGGGTCGGACCAGGTCGGTAGCCCGCAGGATGTCTGGGTAGGGGTAGAAGCGGCGCAGCCAGCGATCGGCGCCGTCGTAGCGGGGGGTGAAGTCACTGCGGCCGTGCACCACGATGCGGTTGTCGACTAGCAGCAGCTCACCGCGTTCGGCGTACACGGCCCGGTGCACGGTGTGCATGGCCCGGTTGAGCCGCTGTAGGGCGGCCTGCGACTCCTCGTCCATGCCGAATGTGTTGTGCATGTTGAAGCGGACGTAGGTGCCGGTCGGCCCATCGGTGAGCACCGAGTGCGGTGCGGTCATGGGGCGCGCCCTCTCCTGTAGGCCGCGGGTGAAGGAAAGCGGGAAGCGGCTGCGGTATCGGGTTGAGGCGAGGACCGCGCGGTCGCGGGGGTCGAGCAGGGGCTCGGCCTCGCGGACGGAAGCCACCATGGTGGCGGCTACGTGGTCGTGGTCGGGCCGCAGGCAGAGCAAGCCCAGGTGACTGGGGCGCACTGGATGGTGGACGTTCTCGGTGTGGAAGTCGAAGAGCGAGGAACCGGAGTTCAGCGGCTTTGCCGCGTCCGAGGCAACTGGGAAGACGTCGTGGACGAGCGCGCCCGCCTTCTCGTCCTCGTATCCGATGAGGCCACCCAGCGGGTGGGCGAGCAGAGCCACCAGCAGGCTGGACGGGTGCTGCTCCCCCAGGACGTTGGCACCGTAGGCACTGGGCGTCGCGGGGATTTCTCCGACCGGCAGGGCGCGCACCGCCATCAGGCCGTGGTCCGGTGGGCTGTCGCGGAATCGCTCGATGTTCTCTCGCAGTCGCAGGGGCAGTTGGTCGGCCAAGGCCGCGAACTCCGGACTCTGCAGTGTGAGTTCCAGGGGGCCGGTCAGCAGGGCGACTTCGTGGAGCAGTTGGCTGACGAGGGATGCTTCCCGAGTGTCCAGGACCAGTGCGTCAATGTCGGCGGAAGCGGCAGCGGGTGCTGCGTAGGTTGTCATACCGGGAAGGTTGGCGCCTCAAATACCCTGATTGCCAGCGGAGTTGGCGGCCAAAAGCGTCCATGACCTGCTACGGCCACCCGGGGCCCGCTGGCCGGAGGGGGCCGTGGCCGGAACCGGATCGCCAGGGTCGGGCCACGCGCGGCTTGAGGTGCGACAGCATGGTCGGTGCCGGGTCACTTCCCCGAGTCCCTCGGTCGAGGTGTCCGTGGTATCGATGCTCCTTCTTCGTTTGGGACTTATGAATGAGCCGTGCACGTGAGGTGTCGCTGACGGCGGTCATGGCGGGGGGCGTCGCAATGGCAGTCTCCTACGCCGGGCCACTCGCCCTGGTGCTGGCTGCCGCATCCGGCGCCGGGCTCACAGCTCAGCAGAGCGCATCCTGGGTCTGGGCGATCTCGATGGGGGCAGGCCTGACGTGCATCGGCTTGAGCTGGTGGAGCCGGGCCCCGGTGATCACGGCATTTTCCACCCCGGGGGCTGCGATCCTGGTGACCGCGCTGCCGCAGTACGGCTACGGGCAGGCGGTCGGCGCCTTCCTGGTCTCCGGCGTGGTGGTCACCCTGCTGACCGCGACCGGGGTGTTCGAACGGTTGCTCGCCTGGTTGCCGGAGGGGCTGGTCGCAGCGATGCTCGCGGGCACTCTGTTCTCTTTCGGCGCGGGCGTCTTCACCTCACTCCCCGGCTCCCCGCTGCTGGTCGCGGCGATGCTGCTGAGCTTCCTGCTGGCCCGGCGATGGGCGCCTACGTACGCCGTGGTGTGGGCGCTGGGGGTCGGTCTGGCCGTCGCCGCGGCCACCGGTGGGCTGCATGTCGACCTGCCGGGGGTCGGGTGGGCCTCCCCCGAGCTGACCGTGCCGGAGTTCTCCCCCGGTGCGCTGGTGGGAATCGGAGTGCCGCTCACGGTCGCCACCCTCGCCGGACAATATGCGCCGGGGATGGCCGTTCTGCACGCCGCGGGCTACCGGCCGGACAGCCGCGTGGTATGCGGGACGACCGGTATGGCGTCGGTGCTGCTGGCGCCCTTCGGTGCGCACGCCGTCAATCCTGCGGCCATTACTGCAGCCATCTGCACGGGGCCGGAGGCGCATCCGGACCCCGGACGGCGCTGGATCGCCGGAGTCAGCTGCGGCGCGGGCTACCTGGTCGTCGGCTCCTTCGGCTCCACGTTGGTGGCGCTGTTCACGGGACTGCCGAAGGCACTGGTGGCCACGATCGCCGGTCTCGCGCTGCTGAGTTCGCTGTCCGGCAGCCTGGCACGTACGGTCGCGGCTGCTGAGGAACGGGAAGCCGCGGTCGTCACCTTCCTTGCGACGTCGTCGGGAATGACGATGGGCGGCGTCGGCTCACCGTTCTGGGGCCTGCTCCTGGGCGTGGCCGCGCACCTGCTCCTCCGGTTTCGCTTCCATCCTGGATCCCGGCTGCGCCTGCTGCTCCGCCTCCGCGGAGAGCCAGCCCGCTTCGGTGGCGAGCACAGCGACCTGGAAACGGCTCGAGGCACCAAGGTCGGCCATCAGCTCTCCGACGATGCGACGGACCGTACGCCCGGAGACGCCGAGCCGACGGGCGACCGCGTCGTCCGTGAGTCCTTGGGCCAGCAGGCGTAGGACCGCCCGTCGGCGGGCGTCGGGCGGATCGCCATGTCCGGCGTCCGCAAACGCCGGTGGACCGCCGAGGGCCGACGCATGGGCCCAGCAGTGCTCGAACTGCCGGCGGAAGACCTCACCGAGGGCGGGATCACGGACGATCAGCGAGGCGGGCTGCCCCTCACCACCGCGGGCCGGAACGATCGCCAGGCGGTCATCGACCAGCATCAACTGGTGCGGGAGAGTGACAGCGGTCCGTACCTGGACACCCGCTGCGGACAGTGACCTCAGCTGGGCGGCCCCGGAGGGGGTGGCCGCGGCAGCGGCAAGGTGGATGGTCCGCACCGCCACACCGCGCCTCAGCGTCCGCCGGTCCCGGGCCAGCCCATCCTCCACCATGGGCTCGGCCAATCCACGCCCAGGATGCAGTGACATGACCTCTGCCCTGGCCTGCTCGGCGGCATCCTCGAGCGCGGCGGCGATGTTGGCGGATCCCGCTACGCGGGTTGTCTGTCGGCCGTGGCCCTGCTCGGCCTGGATCTGATGGAAGTCGGTCACCATCCGTACCAGCGCCTCCCGCGTGCGGGCTGCATGCTCCATCAGCGCGGCGGTGCGCCGGGCGTCTGTCTCCAGCAGTCGGTCAAGGGCGGACTGGGATGACACATAGGCCCAGCCGCTGGGCGTGGCGCCGGTAGGGGTCACTAATCCCAGCTCGGCGAGGAACTGGATTGCTACGGCGTAGTCCTCGCTGGTCCAGCCGAGTTTCCTGCAGACGGCCCCCGGTGTCCAGCCCGCGTCCTGCACGGTCATCTCGTACAGTTCCCTGGCGAGTTTATGCTCCACGGCCACTGCGCTGCTCACGGCTCCCCCTGTCTCCGTCGTCCGAGCCTAAAGGTTGTCCCGTAAGTTGATCTTGGGGTGGGTGGAGATGGTCCTGCGGCTCACGGGCCGTTCTCTATCCGGCGAGGGCGAGGTTGTGCAGT
>NZ_JBFAYQ010000111.1:0-5491 GCF_040681345.1 Streptomyces sp. NPDC051776 | reverse complement strand
AGTAAGAAACAATTCCCATTGTTGTCAGTGAAATAATTGATACTCCACTTGCTAGTTCGTCCAATCCGTCAATTAAATTTATTGCATTAGTAATCGCAAGTATCCAAAAAACGGTAAAAATAAAGGATAACCAAGCAGGAAAGATTAGTAAAGGCCCCCCGAAAGGAATTTTTAAATTATCAAAGCGGGCGTTGGTAAAGAACCAAATAAAACTCGCCGCAACTGTCAATCCTAAAAGTTTCATTTTAGGTGAAATTTCTTTTATATCATCAATCAAACCAGTCAAAACAACAATTCCAGCACCAACAATAAAGGGCCAAATGTAGCTAAAATAGCTGACTAGCTGAATTGGCTGATGACTTGCGCCATGTACTGGAGGTTGCGAATGAATGGGAGGCTGGTTATGAACAATATGTGGCAGAATAAACAAGGTCGCAATCGCAAAAGCAATGAAAATGACCAAACCTCCAGCAGAGGGCATTGGTTTTTTATTCACACGACGCTCGTTAGGCTTGTCCACCGCACCAATTGCTTTGGACACAAAAGTCATAATTGGCGTTAAAATCATATCATCTTCAAGGCTATCAATATCTAGTATTTTGATTATCTTTCCTCGGCGCTCAATGAATCCTTTTTCTTCGAGTATTTTGAACTTACGAGAAATAGTTTCGGGAGTTGTTCCGATGAACGTTGCAAGATCTTTCATTTTCATTGGAATCATAACAGAATTTGAATCTACTACTTTGACGAGTTGCAAAAGATAATTAGCGATTCGACTTTCAACATCTTCCATCATGAGAAATTGTGCTTGATATTGCATTTCCGCAGCTCTTCTCACGGTGGTTTCAAGCAATTTCAAACTGAGCTCGGGATATTTTAACAACAAATTTTTGAAATCTTGTTGTCGCAAAAAGCAAATTTGCGTTTCTTCCAATGTTTCACCATAGAGATTATCATTCATTACTCCAAACAAGGCGTCTTCACCTGCGTATCCACCAGGTTCAATCACACGTAGTAACTGCTCTTTACCAGCACTAGAAAGCTGGTATATTTTCAAGGTACCATGCGCCACAATTGCAAGTTGAGGCACTGCAAAGGGGCTGATGACTGTTTCACCTTTTTCAAAAATTTTATGATTAACAACCTGCTCAACTTGCACTAATTCACTTTCTGAAAGTAAACCAAATAGTGGCACGAGCTGTACACAGTGGTGTTCATGATGACTAAAATGATGTTTATACTTACTCATTTTGGGGATTCTCCTTATCTTATTATCGCGCTAAAATTATCAAACTGCAAGCCTCATTCAACTAAAGCCTACAGTTTCGTAAAAACTAATTATCATTATCTTCATCTTCGTCATGAAAATCAGCAACGCTTTTACCCAAGTCACCTGCCAAGTTGCGAATAACTTGAAGATTGTAGCCGTAAAGTTCGACTACACCAGCCGCCAAAGCAAATTTTTCTTCTTTGTTTGCTAGCTTGATTGCTCGCGTAATGAACATATTTTGTGCTTGGAAATCCACAATGAAGCTTTCAAGCAGATCTTCATCAGTCCAATATTTGGCTTTTGGATCCTCGGTAATGAACTTGTGATACTTTAAAAATTCTTCAGTTGTACTTGGTACAATCTCATTTTCATCAAGAAGTAAATCCGAAATTTTAAAGAAATATTCAACTTCCTTTTGTGCAATTTCACGTAAATACTCACACTTAACTGGGCTTTTCGCGTATATTCCTGCTTGAGTCAGTCGTATATTTTCTATGAACAAATTGGATAAGACATGTCCTAGCATCGCACCAGCCGTAGGTTTGTGGTGGTCAATCTCTGCTTTATCAAGTTCTTTAGCATATTTTTCATCAATCATTAATTTAGTCATCATTTTTTTCCTTTATTCAATTTATAGTGGTATCTTTCCTGGTATAAATCACACAACAGTTACTTTGCTACTCAAAACAGGATATCCAAGTTTCTCAACCTTGCTGATAAGTTCATCAGTACTGACAACATTTTCGTCAAATTCTGCTTTAACTTTTGATGCATTGAAAAGTACTTTTGCATTTGCTACGCCTTTAGTTGTAGTCATTGCAGCTTCGATTTTTGCCATACAAGATGGGCAGCTTAATTCATTGAGTCTCATAATTACTTTTGACATAAGATTTACCTCTTTCTCTTTCTTTATAAATTAATTATAGCTCGTCAGTACTAACAAAAAATTGATATCTATCAAGAATAACAGTTTTATTTTTTTATCTACAAAATGATAAAATTTCTCAACTCTCTTTTTTAACGCTGAATAACCTGATATGAGGAGCGTAAAGTAGCATCAACTAGAGTCTACCGAGACGGTCCGCGGAACGGTGTTTAAATTATTCCCTAATTTTGCCTGTATAAAATTAAAAGATCAAATCCATTAGTCACTTTTTGTAAGCGTCCTTCATCCATAAAATGTTTGAAGTGCTCTGAAAACGACATATACCTTCTTACCTGATAATCCTCCTATCTAGTAAATGTGCGAGTTTCCCTTTTTTAAATAATTGTCATTTGGAACTCACTATCTATTTTTATAAAAAAGTTATATTGAGATAGCTATCAAAGCTTTTAAATAAGTTCAAATCCCTAACTTGCTACATTGCCTGCGATAGTCTACTTCACGACCTCAAATTCAATCTCGTATTGAACGTCCCTATTAGCAAGGAAAACTTTAATTGTAAAGATTCTAGAAGCCATCGAAAATGTCTCGATGATTTTATCAAATTATTTTTGATAAAGTTATTATAAAATTTATTGATACCAAAAAATTAATTCCTCTCAAAAAAAAAGAAAACAAACCGCGTAAATTTTGGTTTGTTTCCATTCTTCTATTTCTCTCGATACCTAATCAGTCGCATGCCATTGACAATGACGATGAGGATACTAGCTTCGTGGACGAACATACCTGTTCCCATGTTGACGAAACTAGGTACTAAGCCTGTACCTCCAAGGATTAGACTAGCCAGTAAAAAGAGCACAACTACAATCGCAATCACAATATTTTGTGTCATGTTGGCAACCGTGCGTTTACTTAAACCATATGCGTGGACAAGTTCATCAAAACTAGACTTCATTAGCACGATATCGGACGTTTCAATCGCAGTATCAGTACCAGAACCCATTGCGATACCTATATTAGCAAGTGCCAAACTAGGAGAATCGTTGACACCATCACCGATAAAAGCAATTTTTTTACCAGAGTTTTTGAGTGATTTGACAACTTCAGCTTTTTCTTCAGGCATGAGATTGGCACGTACTTCATCGATGCCGAGTTGGGCGGCGACTGCTTTAGCTGTTGTCTCGTTGTCTCCAGTCAGCATAATCATACGAGAAATACCTTCGTGGCGTAGTTCTTCGAGGGATTCTTTGACACCAGAACGTATTTCGTCCGCAATACCATAAATTAGTTGCAATCTGTTATCAGCTGCGACCAAAACAACTGATGCACCTGAATCAGTGATTTCTGTGATGTCCTGTTTCTGCTCGGGAGAAATCGTAATATGATTAACCACCATCATTTTTTCATTACCAATCAATAGGTTGTCTGCGATGATTCCCTGTCCTTTAACAACGTCCGTTTTTTCAAATTTGATAGGATTGAATTTTCCGATCATGCGTACAACTGCCGTTGCTAATGGGTGATCAGATTCATTTTCTGCTGAAGCAACTGCATCAATCAATTCTTTTGAAGCACCATAATTTTTGACAACAACAACTTCTGTATTGCCTTTCGTCAGAGTACCCGTCTTATCAAACAGAAGCGTATCAATGTGACTGAAGGTATTCATAACATCACCTCCCTTGATAAGGACGCCTCTTTTTGCACCATTCCCGATTCCTGCAACATTTGAAACAGGTGCACCAATCACGAGGGCACCAGGGCAACCAAGTACGAGAATCGTGATGGCTAGTTCTAGATTATGACTAAAAACCCAAGTAATAGCTGCAATAACAAGTACCGCTGGCGTGTAATACTTAGCAAAGCGGTCGATGAATTTCTCAGCAGGAGATTTGGTATCTTGGGCTTCTTCGACAAGTTCAATAATTTTACCAAAGGTTGTATCTTCGCCGACTTTTTCTGCTTCTACGTAAATTGTACCGTTTTCTAAGATAGAACCTGCAAAAACTTTGGTACCAGCTTCCTTTCTGATTTCACGTGATTCACCTGTGATACTGGCTTCGTTGACATAGCCAGATCCTTGGTAAATACGACCATCAACAGGAACTTGACGTCCGGTTTTTACTAAGAGTTTGTCGCCAATTTCAACTTCATCAATGTCCATTTCTTCGCCATCAGCAGATAGGGCTGTGCTGGGTGCCATATTCGTGAGTTCTTTGATACTTGATCGCGTTTTTTCAAGCGTTTTTTTCTCCAAAAATCCACCGAAAGCGAAGAGAAAAGTGACAATTGCTGATTCTTCATATTCACCGATGAACAAAGCACCGATAACTGCAATAGAAACTAGCAGGTCAATCGAAATTTGTTTCACTTTGATTGCTTGATAGGCATGAATTGCAACAGGTATAAAACCGATAATACTTGCAATAATCATTGTCGAATTCCAAATCCATATTTGATTTACACCATATTTACCAAGGTATCCGAGTACAATGAGAATGGCTGAGAGGATAACCAAGTGATTACTGTGTTGTTGAAGTCGTTTTTGAAAGTTCAGTGTTATTTTTGCCATATTTTCTACTTCCTTTAATTTTCTTTATGATACTAGTATAGCGCTACCCTTATAGATAAAAATTGATAACTATCAAGAAAATAAAAAGTATAACTTACTAGACTTTATTAACATAAAGGTAAGGTCTGTCTGACGATTCCTGCGGAAAGTTTTGGCAACTGCAGTTGCCAAAATTGGGCGTTTGCCCCAGACCCCAAGCAAACAAAAAAGACAGTTTCCTGTCTCTTTTGTTCTCTGCTTTTAGTAAATGACTATTTACTTTCAAAATTTGATCAACCATATGGAGAACCACCGGTTCCTGGGTTAATTTGCATTATTTTTCGTGCTTCTTCAAAAAAACAAGCACATCATCTGAATGAACAAGGTACTGTAAACTAGAAATTAATTCACTGATTTGGGGATCAAAATTTCTACCCTTTTCAATATTGCTTTTTGCAATCAGAAAAAGCTTCTTTTCTTCGCTTGAAATATTATTGCTAGTTAAAATCCCATCAATAATTTTTAATAAATATTTTTGATTATCTTTTAAATTAGGGTAAATATATTTTGTCAATCTAATTCACCCCAATCCACACATCCATTTAGGTAATTGTTTAGGATTCCCATCATTATGACCATTAAGCCAATGAAGAACATCATTCATACTTTGATTATTAGGATAACCACCCCCAACTATTTCTGAAAGTTCTTCATCAGATATAATTTGAAAATTTGTTTGAATTTCCATTTTCACCGGCCGCGATCAGCCCGATCTGCAGCACCCACC
>NZ_JBFAYQ010000110.1:0-5722 GCF_040681345.1 Streptomyces sp. NPDC051776 | reverse complement strand
CTGCCCAGCCCCGCTGATCTTCGGGAGGCATTTCTGTGGTCGGTGCCTATCTAAAATCACTCACAAAGGAGCAGTTTTCTATGACTAGTATACCAAAAAATGAACAAAATCAGAAGCAGGTGCAAATCTTGAACGAATTATCAAAACGTAAAGTGGTCGAGCATAATTCTTTAATCACATCTATTGCCAAAATGGATAAAACCCCACTGAAAATGTTTGAATTAGCCGTATCGTGCATTGATACAGAAGAACCACCAAAAGATCATACGGTTTATTTGTCAAAAGCAGAACTGTTTGCCTTTTTTAAAGTGGACGACAGCAATAAACACACACGTTTTAAACAGGCAGTCGAGAATATGCAGAAACAAGCCTTTTTCAAAATTAAAGAAAAAAAAGAACATGGATTTGAATTTGAAAATATTGTGCCGATTCCCTATGTTAAGTGGACGGATTATCATGATGAGGTAACGATCCGATTTAGTCCTGAAATTATGCCGTATTTAATCAATTTAAAACAAAATTTCACGCAACACGCTTTGTCTGATCTTGCAGAACTCAATAGCAAGTATTCCATTATCTTGTATCGCTGGTTATCTATGAATTATAACCAGTACGAGCATTATAGTTACAAGGGCGGGCGCCGAGAAGAACAAGTGGAAGCCTACCGCAATCCTTCAATTTCCATGCGAGAATTACGAGAAATGACGGACACGGTCAATGAATACAAATTATTCACTAACTTTAGCAAGAAAGTTTTAGATAAACCCCTTGAAGAAATCAATGATCGGACCTCATTTAATATTGCCTATGAGAAAGTGAAAAAAGGTAAAAGCATTGATTCTATTGTCTTTCATATCACGAAAAAACGTCGAGCAGACGATAACAGTTATAAGCTAGAGGACAAGACCTACAAGGAAGCGAAAGCCGAAAAAGAATTATCAAACCAAACACTTGCAGGTAAAGCGTTAGAAAGTAGATATACAAGGTTATTGCTTGAAAATTTCCTTTTATCGCCTTATGAAATGACAGATACATCACTTATGGCTGGCTTGCAAAAAAATGTTTATCCAAAGTATGACGAACTCAAAACATTACGAGGACTTGAGGGGGTCAAAAAGCACCTCTCATACGTTCGTGAGAAGCAAGAACCTTATTCAAAAGGGAACGTTGCAAAGTATCTTAAAAAGGCAGTTGATCAGTATTTGCCAACTGTGAAATTACAAGACCTTGACCAACCAGAACGTGCAAGTGTTCGAGGTAAAGGAGCAAGCCATGAGTGAGAATCTAAAAACGATCAAAGAGCTTGCGGATGAGTTGGGTGTATCAAAAAAGAAAATTCATTATCAAGTATCTAAATTAGATAGTAATTTGATACAGAGATTAGACGGTACTATCTATCTTAACAACGCTGCTATAAAAGTGATTAAAGGGAATATTGGATATGTCCCTAAAACTAAATTAGATAGTGTTGGTGTCCAAAATAGACAGTATTTAGATACCAAATTAGACACCGTAAATACAAGTTTAATTGATGAAAAAAATGAACGAATCAATTATCTAAAAGAGCAAATAAAGAATAAAGATAATCAAATATCTGTTAAAGACGAACAGATAAAAAGTTTAGTAGACGTACAAAAACAAACTCAAAATCTTTTAGATCAGCAACAACGACTAGCCTTACAAGATAAAAAGTTGTTAGAAGAATACAAAGCAGAAAATGACAGCTTAAAAGCTCTCAAAATGCCCTCACAGGAAACAGAATTCAAACACTTAGACAATCAATATAAAGATGAAGTGAACGCTCTTAAAGAGAAGTTGGAAAATTTGCAGGAACAAATCAAAGATCAAAAAAGGATAGAAGAACAAGAAAAACCAAGAAAATGGTGGGGACTATGGCGAAAATAGATGATTCAGTTAAAAAGAAAGTTCCAGAATTAAGGTTTCCGGGATTTACGGATGATTGGGAAGAGCGTAAGTTAGGAGAATTATCTAATATTGTTGGTGGTGGAACACCAAGTACATCGAACCCTGAATACTGGGACGGTGATATTGATTGGTATGCACCAGCTGAAATTGGAGAACAAAGTTATGTTAGTAAAAGTAAAAAGACTATTACTGAACTAGGTCTAAAGAAGAGTTCAGCTCGAATTTTACCAGTAGGAACCGTCTTATTTACTTCTCGTGCTGGTATCGGAAACACCGCTATATTAGCCAAAGAAGCTACAACTAATCAAGGGTTTCAATCAATTGTTCCTGATCAAAATAAACTTGATAGTTATTTTATTTTTTCAAGAACTAATGAGCTCAAGCGATATGGGGAAGTCACCGGTGCAGGATCTACTTTTGTTGAGGTTTCAGGTAAGCAAATGTCGAAAATGTCGATTATGGTACCTGAACTTTCAGAACAACAAAAAATCGGGTCATTCTTTAAACAGTTAGACGATACTATCGCTCTTCATCAACGTAAGTTAGATTTATTGAAAGAACAGAAAAAAGGCTTTTTACAAAAGATGTTCCCTAAAAATGGTGCCAAAGTTCCTGAATTGCGATTTGCGGGGTTTGCTGACGATTGGGAAGAGCGTAAGTTATCTGACGTAGCTAATCACAGAGGCGGAACAGCTATTGAAAAGTATTTTGACAAATATGGTGTATACAAAGTTATTTCAATTGGTAGCTATGGATTAAATAGCCAATACGTTGATCAAAATATTCGCGCAATATCAAATGAAATTACAGATGGACGAGTTGTTAATTCTGGAGAGCTCACCATGGTGCTAAATGATAAAACTGCTAATGGAACAATTATTGGAAGAACTTTACTGGTAGAAAAAGATAACGAATATGTTATCAATCAACGAACTGAAATTATTTCTCCGAAAGAAAACTTTGATTCTAATTTTGCATATACCATACTTAATGGTCCTTTTAGAGAAAAAGTTAAACGAATTGTTCAGGGGGGAACGCAAATATATGTTAACTATCCTGCAGTTTCTAATCTAAATCTAGAGCTACCTAAGATTGAAGAACAACAAAAAATAGGCTCTTTCTTTAAACAGTTAGATGACACTATCGCTCTTCATCAGCGTAAGCTAGATCTTCTCAAAGAGCAGAAAAAAGGATTTCTACAAAAGATGTTCGTTTAGGGTCTATAATTAGATAATAACCCCTAAGAAATTAACCAAAAACAGCCCTTATACTTACAAGATATAATTATAGGGGCTGTTTTTTACAAATTTATAAAAAATAAAGCATTTATATAAATGTTTTATTGACAAACAAAATGTTTTATTGACAAACAAAATAGGATGTGATATCCTTTATATGAATATAAATGAAAGGACATAATTAAAATGTCAAAGAATATCCAATTAACCCTAACTGATTTGCAGTATGAAACCTTGCTAAAAAAAGCAGGAAGCTTCTCTATCCAGCAATATCTGATTAAAAAAGAATTTCCAAACCACGAATTTTCTCATTGGTTTAACGAAATAACTGGACTAATTGAAAAACTTCCACCTGACACAAACTTTTCACTAAAAACTTTATTATCTGTAAATTGGGAAACTATTCCTAAAGGAGTACGCCTATCAATAGGAAAACAATTTCTAAAAGAAGTCAATGAAGGAAGTATTCGAGCAGTAAAATATGTAAAAAAAGACTCTGCCAATACTACCATCTACAAAAAAACACTTTAAAAAACTTCGCAACAGAACCTATAATATCCTTCTAACTATATAATAACTTGAAAATTACTAATTTATCTGTACTGTAGTATATTAGAATTGAAGGAATTGTAAATAGAATAGTTATTTGATATACTTTAGAAAATACATGTTAATAATGTGAAATCAGACTTTAATTACGGTGAATAATATGAGATTAAGTCTGATGGGTCTTGTTATTATTCTAATATCATTATAGAAATATAAATCGGTAAATTCAGTTTAACTAGGAGGATTATATGAAGCCAATTGTTTTTATCTATCATTCAGTACTTGGAATAAGAGGGTCTGAATTAAATTTGTCAGAGGTTATAAAAAAAGAAGGTTTTGATGTTATCATTCCTGATTTGTATGAAGGAAAGAAATTTGATGATTATAAAACAGCTATGGCTTTTCTCGGAACATTTGGAGAAGATGGTTTAGAAAAGAAAGCCTATGCGATGTTCGAGGAAGAACACAAGAAGAATGGTAAGAAACCGGTTATCTTTATTGGTTTTTCAAATGGTTGTAATTTAGCAGAGTGGCTTTCGCTAAAAATTCCAGAGACAGTTGGAACCATATTGTTACATGGTGGAATGCCAGTTAAAATGTTTGGCTATGAGGGGTGGCCATCAAATCTCCCCATCCAAATCCATTATTCTAAAGAAGATCCGTGGAAACTAGAAGATGAAGAAATTTTACAAGAATTCCTGAATGAAATAGAAAATTCAGGCGCTAAGTTGGAATTCTATGAATATGAAGGAGAAGGATATTTGTTTTCTGATCCTGAATTGCTATTAGAATATAATGATATAGAAACTCAAAATATGTATGAGAAAGTAAAAGGATTTTTAAGTAACTTTTAGTAATGGAATGATAAATTTATGCTGATACCACTAAAGAGCTATGGTAGGAGATTGTCTTGTAAACTGTAACTGGATGTATTATTGAAACTGACAATAAGCTTCTAATGGTTTAGCAAGGGAATGAAATGATTCAAAGCAAAAAGAAGACCACGTACAAAATTTATATGGTGTTCTTTTTGTTTAGTTTTTTAATGTGGTCATAAAAAGGCGGAGCCTATTATAAGTTTAATTATTTAATTTCAGAAAGGTATATATAAATCATGGCGCAACAAATTGTCCTACCCATCAAAGACTCCAACGTCTTAAAGATGGTACAAGATACACTTCTCGATAGCTTCTGTACTTCTTGGCATTTTAGAAAGGAAATCTTCTCATGAAAATTCTTGTTACCGGATTTGATCCCTTTGGCGACGATAAAATTAATCCTGCGATTGAAGCCGTGAAACGTTTGCCGGATGAAATTGCTGGGGCACAAATCGTTAAATTGGAAATTCCGACAAAGTTTAATGTTTCAGCCGATGTCGTTAAAGATGCTATTGCCAAAGAAAAGCCTGACTATGTGTTGAGCATTGGTCAGGCTGGTGGCCGGTTTGAACTCACGCCGGAGCGAGTTGCGATTAACTTGGATGACGGTCGGATTCAAGATAATGCCGGGTATCAGCCACTTAATCACACGATTCATGGCGATGGCGAGAATGCCTACTTTACCCAGTTACCAATTAAGGCCATGGCCAAAGCCATTCGGGAAGCTGGTGTTCCGTCAGCAGTCTCCAACACAGCAGGCACTTACGTCTGCAACCACATTTTTTATCAGGTACAGTATATGCGGGATAAGATGTTTCCCGATATTAAGGCCGGCTTCATGCATATTCCATTTTTGCCGGAACAGGTTGTCACTCGTCCGGAAACACCAGCGTTGTCATTGGATGATGATGTTTTAGGCATCACTGCCGCTATCAAGGCCATCGTGTCCCGTGACGGCAAAGGCGATATCGAAACGATTGAAGGCAAGGATCACTAAAAGCCTGTTTAGTGTTTTTGGACTATTATCAAATAAATTTCATGGCCACGATCTGCTGGGCCAGTACGTCCAGCGGGTTGGCCGGGACGCGCAGGGCCTCGATGGCACCGCTGCGCATCCGCTCGGTGACGACG
>NZ_JBFAYQ010000109.1:0-6218 GCF_040681345.1 Streptomyces sp. NPDC051776 | reverse complement strand
CGCCCTCGTCCGAGCCGGCGCCCGCTTCGAGAACGGCCTTCTCGTCGAACGAGACGAGACCCTCGCAGCGTGATCCACCTCAACTGATCCACAGACCTTGACAATTACTTCCCTCGCTGGCGTTGGGCCGTCGCGTGACTGGTTGATGAACGTCCTGGATCAGGCGCCTGAGCCCGGTCCCCGTGTCCGTCTGGAAGACGTGACAGCGGTGAAGAACATGTTCGGCGAGTTCCAGAAGATGGACGTAATGCAGGGAGGCGGCTCCGGCCGCTTGATCCTCGCCGAGTACATGAACCAGCACATATATCCCCTGCTTCGTCGCACCTACAGCGATGACGTGCGACGAGCCCTTTGCGAGGCTGCTGCCGAACAGACCTATCTGCTTGGGTGGATGGCATACGACAACGGTGAACACGGCTGACGTCCTCGCGGACTCCTTCGGATACGGCTTGGGCACTGCAACATCCTTCCAGGCCGCTTCTCAGCGAGCCAGGTCAGGTGTCACCCAACCCTGCAGCAGTCCCGGGCCTACATCCGGCCCTACGCCAGCAACGATGAGCGCACCACCGCACTGGACAGTTTTCTGCATAGCTACAACCATCACCGGTGCCACACCGCACTCGGAGGCCACCCACCGATCAGCCGCGCAAACAACGCTTCAGGTCAATACATCTAGGCGCTGGCGCGAAGCATCGGCTGGTCATTGTCGAGCGGCTTCTACCATGCTCGTGTACCTCCGCCTTACGTCACGCACGACGTGCCGGCCAGCTGGTTTGGGGACCGTTCTATCGTCACCCGGGCCATCAGCGAGGTGCGTCCCTGCTCGCCGAGCGAGCCTTGCTGCATAAGCCAGAACGATCAAGCCCCTTGTCCTTCCTCGCTCACTCCGGTCTCACCATCCATCCACCCACCGCTACAGGAGTAGCGACAACTTTAGGGGTGAGCTGTCGGTTTCCGCTCCTGGAACAAGCTGTAGTCACCTTGGTGGTAGATCAGTGCTTGGTCTCTCCGCCCGAGTACGGTGCTGATCACCCGGCCGATCACGATGAGGTGGTCACCACCGTCCCAGGCTCTTTCCACAGTGGCCTCCAGCCAGGCAGTCGCCCCCGCGATCCAAGGGGAGCTGTTGCTCGGATAAGAGTGATCCACGCCGGAGAATCGGTCGGATCCCTTTTCAGCGAAGGACCGGGCGACGGACTCTTGATCTGAGGCCAAGATGTTGACACAGAACGACCCCGCTTCCTGGATGTAGGGCCAGGTCTCTGAGGAGCGGGAAACGTTGAAGGAGATGAGCGCCGGTTCCAGGGACAGTGACGTGAAGGACTGGCAGGTGAAACCCACAGGACCGGCCGAGGCAGTGGTGGTGATCACAACGACGCCTGTGGGGAACCGTCCGGCTGCAGCGCGAAAGCTGACAGAGTCAGGGACGGGGGTGGAGAGATTCATTGACGCACCTGGCTGAGAAAGTGGGAGTTCGACTACGTTCGACGCAAAGGGGGCAGGCGGAGCCTCCGGTGCGGCGTCATGTCCTGCCGGATTCACCAGGGTTCGGGATCGGAGCATGCCTGCTGCGCGGTGAAGGCCCGCCGACAGGGAGCGCTGTGCTGTATGGGTCATTGACTGCGACCTGAGCCTGGCTTCGGGAGGTGCGCAGTTCCTTGAGGGTTGTTGTCCGTGGAGGTGCGGATCATCTCGGTGAGTGCTGAGCGGAGGGTGGCAAACTGTGCCGTGTTGCGCAGCGTTGCGATGTCCGTTTCGGGTTCGCGGGGTAGGGGCACCGTCACCTCGTTGACGAAGCGTCCGGGGTTGGGTGCCATCACCAGGACGCGGGAGCCGAGTGCGATGGCCTCTTCGGTGGAGTGGGTGACGAACAGGACGGTGATGCCGGTGGCGGCCGTCAGCGTGCGGACTTCTTCCTGAAGGCGTTCTCTGGTCAGGGCGTCCAGTGCTGCGAAGGGCTCGTCCATCAGCAGAATGCTGGGTTCGGCGGCCAGGGCTCTGGCGATGGCGACGCGCTGTTGTTGGCCGCCTGACAATTGCCATGTACGGCGCTTCGCCAATCCCGGCAGGCCGACTCGCCGCAGCAGCTCCTGTGTCCGCGTGGTGCGTTCGCGGGGTGGCACGCCTTGCTGGGCCAGGGCGAAGGCGATGTTCCCGCCGACCGTACGCCAGGGGAAGAGTCGTGGCTGCTGAAACACCACCCCCACCCTCCGGTGCACGTGGACTGTTCCCATGGTGGGCTTTTCGAAGCCGGCCACCACACGCAGAAGGGTCGTCTTGCCGCAACCGGATGGCCCGACGAGTACCACGAACTCCCCCGCAGCAATGGTCAGGGATAGGCCATGGAGGGCCGAGACAGCAGCTTGGGCCGGGCCGTAGGTGACAGTGACGCGGGCCAGGTCCACGTCGCTGGTGGCGCGGGCGGCCGACGCGGCGGACGCGATGGCGTCAGCGGGTGGCATGGGACAGTTCCTCTACTGCGAGGGCTTTCTCGAAGACCGCAAGGTCGGGTACGGTCTCTACGGCCTTCTGGCTCTGGAGGAAGAGGGCAGCGTCCCGCAGTGCAGCGGCGAGCTTGCCGGGGGCATCCGGCTTACCGAGATGCCCCAGCGCCTGCTGCTCCTTCGCACTGAGCAGTACCAGTTCGGCGAGCTGCTTCTTGGCTTCTGCGGGTTCCAAGTTGAGTTCAGCGCCGATGGCCACTGCCGCCTTCGCCGGATCGGTTTTGGCGAGGGCGACGGCTTGGTCCTGTGCCTTGAGCCAGGCGTTGAGGGCCTCAGGGTGCCGTTGCGCGAACGTAGTCGTGACGACACCCAGGTCAGCGGTGGGTTTGCCCTGGGCGCCGATGGCGCGGCTTGAGGCGAGGACTCTTCCGTTCTTCTTCAGCTCGGTGAGGCTGGGGGCCCACACATATGCGGCGTCGATGTCTCCGCGTTGCCAGGCGGCGAGGGCGTCTTGTGGCTGGAGGTCCACCAGTGTCACGTCGGTGGCTTTCAGGCCGGCGGATTCCAGGGCGGCAAGTAGGGAGTAGTGGGCAGTGGACCCGAACGGGGTGGCGATCCTCCTGCCCCTGAGGGCCGTGATCGAAGGGATGTTCTTCTTCGCTACGAGAGCCTCGTTGTCGCCGATGAGGTCGTGGATCCATGCCACCTTGTACGGGATGTTCAGCGGAGCGGAGAGTCCCTTGGCGACGGGGCTGGAGCCCACCAGACCGAGGTCCACAGACCCGGCGATGACGGCGGTGTTCACGTCGCCGCCGGATTCGAACTTCACCCACTGGATCTCGGCGTCTGGCAGCGCCTTTTCAAGCAGCCGCTGGTTCTTCACGACGAGATCCGCGTTGGGGATCGCCTGGTATGCAATGCGGATCCGCAGTTGGCCGCCTCCGTGGCTGCCCGCCTCGGCTCCGCCGACGCAGGCGGTCGAGGTGAAGCTGAGCAGGGCGATCGCAGTTGCGGCTAGGACTGTCCGGCGGGAGAACTGAGACATGACGCTTCCTTCTTTTGTGAATTGACGAGAGATCGAGTAACGGGAGAGATGGTGCCGGGAAGGGGGCACAGGGGAATCGGCTCCTTGCGACCAGCGGGCGCTCAGGTATGGCCCTGCCAGCGCACCGCAGCGCGCGCCGCACTCCGGAAGAGGGCGTCGAGCACGATCCCGGACACACCGATGGCGAGCAGTCCGGCGATCACAAGGTCAGTCTGGTTGTAGCGCTGTGCGTCACGGATCATGCCGCCGACGCCGGGCAGACCGTTGATCGTCTCTGCGGCGACCACCGAGGTGTAGGCGATACCGACGGCGATGCGCACGCCAGTCAGAATCTCCGGCAGGGCGGCAGGCAGTCGCACCCCCAGCAGGACGGCCACGGGGCCAGCGCCCAGGGCGCGCGCGGCTTCCACGAGATGTTCCGGCACGCCCCTGACCGCGGCGGCGGTGGCCGCTGCCACGGGCGGCAGAGCCGCGATGACGAGCAGCCAGATCTTTGGTGTCTCGTCGATGCCGAACCAGATCACGAGCAGCGACAGATACGCCAACGGAGGCAGTGTCCTCAGGAAGGTGACGGCCGGTTCGAACACGACCGCGAGCGGCTTCACCACCCCGATGAGCAGACCCAGGGGAATTCCGAAGAGCGCGGCGTACGCCGTCCCGATCGCGATCCGGCGCAGCGACACAGCAAGGTGCTCCACGAGCAGGTGGTCCCCGACACCGCGGACCCCGTCGTGGACAGTGGAAGCGCGGACCAGGGCGTGCCACACATCGCCCGGCGAAGGCACCAGGACCCGTGGCCAGACACCCGCCGCGCACACTGCCTGCCACGCTCCGACGAGAACGGCGAGAGCCAGCAGCCGAAGCGCCGCCCACCGCAACGCGGTCACACCCAGCCGCATTCTCTTCGAGCTGCGCGGCGGCCCGGAAGCCTGGGGGATCGATGCGGAAGTGGCTCTGATGTGATCGAGCAGCGTCATGTAACGGCCCCTGAGACCGCGCTCACAGAGAAGTCCGTGTGCAGGGGCCGGGTGAGCCCACGAAGACGGGGAGCCACTTCCTCACCGACTCGGTACGCCTCTTCGAGATGGGGATACCCCGAGAGGACGAACTCGTCCACTCCGAGCCGGTGATACTCCACCAGCCGGGCGGCGACCTCGTCATGGGAGCCCACGAGCGCGGTTCCGGCCCCCTCGCGAACCAGGCCGATACCCGCCCACAAGTTGGGCGCGACGGTCAGGTTCTGCGCCGAACCGCCGTGCAGCGCGGTCATCCGAGCCTGTCCTGTGGAATCCATCCGGGCGAATCGCGCTTGAGAGGCACGGACCGCGTCAGGATCGAGACCCGCAAGGATCCGGTCCGCCTCGCCCCATGCCTCAGCCGCAGTGTCCCGGGAGATGACGTGCAGCCTGAGACCGAAACGCATGGTCCTGCCCAACAGCTGTGCCCTGCGCCGCAGCCGGGCGATGCGCTCGGCAACCTCGGCGGGAGGCTCACCCCAGAGCAGCTGGACCTCGGCGTGTCGGGCGGCCACTTCCTCAGCAGCATCCGAGGCGCCACCGAAATAGAGCGGCACCGGAGTGCTCAAGACAGGACCGTGCAACCGGGCATTCTCCACATGGACATGGCGACCGCGCAGGTCCACCGACTCCCCGTCCAACAACCCCCGCACGACCTGCATGAGCTCACCGGTCCGGACGTACCGCTCGTCCTTGGGAAGGTGATCACCGTACGCACGCTGCTCACCAGGGTCCCCACCAGTGACCACGTTCAGCGCGATCCGGTCACCGAACAGACGCCGGAACGTGTCGGCCTGCTGCGCCACGAGCGTCGGTTGGGCGAGGCCCGCACGGAAGGCCACCAGGAAACCGATGCGCTCAGTGGAAGCTGCCACGGCCGATGTCAGCACCCACGGATCGACACACCCCAGACCCACAGGCGTAAGGAGCTTCGCGAAACCCACCCGCTCCGCGGCGCGGGCCACTTGCGACATGTAGCCGACGTCTACCTCACGGCGAGTGGCGGCTGCAGAGCGCGCCTGAACGGCGGTCACACCGCCGGGATCACGACCGTCCCCACCCGTGGGCAGAAACCAGTGCAGGATGGGCGCGGTGGCATGAGACATACGATAAACACCTCAAAAGGGATAGGCGGGTAGGCGCGGTGGCGTCAGGGACGATAAGCACCGGAAGAAACGGACGGGCCCGCCAGCAGCGTGATCAACAAAAAGGCAACAAGGCGCTGACGCAGCCCACGCTAAGACGCGACGGGCTCAGAAAATGACGTGCGGCAGGCTCAGGAGTCGCTCAACGACAGACGGCGGCACGTGTGGAACCGGCTCGACACAGCATCCCGGCAACACGCAGTAGATCCACGTGACGGCGGCGGATGAGAGCGGGTTCCATGCCCCCATCCTGACCGCAAATGCGCAGCTCCTACAACCAGCGTCCACAATACGGGCACCGTGATACCTGAGCCAGGTTGAGCTGAGCCCTACGAGGCCACCCGCCAGCTCCTAGTACTCCAGTCAGAAATCGTTGCCTGAGCTGGTCGGCTTCGTTGTTCCAAGTGTGGTGGGGATGGATGAAGCTGCTTTGTGGGCTGGGGAGTTGGAGTCGGTGTTCGCACGGGTTGCGGGGGTTGCGTCCAGGGAAGTGGTGTACGGGTTCGACCTGATCCGGGGGTTTGCTCCGGCATCGGGATGGTGCCCGCATAGACGAACGGCCACCGGC
>NZ_JBFAYQ010000108.1:0-6467 GCF_040681345.1 Streptomyces sp. NPDC051776 | reverse complement strand
CTACCGCAGACGCCGACACGCGAACATCGACACACCAATCGCCGTCACCACCCCAACCACCACCGCCTGACACAGCAGCACCGAGGACACGCACGCCCTGGATCACCATCGCCAGCTCGAGGGTCGACCCGCCCCATGGCGAACACCAGCCGACACCACCGGTCGAAGCCCCTCACCATCGATCGACAGTCTCAAGGCAACCAGGACACCTGCGAGACGAAGCGCGGTAGCACCGCGGCCCACGAAGCCCTACTCGACCAACTCAGCCGCGCACTGCTGCACTTCCCCACCCCGGAGGCATTGCCCGAACAGCGCAAGATCCACGCGCACTTCGGAAACGTCGACAAGCTGACGGCGCGTCGACAGCCGACCTGGCCACGATCAGCACACCGCCAGGGGGACCCGCTCATACGCGACGCAATGCCCGCTACGAACCCATCCAGATCGGCGCCAGGGGACGCAACCGCTGACCCATCCGCAAGGTCCGGCGACGTCCACGTCGAAGCCCAACGATCCCAGCACGGCCTCCGGTGCACTCCCCGGCCCAGGAGGCGGGTGAAGTGCTGCAGTCATCTCGCTCTTCCAGCGCACTCCTGGAGCTCCCCTTCGTCTCCGAGGACATCGTGGAGATGGCGAAGACTTCTGCCTCCCCAACTTCGGAGAATTGCGCGGATCCGCCGGCCTGCTCAGCGCGGCAAGCGCCGAGGGACGCTGTTCCGATCTCCTACTCCGCCACCGGGACGGCAGGAAATCCCGTTCTCGTCGTGTCGAATGCCCCCGGCGTCACGGTGCCTCACGCAGATTGGGCCGGCGGCAGAACCACACTCTGTGCGCCCCATGCGACGCCCCCGTTCCACTGGATCTACGATTACTTACCAGGTGGACGATGACCTTTCGCACCATCACAAGTGCGTCTGGCGTTGCCCACAATGACCGCTGACCCGCATGCCGCGGCCGTGACCGACAAGACCCTCGCCTGGCGCATAGGGCTGCAGTGCGGAGATCCTCGGTACGGCTTGACTCATGCCGTGTGCAGTAAAGGCTCTTCCCCCCACAAACAGAGGCAGCATGGGCCGGACCGTAGTGATCATTGCCGTAGGGACCCGCGGGGACGTCCAACCCTGTTTGGCACTGGGTCAGCTTCTTGCCCGACAGGGTGACATCGTACGGGTGATCGCCAGCCGTCATTATCACAACTTGATCAGTGAGACCGGCGTGGAGTTCCACCCACTCTCCCTTGATCCCACCGAGATCATCTTGTCCCCTGAAGGGCAGGAACTGCTGGCGCGTGGACGCAGCCCGGCCAAATTCATCCGCGGCATCCACCGAATCCTTGAGCCGTTGATCGCCCGTATGCTCTCGGAGCTTCAGGCGGGCGCCGAGGGAGCGGATCTCGTCCTCGCCCCCATGTTCAGTTTCCTGGGCCTTCATGTGAGCCAGTATCTGGGCGTCCCACACGCAGTCATCCACTTTCAACCAAGCCACCCCTCCGGAGCGTTCCCACATCCCCTGATTCCCGCTGCACGGTTCCTGGGGCCGTTCGGAAACCGCCTCAGCTTCGATGCAGTGGACCTGGCCTCTTGGCTGACATGCCGTCAATCCATCAACACCTGGCGCCGCGACAGCCTCGGCCTCCCCCCAATGCCCCCCCTCGGTCCCCTCTCCCACGCCCGTCGCGCCCCCACGCTGTGCGCCTTCAGCCCGATTGTCGTACCCCGGCCCCCAGACTGGGGAGCGAACGTCCACATGACGGGCTTCTGGTTCCTTGAGCAGCCGCAGTGGACACCCTCACCGCATATCCTCGCGTTCCTCGAGAGCGGGAGCCCGCCTGTATTTGTCGGTTTCGGCAGCATGAGTACCAGGGACCCCGAGGCAACCGACCGCATCGTACGGACGGCACTCCGGCGTGCCGGACTCCGCGGCGTCCTCACCGGCGATCCCGGCACCAGCAATGACGACATCCTCGTTGTCCAAGACATCCCCCACGGCTGGCTGTTCCCCCGTATGGCCGCGGTCGTTCATCACGGCGGAGCAGGCACCACTGCTGCGGCACTTCGGGCAGGAGTGCCGTCCTTGGTCTGCCCCTTTTTCGGCGACCAGCCCTACTGGGCCGCGCGTGTACACAGTCTGGGCGTGGGGCCGAAGCCCCTCCCGGTCCGGCACCTCACGGTCTCAGCCCTCACCGACAGGCTGCGCGCCACCACCAGGGACATTCACCATGCCGACAGGGCGCGTCGCCTGAGCCGGCGACTGAATGCCGAGAAGGGAGTCGCAACCGCCTGCCGGATTCTGAATCAGGTTCAGCATTCATAACTCACCACACAGAGTGAACCAGGCAGTGACCGCAACCGGTACCTCCCCTTGGCCAATGAGCAGCCGCTGGGTGGTGATGTGTCAGCGGTTGATCGCTTGGATTCCGCCCACTGTGACGAGTCGGCAGCTCAGTTCACGCCGAGGAGCTGCTCGACCGGGTCGATCGCGAAGTACACCGCGAACAGCGCCGCGGTCACCCACAGCAGCCAGTGCACCTCCCGGGCCTTGCCCAGCACCGTCTTGATGACGACATATGCGAGGACGCCCGCGCCGATGCCGTTGGTGATCGAGTAGGTGAAGGGCATCAACGCGATCGTCAGGAACGCCGGGATCGCGGCCTCGTACCTCTCCCAGTCGATGTGGCGTACCTGCGACATCAGCAGGAAGCCCACCGCGACCAGGGCCGGGGCCGCCGCCTGGGTCGGGACGACCGTGGCGAGCGGGGTGAGGAAAAGAGCGACGCCGAAGAGCCCTCCGGTGACCAGGGAGGCAAAGCCGGTGCGCGCGCCTTCGCCGACGCCGGCCGCGGATTCGATGTACGAGGTGTTGGAGGACGCGGAGGCAGCGCCGCCGGCGGCGGCCGCCAAGCCGTCGATCAGCAGGACCCTGCCGAGGCCCGGGACCCTGCCCCGCTCGTCGAGCAGGCCGGCCTCGGCGGAGACGCCGACGACGGCGCCCATGCTGGCGAAGAAGTCGCTGAGGATGAGCGTGAACACCAGCAGGACGATCGTGATCACACCCATCTGCTCGAACCCGCCGGAGAGGCTGAACGCGCCGACCAGTCCGAAGTCGGGAGCCGCGAAGATGTGCTTGGGGACCGCCGGGGCGGTCAGGCCCCACGCGGTCGGCTTGATATCGGCGATCTGGTTGATGAGGATCGCGAGGAAAGTCGTGGCAACGATGCTGAGCAGGATCGCGCCCCTCACCCTGCGGGCCATGAGCGCGACGGTGAGCACTACGCCCAGGCAGAACACCAGAACCGGCCAGCCGGTCAGCTGACCGGCCGCACCGAGCTGGACGGGGACGGTGCCGGTCTCGCCTGGGATGCGGGTGGCGAAGCCGGCGCCGATGAACCCGCTGAAGGCGATGAAGAGGCCGATACCGACGCTGATGGCCTGTTTGAGGGACTGTGGGATGGCCTGCATGATCGCCTCGCGCAGACCGATGATGACCAGGACGGAGATCAGCAGACCTTCAATGACGACCAGGCCCATGGCCTGCGGCCAGCTCATCAGCGGGGCGACCTGGAGGGCGACGACGGAGTTGAGGCCGAGTCCGGCGGCGAGGGCGAGCGGCAGATTGCCGCCCAACCCCATGATCGCGGTCATCACCGCGGCCACCAGGGCGGTGGAGGTGACGAGCTGGGGCCCGGACAACTGTGCGCCGAACTTGTCCTTGGCGTTACCGAGGACGATCGGATTGAGCACCAGGATGTACGCCATGGTGAAGAACGTGGCGAAGCCGCCGCGTACCTCGCGTCCGAAGGTGGAGCCGCGGACGGTGATCCTGAAGTACCGGTCGACCGCGTTCCGGGGCCGTGGGCCAGGTGGCGGTGGTACGGCCTTGCCCGTGAGCTGACCTGGCATCGCTCTCCTCGGTGGGCAGATGGCCCCTTGGGATCAATGGGTCCGATGTTCTCAGTGGCCGTAGGCGATCAGAGGTCGTTTGATCTTGGCGTCGGTGGTCCAGTTGTGTCAGACGGCGGCTGCCAGGGGCGAGGAGTCGTCGGCGGGGGCGGGCGAAGACTCCCGCGGGGGATTGGCCGCCAGGTTCTTCCAGGCTGAGCCGGCCTTTGAGGAGGTCGAACACCGCCTCGATCGTTGCACTGCAAGCAACGCGGCCCCCGCAGCGGCACACCTCCGATCCGCCGCCCCAGTAGGCGACAGCTCGTTCCACCTCGAGCCAGGTCCTCGGGAAGAGGCTCCCCCAAACCGATCGGTGCGGCGGCGTCCACCTACTCGTGCAACCTGCGATCACTGCACGACGAACCCGACCAGGCCGCGTACTTTGACGGCGAGCAGAGGTGACGCGCCCTCGGTTCGCGCTCGTGCCTCTTCCCGGCGGGTATCAGACGCCGATGCCGATGGCGGAGACGTATGCGTAGGCGGCGAGTTCGGAACCGATTTCGTTGATGGTGTCTTCCCAGATGGCGTCGAGTTCGTCGAGGTCGCGTGCGGCCCAGGCGTCGACGATGTCGTCCCAGCCGTAGCGGACTTGGAGGGTGCGCTGCTCGATGACCCGTACGCGGCCGGGCGTGACATCGGTCTGGTCGACGGGGTAGATCTCCACGCGGCGGCCGCGGCCTTCGTTGGTGAGGAAGCGTTTGAGCCGGCCGGAGCGGACCAGATTCTCGCGGCGTCGGGTCCAGTAGGCGTTGTCCAGTCGGTCGAGGACGTCCTTGGTGCGGGGGGTGGTCTTGCCGCGCATCCAGTTCTTGATGGTGCGGTCGGCAAACCCCTGAGTGCGCAGTTCAGCGCGGCCGGACGGTGAATCGAGGTAGTTCAGCCGGGCTTTGATGCCGCGTCTGGTGGTGATGGGGGATTTGATGCCGTGAGTGTAGACGATGCGGTTGATTTCCAGCACGAGGGCTTCGGCGCCGGGCATTCCGGCCGCGCCGAAGTGTCCGAAGTTGTTCCACAGGTCGGTGGCGCCGCCGCTCACTTGACTCCCCCAAGGCTGTAGGTGTGCTTGGCTTTCACCTCGGCGAGGCCGCGGCCTTCATTCCACAGGCTCTGCCAGTCGCCGATGAGGTGAAGTTCGTCGGTACCCTTCATCTCCACCACGGTCAGCCCGGCCGTATGTGCCTTGTGGGCTTTCAGCCAGAGGTTGGCGAAGGCCTGGGAGCGGATGATGTGCATCCAGTCCGGGCGGCGCATTTCGGTGTTGGAGGTGGACTCACCGATGGTGGAGACGAATTTGGAGTACATCATCTTGATGTACTCGGTCGCCAGCTCGTCACCGCCTGCGATGGCGTGCTCCCGCGCGGCCGCCAGGCCGCGGCGCAGTTTCTCCAGGAGGGCTTCGGTGCAGCCGGAGGTCCAGGACTCGTGGATGACGGGGGTGTCGCACAGGTCGAGGGAGGCGCAGCGCTGGAGGAGACGGAGGGTGGGTTCGGTGATCCAGAACGGGCCGGGTTCCTGGCGGGCGCCGAGCGGGTCGGGGAGGTCGGTGTGGTCCCACGTGGTGCGGTCGATGAGGTGGACGCCGGAGCGTTTGCGGTCGTGCTGGCCGTCGGTTGCGTGAACCAGCTTGCCGATCGGCAGGTGGGTCTTCAGCGCGGAGAGTAGGCGGCGTTCATGTCGAGGGCCGTGACCGGCTGCAGCTCGATCTGTCCGGTTCTGGCGGCCTTGAAGAGGGCGGTGTTGCGCCACTTCGGTCGGCCTTCCCAGATCTGGTCGGCCCCCTTTTGTTTCCTCTTCTTGAGGATGTCGGTGGTGGGCGGGAAGTCGCTGTGCTCGTACCGGCCACCGATCCGGCTCTTGTGGAAGAACGCCATCACATCGGGGATGGCCTTCTTGATAAGTTCCTTGCCCGCCGCCTCGAGATCTCCCGCGTGCTTTTCGAGGACCTCCTCGACTTTGCCGAGTACCTCCGCCGCGAGAGCGTCTTCGGTCCTCCCGGCTCCCTTCTGCGTAGCGGAGCGTCGTCGAATCGGGGCCGTGGCCGGCCCGTTGGCGGACGCAGGCTCCTGCGGCGCGTCGTGAGCCTTCTCGACCGGGGCGGGGCCCGAGGTTGTGAGGCATGCCCCCGCGATGTGCTGGGGTGTGCCGCCGGCGCGATAGGGCGTCGGCTTCCCGCACAGGACGCACGGCTGCGGGGCACCGACGATGGCGCGTCCGTCTTCCGACCGGTCGGCGTCCTCGACCACCGGCGCGACGGGCGGCTGGCTGCTGGTGACCGGCGCCGAGTTCGGGGCGTTGGCAGCAGAAGCGGCTGCTTGGATCTGGGCGGGCCCCGCTCCGAAGCGTTGCGCTGCAGGCTGCTCGGCAGGCACGTCGGATACGGAGCCTTCGACGACGTGCAGTGCCTCGGGGAGGGCGATCAGCGTCTGGGCCCCGCCTAGCCTCGCCGTTTCATTTGCGTACGGCTGGCTGGGTCGGAAAACGCGAAAGTGCCTTCCTGACCTGGAACGATGAACCTTGCTGAGGGGTTCT
>NZ_JBFAYQ010000107.1:0-6548 GCF_040681345.1 Streptomyces sp. NPDC051776 | reverse complement strand
GTTGCCTGCGCGTCACACCCCTCTTCCTACCCGATGCACCCCTCCATACAGATCCGGATCAGCAAGATTGATCACGACATCACACAGGCCCTAGGGGCCGGTCCGCGTTACTGGCGGGGGCCGGTCAGGGCCACGGACGAGCAGCGCCGCGGAGCCGCGGTACACCGAGCGGGGCCGGGCGGGGTTTTCGGGGCCACGGGCCGGGTTACCGGGTTACGGGGCCACGGGCCGGGTTACTGGGTTACGGGGCCACGGGCCGGGTTACGGGGCCACGGCGTCGATGGCCTTCACGATCCGCTTGTCCGACACCGGGTACGCCGTGCCCAGTGCATGCGCGAAGTAGCTCACCCGCAGCTCCTCGATCATCCAGCGGATGTCCAGCACCTGCTGCGCCACCGGCTTTCCCCGCGGGAGCTGCTCAAGCAACCACGCGTATTCGTCCTGCATCTCGTGCACCTTGGCCATCCGCGCCGTGTCTCGCTGCAGATTCGTGGGGAGCTGAGTCAGCCGCCGGTCGACGGCCACCAGATAGCGCAGCAGGTCCGGAAGGCGGCGCACCCCGTGGGCCGTGACGAAGCCTGGTCCGACGAGCTCCGCGAGCTGCTGCCGGACGTCCGTGAGCGACGGGAGCAGCACGGCACTCGTCGACAGCGGAGGGGCCTTCAGCCGGCGCTCGCAGGACTGCCAGGCGGCCAGCACCTCCTGGACCTTGCGGACGGTGTCCATCGTCGCGTCCACCAGGTCGGCCCGTACCGCGTCGAAGAGCTTGCGGAAGGACTCCTCGTCCCAGGCGGGGCCGCCGCGGGCCGAGATGAGCCGGTCCGTGGCCGCGCTGACGCAGTCGTCGAACAGCGCCTGGATCGAGCCGTGCGGATTGCTCGACAGCGCCAGCTTCTGCTGGTTGGTGAGCTTGCCCTGGGCGAACTTGGCCGGGTTGGACGGGACGTTGAGCAGAATCAGCCGGCGGGTCCCGCGCCACATCGCCTCGGCCTGCTCCGTCTCGGTGTCGAAGAGCCGTACGGCCACGGAAGCGCCCTCGTCGACCAGGGCCGGGTACGCCTTCACGGGCTGCCCGGAGCGCCGGGTCTCGAAGGTGCGCGGCAGCGCCCCGATCGTCCACTGTGTGAGGCCTGTGCGCTGCTCGGGCCCGCCCGGCCCGCCTGGCCCGCCCGAGGCTTCCGAGGCCTTCTCGAAGGCCTTGGAGATGGCCGCGCGCGTCTTCGGCCTGAGCTTCAGCCGCAGTGCCTCCAGGTCCTTGTCCTCGGCGATCTTGCGCCGCCGTTCGTCGATCACCCGGAAGGTGATCTTCAGATGGTCCGGGACCTTGGCGAGTTCGAAGTCGTCAGCGCTCACCGGTACGCCGCCCATCCGCTGAAGGCCGCGCGCCAGCGCCACCGGCAGCGGCTCGGGCCCCGCCGCCTCCGGCCCGGCGGAGACCGCACCCCGTGCCCCCGCCTCGCTCAGGAAGCGCTGGGCGAAGTTCGGCGCCGGGACGTAGGAGCGGCGGATCGCCTTGGGCAGCGCCCGGATCATCTCGGTGACCAGGTCCAGCCGGAGCCCGGGGATCTGCCAGTCGAAGCCGTCCGGGGCGATCTGGTTGAGCACCTGGAGCGGTACGTGCACGGTCACGCCGTCCGCGTCGGCTCCCGGCTCGAACTGGTACGTCACCCGGAACTTCAGCTTCCCCTGCCGCCAGGAGTCCGGATAGTCGTCCTTCGTGACGGCCTCGGCGCTTTCGTTGATGAGCATCGACCGCTCGAAGTCGAGCAGTTCCGGCTCTTCGCGGCGTTTGTGCTTCCACCAGGAGTCGAAGTGCGCACCGGAAACGACGAGTTCCGGCACGCGCTGGTCGTAGAAGTCGAAGAGCGTCTCGTCGTCCACGAGGATGTCGCGGCGGCGGGCGCGGTGCTCGAGTTCCTCGACCTCGCCGAGCAGCTTGCGGTTGTCGTGGAAGAACTGGTGGTGCGTCCGCCAGTCGCCCTCCACCAGGGCGTTGCGGATGAACAACTCGCGCGAGGTCTCCGGGTCGATCCGCCCGTAGTTGACCTTCCGCTGGGCGACGACCGGCACCCCGTACAGCGTCACGCGCTCGTACGCCATGACCGCCGCCTGGTCCTTCTCCCAGTGAGGCTCGCTGTACGTCCGCTTGACCAAGTGCTGGGCCAGCGGCTCGATCCATTCCGGCTCGATCCTCGCGTTGACCCGCGCCCAGAGGCGGGAGGTCTCGACGAGCTCGGCCGACATGATCCACCGCGGCGGTTTCTTGAACAGTGCGGAACCGGGGAAGACGGCGAACTTGGCGCTGCGGGCGCCCAGATACTCGTTCTTGTCCGTGTCCTTGAGACCGATGTGCGACAGCAGGCCGGCCAGCAGCGAGGTGTGCACGCGGTCGGGATCCGCATCCTGCTCGTTGAGGTGGATGCCCATGGTCTTGGCCACCTGGCGGAGCTGTGTGTAGATGTCCTGCCACTCCCGTATGCGCAGGTAGTTCAGGAACTCGCTGCGGCACATACGGCGAAACGCGGACGAGGACAGCTCCTTCTGCCGCTCCCGGATGTAGCGCCAGAGATTGAGGAAGGCCAGGAAGTCGCTGCTCTCGTCACGGAAGCGGGCGTGCTGCTGGTCGGCCTGCTGCTGCTTGTCCGTGGGCCGCTCGCGGGGGTCCTGGATGGACAGCGCGGCGGTGATGACCATGACCTCGCGCACACAGCCGTTGCGCTCGGCGTCCAGGACCATACGGGCCAGGCGCGGGTCGACCGGGAGTTGGGAGAGCTTGCGGCCGAGCCCGGTGAGCCGCTTCTTCGGATCCTTCTGCTTCGGGTCGAGCGCGCCCAGCTCCTCGAGGAGCTGCACGCCGTCCTTGATGTTGCGGCGGTCCGGAGGGTCGATGAACGGGAACTTCTCGATGTCCCCCAGTCCGGCGGCCGTCATCTGCAGGATGACCGAAGCGAGGTTGGTCCGGAGGATCTCGGCGTCCGTGAACTCCGGGCGGGTGAGGAAGTCGTCCTCGGAGTAGAGCCGGATGCAGATGCCGTCCGACGTACGGCCGCAGCGGCCCTTGCGCTGGTTGGCGCTGGCCTGGGAGATGCGCTCGATGGGCAGCCGCTGGACCTTGGTGCGGTGGCTGTAGCGGGAGATACGGGCGGTGCCGGGGTCGATCACGTACCGGATGCCGGGGACCGTCAGGGACGTCTCGGCGACGTTGGTGGCGAGCACGATGCGGCGGCCCGTATGGCGCTGGAAGACCCGGTGCTGCTCGGCGTGCGACAGCCGGGCGTAGAGCGGGAGCACCTCGGTGTGCCGGAGGTTCTTCTTGATGAGCGCGTCGGCGGTGTCCCGGATCTCCCGCTCACCGGAGAGGAACACCAGGACGTCGCCCGGCCCTTCGGCCTGCAACTCGTCGACGGCGTCGCAGATCGCGGTGACCTGGTCGCGGTCGCCGTCCTCGCCGCCCTCCTCGAGCAGCGGCCGGTAGCGCACCTCCACCGGATACGTACGGCCGCTGACCTCGACGATCGGGGCGTCGCCGAAATGCCGTGAGAAACGCTCCGGATCGATCGTCGCCGAGGTGATGACGACCTTCAGATCGGGGCGGCGCGGGAGGAGCTGCGCGAGGTAGCCGAGGATGAAGTCGATGTTGAGGCTGCGTTCGTGGGCCTCGTCGATGATGATCGTGTCGTACTGGCGCAGCTCGCGGTCGGTCTGGATCTCGGCCAGCAGAATGCCGTCGGTCATCAGCTTGACCAGGGTGTCGTCGCCCACCTGGTCCGTGAAGCGCACCTTCCAGCCAACGGCCGAACCGAGTGGCGTGCTCAGCTCCTCCGCCACGCGCTCGGCGACCGTACGGGCCGCGATCCGGCGCGGCTGGGTGTGCCCGATCAGTCCGCGGATGCCGCGGCCGAGCTCCAGACAGATCTTGGGGATCTGCGTGGTCTTCCCGGAGCCGGTCTCGCCCGCGACGATCACCACCTGGTGATCGCGGACCGCCTCCAGGATGGCGTCGCGCTTCTGGCTGACGGGCAGTGCTTCGGGATACATGACCTCGGGCACGGCGGCGCGACGGGCGTCGAGCCGCGCTTCGGCCCGGTCGATCTCGGCCGCGATCTCCTCGAGAACGGACTGCCGTGCCTCGGGCTTGCGGATGCGCCGGGCGCCGTCGAGCCGCCGGCCGAGCTTCCGCTCATCGCGCAGGGTGAGCTCGCGGAGCCGCTCGTGCAGGGCGGCGAAGGCGACGGGGGAAGGAGAGGAAGTAGGCATACCTGGTCAAGGATCTCACTTCGCTGAATCGCTCGGCCAACGAATTCGCTCGCGGGGGCGTGTGCGGCGTGGTGCGACGTGCGTGCTGCGGCGTGCTGCGGCGTGGAGCGGGCCGGGGGGAGTCCCGGGCGAGCGGGCGAGGAGCAGCCGACCGGAGTGGGCAAACGCGTAACCTATGGGTTACGCTTTGGGGGTGGACGACGTGACCGACGCCATCGCGGATCCCGTGCGAAGGGAGATCCTCGCGATGCTGCGCGGCACCTCGCTCACGGTGAACGAGATCGCGCGCCGCTTCACGATCAGCCGCCCGGCGATCAGCCGTCATCTGCGCGTCCTGCGGGAGAGCGGCCTGGTGCGCGACGAAGTGCGCGGCCGGCAGCGGTTCTACACACTCGACCCGGCGCCGCTGGCCGAACTCGCCGACTGGATCGGCCGGATCAGCGCTCCGGCGGGCTGGGAACACCGGCTGGACGCGCTCGAGACGGAGGTGCGCCGCACGAGACGCGAGCGCGCAGGCGGGGCGCGCGTCGACCGGACGCGCGCCGATGAGGGGCGCGCGGGCCAGGACGGAGCGGCACTCCGTACAGCCCGGGGTCGTACCGCACACCCACACGAACGCAGAGAGGACACCGCATGAAACCGACACCCACCGGCCGGCTCCTGCCCACCGCCAACGGCTGCGACCTGGTGCTGACCCGCACCTTCCGGGCGCCCATCGAGGACGTATGGGCGAGCGTCACCGAGCCGCAGCGCACGGCACGGTGGTTCGGCCCATGGGAAGGCGACGCCGCTCCCGGACGCACCATCAGGGTGAGGATGGCGTACGAGGAGGGCGCGCCGTGGTGCGACGTGCGCATCGACGCGTGCGAACCCCCGCGCCGCCTGGCCGTCTCCATGGGCGACGACGCGGAGAAGTGGCGCATGGAACTGTGCCTGTCGGAGTCGGGCGGCACGACCGAACTGCACCTGGTCCAGCACCTCACCAGCGAGAAGGGCCTCGGCGAGGTCGGACCGGGCTGGGAGTACTACCTCGACATGCTGGTCGCCGCGCGAGAGGACGCGGAGAAGCCGGACTTCGACGCGTACTACCCGGCGCAGAAGGCCTACTTCGAGGGCCTCGCCACGGAGCGATGAGGCGAGAGTCCCGTACGGCTCCCGCGCGAAGGGGAGTTACGACCGGCGGCGCCACCTCGGTCGGCAGCGGCACCTCGGTCGGCAGCCCGATGACTCCGCAGGCCAGGGCGTCTTGACCGGCCGCCCGATCTGCGATCGATCAGGCCGGCCCGCATACGCGGCCTGATCGGCGAGCCGCTTCCCGTGCTCGGAGCCGCCGTACTGGTGTCACCAGAGGAAGCACTCACCTCGACCGTCATCGTGGCCGGCCTGCTGGTCCTCGGTGGCCCGTTCTTCCTCGGGACACTGACCTTCGACCGGCGAGCACTGGAGACCGAGCCCGGGGACGGGAACATCGGTTGACGTCACGTGGTCACCAGCCACGAGAACAGCCTCACTCGGTGATCTTCGATGGGGCCGCTCGCCTGGTGGGGGACGGTGGCCGGGCCGGCGTCGAGCGGCGGTCTTCCTCTTTTCGGACACGCGCGGCTCGACCGCATCCCGACGGCGGGGGATTCCCAGGTCGAAATCGTCTGCCGCAGAACGGAATCCTCCCGGTGGAAATCTGAATTCCTTGTGCGGCCGTACCCGAGCCGCCCGCTGACAGGGCCGCGCGGCGGAATTCCCGAAAGTCCTTGGCCATCCGGGCGAAGGAAGCTGGGCCGTCGGGCTGGGAAGGGGAGCGGCGGCCATGTCGGGAACTACCGGGGCGGAGTTGAGGAAGCGGTAACGGCTCCGCTGACTGATGGACGCAAGGAGGTTCCGGAATGCGTAGGCACAGAAATCGCAACGGCCACGATGCTGGTTCTGGCAGTAGGCGGATGGGCCGCAGTGGGGTCCGGGACGGCATTCGCCGGGGCCGGCCCAGCCGAGGCGAAGGCCAGGGCAAGGGGAGGATCCTCCACGGGCGCGGGCCTTTTCCAGCAGAACATTGCGCAGTCATCCCGGCAGAACAACGACTGCAATGACTCCAACACGGGGGATGCTGACGGTGATGTCTCGCTCACCGGTGGCCGGTGGCCCAGCCGTTGTGTAACCAAAGACGGCTCTCTGACCGCGTTCTCCGCAATGGCACGGCAGACGCCTAGGTGTTCTGACCATGAGCGTTGTTGACACTCGTGGGGGGTTGATCAAGAGCGAAGACCTCCGATGTGGTGGAGGTGTCTAGGCTCCACACC
>NZ_JBFAYQ010000106.1:0-6565 GCF_040681345.1 Streptomyces sp. NPDC051776 | reverse complement strand
CTACCTCGCCGGCCTCCACCTCCGTGCCTCCATGATCTGGATCAACGACCTCCTGAAGGCGACTGGCTGATCACAACATCACACAGGCCCTAGGGCCTGTAACGCCGGGACCGGCCCCCTTCCGGGCTCTGCGGAAGTGGGGGCCGGTGTCTCATCCGGTGGCCTTGGTCTGCCCGGGTCAGGCGGCCTGTATCAGTTCGGCTCGCCCGAACAGCAGGGCATAGCCGCTGGGGAGTTGGGTGAGGATACGGGCCAGGAGTTCGTGTCCGGCCAGTTCGGCGACGATGGTGAGGACGGTGCCGACGTCCCAGCGGGTGGTTGCGGGGGTGGCGCCGGTGCGGTCGGCGAGGTCCTTCACAAAGCCCCAGCCGGTGAGGGTTTCGGTTGCCGGGACCTGCCCGGTGAATTGGAGTGCCGCCTCGACGGGCAGGCGTGCGGCCAGGTCGACGCGCTCATCGCCCACGAGCTGGCGGCCGAGCGCGGCCAGCACCGCTGTGACGGCCGTTTCGGCCCGCTCCCGGGTGGAGTAGGCCCCGTCGTACCGCACGCGCTCCAGCAACTGGTCGTAGGTCATGGCGGGGGCCGGACGGTCGAGATTGGGCTGGGCGTACATCGGCGGGTGCTGCCTTTCCGTTGTTTTGTCGTAGTAGTGGTGTGGGCCGGAGCGCCTGGGCTCGCCAGGTGACACAAGCGAGCCCAGGCCGAGTCGTGCTGGGCGCTGCCCATGCCACGATCGGTCTGCTGAGGCGGTGGGGGAGGCGGCCCGGGGCCTGGGCCGCCTCCCTCGCCTGAGGCGGGGATGAGGGGAGGGCTCCCCGCCGGGGCGTCCGCCGCGACAGTTGCTCCGGCGGATCGGTGGGATGCTCAGCCCATGATCTGCTTCTGATCGCGGTCGGCCGTGGTGACGGCGATCTTGCGGGGCTTGGCCCGCTCGGCGATCGGGATGCGCAGGGTCAGGACCCCTGCGTCGTAGTGGGCCTGGATGTTCTCGGCGTCCAGGCTGTCGCCCAGCATGACCTGGCGAGAGAAGACGCCGAGGGGGCGCTCGGAAATGGTCATCTGCACATCGTCGGAGTGTGCGAGGGGCCGGCGCTCGGCCTTGATCGTCAGCGCGTTCCGCTCGACGTCGATGTCGATCGCGTCGGCGGTCACGCCGGGCAGGTCCACGGCGATCACGTAGGTGTCGCCCTCGCGGTAGGCGTCCATCGGCATCGAGGACGGCCGTGACCAGGTCCCTGTCGTACCCATGAACTGCTGGGCCAGACGGTCCAGTTCACGGAAGGGGTCAGTGCGCATCAACATGGGATCACACCTCCATCGGCTCGCTGAAAACTCAGCCAATGCGCTTCACCTGACACGGTTGTACCATGTCATCCATGCGATGACAAACCAAGCGTCGCCGACACGTTGACAACCGCCCGGGAGGAGGAGGCCCGTTGCCTGAAGCCCACCGCAAAACCATCGAGGTACATGACCCTGCACCCGCCGTGCTCGCCGCCCACCGAGCGCTGATCGATATCGCCGAGGCCGTACACACCGCATACGCCACCACGCCAGGTGATCCACCCGCCAACGACGAAGGCTCGGCCGCGGCACAGGCACTCGCAGCCCTCTCTCTGCTCCGGGACGTACGCGAGCGCCTGGCCGCGTGGGAGACCGGACTGATCGAAGCAGCCCGCACCGGGGGAGCGAGCTGGGCTCAACTCGCCACCCCCCTGGGGGTCGCCAGCCGGCAAGCCGCCGAACGACGCTACCTGCGCATCCGCCCGGGCGCTGCCGGCAGCACCGGCGAACAACGCATCCAGGACACACGCGACCGCCGCGCCGCCGACCGCAGCGTCGACGACTGGGCCCGCCGCCACGCCGCCGACCTGCGCCGCCTTGCGGGACAGATCACCGCCCTCACTGATCTGCCGACATCGGCCCGCACCCCGGTCGGGGACCTCGACCAAGCCCTGGCCGCCGATGATGCCGCCGGCCTGGTCGGCCCACTGGCCGACGCCCACCCACATCTCCAGGACAGCCATCCCGACCTCGCCGCCCGCATCGACGGCATCAACCGGCACACCAACCAGCTACGCCGCAACAGCAACGACCGGCGTCGAAGCCCAACCTGACGCACCCAGGAGCAGGTCGTGTCACCGGGGGAAGCGGGCGTGGATGGCTGCCCCGGCCGGGGCGCGGGGTGAACGTCACCTCGCTGGCCAGGCGGTGGACCATGGGCCATCCGAACCCTCCGGCGCCACTGTCGAGGTCGGGGGCACCTCTCGCGGGAGTGCGGGACTGGGGCCGCTGACGACAACGTGCACCGCTTCGGTGGTGGCACTGAGGTGGAGGGTGTAGGAGCCGCCGCCGTGGCGCAGGGCGCTGGTGGCGAGTCGGAGACCACCAGGGCCAGGGTTTTCGCGGTCTCGTGGCCCGGGGCCGGGTCGAGATCATCGATGAAGGCGCGGGCGACCCCGCGGAGGCGAGGGGCGTCAGTGGGCTGTCGTCTTCGAGAACGACGGGGGCCTGGGAGGCGCTGTGCCGTCGTCTGCATGTCGGTCATGCGCTTGCGCCCCCGCCCAGTCGGTTGCGTCGCTGAGCTCAGCTGGTGCCCGCCGAGCCCGACCTCAACCCCATAGGCCACGCTTCCGGGCATGCGGGAGGTAGAACTCTCATCACCCCATTCGGAGAAAACCTGTCCTGGCGAGAGTAGACATGAGTGCGTGCGAGGGTTAGTGTTTCCTCGTACCCAGGAAGTCGAAGAGGGCACGGCAGAGATGAACTGCCGTGCGAGCAGGTCAGGCAGGACGCGGAACGGCAGTGGAGCGGCGGGGCCGGAAAGGCTGGGTTCCTTCACTGGCTGCCGGGCCGAGCGGCCCATGGGCCGCTCTGCCGGGCCGAGCGGCCCATGGGGCCGCATGCAGTATCCGCAATACCAGCAGTACAACCGAGTAACCGAATGAGGTAAGGAGCAGACGCCATCAGGATCGCCTGGGCGAAGCAGAACACCGCTCGGGTACCGCAGACCCCGGATTGGAAGGTGGTCCCCGGTCACGCATCCGCGATCCCCGCACTTCCGCCCTCCCGGGCGGACCAGCGGAACAAGAAGTCCGGCGCAGTCAGCCGGTAGATGGTGTTGAAAGCTCGGGGCCCGAGTGCCGGTACGGCACTCGGGCCCCCCGACGTTGTCCTTGGAAAGAAGAGGTCTATGCCCCCTCGCAGTACCCGCGTCGTCGACAAGTTCGACGACGACGACTACCCCGCCTACACCATGGGCCGGGCTGCCGACATGCTCGGCACCACCCCCGCCTTCCTCCGCGCCCTCGGCGAACACCGACTGATCACACCCCTGCGCTCCGAAGGCGGCCACCGTCGCTATTCCCGTTACCAACTACGTATCGCCGCACGCGCCCGCGAACTCGTTGACCAGGGGACCCCCATCGAGGCTGCCTGCCGCATCATCATCCTCGAAGACCAACTCGAGGAAGCCCAGCGCATCAACGAGCAACTGCGCACCCAAGGGGGCCAGCCGCAGTCGAATCCCTCAGCGTCATAGGGACGTCGGGCCCGATCTCAGCCCGTGCCATGGGGATCAGGCACCCGGCACAGCTCCGCGCCGCCGTCTCAGGTCAGGCCCGCAACCAGTACGCGCAGCATTGCACCAAGGGTCCTGGGAGGCCTGGGTCTTCGGATGTATCCCGCCCAACGGCCTGGTATCAACAACCGCCGACCCCCGGTACGTCGGCCCAACGCCTGTGCTGGCCACCCCTTCACTCGTGACCATGATCAATCTCATGCTCCGCGTGATCTGCGCCGTCGGAGGACACCCGCATGCCCGGATGAGGAACCCACCGGGGTTCCCCGCTCGATCAGCCACGGAATGGCACCGCACGCCCTGCCCGGCAGGAGCTGGCTCCCGTACCAGGCCCGCACTTGACCTCTCCCGAGTACGGGGCCTTCCGGTCGAAGGTTGCGGGTGGATTCGGCCGTCCGCTTCCGGCGGTGCTGAGTGCCGTGCGTGCCGGTGCGCGTCATGCCGCACCTCTGCCTCGCGGCGATGGAGGGCCGTTCCATTCGCATAGCAGGACGGTGGCGTCGTCGCTGAGGTTTCCCTCGTGGTGGTGGAGCACGGCGTGGATGAGGCGGCGCAGGGTCTCTGGGACGGAGAGGTCGTCGGTCTGGTGGCGGATGAGGGCGTCGATGAACCGGTCGAGCCCGAATTGGGTGCCTGCCGCGCTGCGGGCTTCGGTGACGCCGTCGGTGTAGAGCAAGAGCCGGTCGCCGGGCTGGAGTTGCTTGCGGCACACGGAGATGGGCAGGTCGAAACCGGTCCCCAGAGGGGGTGCGGGCGGGCATTCCAGGTGCGTGGTCCTGCGGCCGCCGCGGATCAGTACGGGCTGGGGGTGACCGCAGTTGACCCAGGTCAGAAGGCCGGTGATCATGTCGAGGTCGGCAAGGACGGCGGTGGCGTACCGGCTGTCCATGAAATGTTCGCTGATCATCTTCTCGATCGCTGCGCATGTGTGGTCCAGCGACGCGCCCTGGCGTCTGCGGTTGCGGCAGGTGGCCATGGCGAGGTTTGCGGTGAGTCCGGCCGGTGTGTCGTGGCCCATGGCGTCGAAGATCGCGAGGTGGGCGATGTTGGCTGCCAGGGCGTAGTCGAAGGCGTCGCCTGCGGTGGCGTAGGCCGGTTCCATCTGGGCGGCGATGGTGACGTGGCTGTTGGCGAAGGTGCGGGGCGGCATCAGGGTCCATTGCATCTCCGCGGAGACCGTCATGGCGTTGACCCGGATGAGGCGGGCGTAGGAGTCGCTGTTCGCGCGTTTGGCCACCAAGAGCAGACCCACAAGTGAGGCGAGGTCTTTCATGGCTTCCATGGTTTGGCCGGTGGGCTGGGGCCGGCTGTCCACGCGCAGTACGCCCAGGCGTTCGGTGCCGTCCAGAAGGGGCAGCCAATGCCGGTCGTATCCCTTCTCGGAGAAGGAGGAGATCTCGCCGGAGGTATAGGCACGGCCGGCCGAGGTGGTGTCGATGTCCAGTTGGGTCCCGCCGCGTCCGGCGTCACGTCCGCGTCCGGTCGCCTCCCGCAGCACCATTTTCTGTAGGTCGCTGACGAAGATGGTCGCCTGGTGCAAGCCCTGGCGTTCGGCGTGTTCGGCCACCAGCGCGGGCAGGTCTTCGAAGGTCGACACGTGGCTTGCTCGCAGCAGCCCTCGGAGCATGTGATCGGAACGGTGCGAGGCCATGGCAGAGCCTCCTGCGGGGGGCGGCCGCGGAGGCGATACCTCGCGAGGCGTCCGCGGCATGGGCACGGCGAGAAGGGCAGGGAGCCCGCGACGGAATATCTATTCCATCATGGTTTCGCGGAGTAGGCTCAGGCCCCACTTGGTCGATCCGCGGCGCGGCTTTGGGTGAACTCTGAGCAAGCGCGCTGATCGGTACGCGCCACACCCGCCGGGCCACGACCTGCAACAGGCGGTGGCGCAACCAGAGCATGCCGCGCCCCGCCCCCTCCCGCGCAGGGTGGCGGTGACCGGAATGTCGGCCCCGGCCAGAGCGCCCTGTGGCGGGCATCACGGCTAATCAGCGCCACAACCTGCGCGCATTCCCGCAGGATTGCGTCTGGTCTTGTCAACTTTTCTCTCGGGAGTTATATAAGTCAGTGAGGTTGCGCATCACGGGCATCCGAGGAAAGGGAGTGATCACGATGCTGATGCGTACGGACCCCTTCCGTGAGTTGGACCGCCTCACCCAGCAGCTTCTGGGCACTCCTGCCCGACCCGCGGCCATGCCGATGGACGCCTTCCGCGAGGGCGAGACCTTCGTGGTCGAACTGGACCTTCCGGGAATCGACCCGGAGTCGATCGACCTCGATGTCGAACGCAACGTGCTGACCATCAGGGCCGAACGTCGCCCCAGCATGGGCGAGGGCGTGGAGGTCGTGGTCTCTGAACGGCCCACCGGGTTCTTCAGCCGGCAGCTTTTCCTCGGCGAGACCCTGGACACCGAGCGCATCGACGCCTCCTACGACGCGGGCGTCCTGCGCCTGAGGATCCCGGTCGCCGAACAGGCCAAGCCCCGCAAGATCGCTATCAGCGGTGGGGACAGCCGCAAACAGATCAGCACCTGACCAATGTCGCGGTAACCGGGCGGGGCCCCTGCGCGCTGCCCGGTGATTCACAGAAGCGGCGGCACTCCCGGCCCATTCACCGGATCGGGCGGTGTTCTGTGCGACGTCTGCTGCCCGCGGGTCCCCGCCCCGCGCACCAGCTCGGCGAAGGTGCCGATCATGTTCCGCGCGATCGGCTTCGTCTCCAGCCGATCAGCGAACATCGACGCATACAGCTCGACGATCCCGTCGTAGGTCGCCTTGGTCTCGTCCTGGTGCTCTACCACGGAAAGGAATCCAACCCCGCGCACGTTCGCAGCTTCTCCGGGCCCGTGCCCCCCCACCAACCGCAAACTCCGACCTGACCAGTGCCCCGCTGTTGGACGACTCTCTGCATGAGCACGAAGGTGGGGGTTGGCGACAGTCACGGTGGACATGAGTGCTGATCTTGATGGGCAGCCTGATCCTGTT
>NZ_JBFAYQ010000105.1:0-6741 GCF_040681345.1 Streptomyces sp. NPDC051776 | reverse complement strand
CACCCCCCAGGCCATGCACTCGACAGGGGGACCCAGTCATGCCAGCTCCAGAGGCCGGGAGCCCCATTGCGGGGCCACGAAGAAGGTAATGGGGATCGGTGAAGCTGCCCGGGATCTCATCCGGTTCAGAATGCGTGGGGGTGGCGCCTGAGATTGGGCGCCACCCCCCACATGCCGAGTTGACTTATCTACCAGCGGTACTTGCGGCTCTGGCGCCCGCCTGGCCTGCGGGCCGTATCACGAAGCCCAACAACCAGGCCACCAGCATTGTGGCAGCAACCACCAGAGGGTCTTGAGGGCAAACCCCGCGTCGAACAGAAGCACGGCGAGAGGGAGAACGAGAAGCAGGGGGCCATGAATATCGGCCTCCGAGCATTCGTGCGACCGGCCGCAATCTGGTGATGCTTCCCAATTTCGCGCGTTCATGCCTGCTTGGGGCGGGAATTCGGGGTCAGTCGTTCTTCTTCAGCGCTTCGCGTACCGCGTCCCGGGTGCGGTCGGCGATCGCCGCCATCGGGCCGACGGCGAGGTTGGCTTTCGCCGACTCCACTCCGGGGTGCGGACGGGTCGGGGCCGTTGCTTCGGCGGCCCTGAGGGCTGCGGCCAGACCAGCGAGTTGGTTCGGCTCCAAGTGACGTCGCAGCTGGGCGAACTCGTACCGTTCCTCAGCTCGCGCGTGTGCCATCACTGAGGTGCGCAGGGACAGGAGGATGGGCATGAATTTCGGGTCGCCGGGGTCCATGTCGTCGAGCCGGGCCAGCTGCTCCTTGGCCTGCCGTTCTTCCTCCAAGCGGTCTCGGACCACATCCTCCCCGCCCTCGAACGCGCTGCGGGCGGCGGGCGGCGGGCGGCGGGTGGCGGGTGGCGGGGTGAATGATCTCTTCCTCGGCGGTTTCGTGGATGGCCAGGAGTCGGACCAAGCGGTGGAAGGCGTCCCGGCGCTGATCCCCGGTGGCGCGCTCGACTTCGTCGAACAGGTTCCGGATGTCGCCGTGTTGACGCAACAACAGAGCGACGACGTCGTCCCCTCCGCCGGTCGCGTCGCTCTTCAGCATTCTCGGTCACAGAATCTCCTGGAGGCCTATTCCTGATGGGAATGGGTGGCTGTTCTTCAATGCCGGCTTGAAGGACCGGGGAATCAGTCGCGTGAGCGCTGGGCCGGGTCGGGGTGCTCGCCCTCGGTCTCCGAGCGGTACTCGCGGCCGAACATCTCGCGGTGCTGGGTCATGACCTGTTCACTGGGCGGCTGGTCGCCGTTGTTCAGGGCGTCCTGCATGGCCTCGAATCGCTCATGGGCTTCCCGGACGTATCCAGTACCCAGCGTGGTGAGGTCGATCTGGGTGTCCAGCAGCTCCCGCACGTAGGCCTTGTTCGGTTCGAACGTCACGACGTTCGGCAGCTCCGGAGCGAGGACTTCCTCCGGGTCCCGGCCGTCGTGCCGGCGCATCATGTCGCACGCGATGCGCAGGTGCTCGAGTTCCATGTTCAGGTGGAGGTCCCAGATGGCCTTCACCTTGGGGTCGGGCTCGGTCTCCAGGAAGGAATGGTAGAGGTAGCACTCGTTGTACTCGTGGTGGACGAGCTGTTCCCATCAGGTCTCCCCCGGGTCGACCAGGGACTCGTAGTGGGTGACGTGCGCTTCCTCGATGAGTCCGATTTCCTGGTAGAGCTGGCGGGCGATCGGTTCCATGTACTGGGGGCCGACGTTCATGTAGAAGTTCATGGTCTGCTGCTCGGCCGCCATGATGGTCAGCGCGTGCAGCTTCGAGATCGGGTCGGTCCCCGACCGATCGTAGGGCTCGCGGACGTTGTCGACGGCATTGCGGTGGTGGTACTTCGTCGGCCGGCCGGGCATGACCTCCGTCAGCCCCTGGACGATCTCTTCGGCCTTCCGGTGCTCGATCACCTCGTAGAGGTTCGCGTACCGGTACAGGTGGTCGAAGTCCTCCAGCATGCCGAACTGGTAGGCCTGCTTCAGGTACGGATCAGGCTCCATGCGGGCCACCCAGGCTGTGAGGTCCACCGCCACCTGCTCGTAAGCGATGGTCGTCTCCAAGACGGATGCCACACCGGGCAGGAGCCAGTTCACGACTTTCTGCTGCTGCGCTTCGATGTACCGGGTCCGGGCGAGCTGCTGCTTGACCTCCATATCCGGACAGTGCCGGGCCATTTGGTGGCTGAAGACGATCGCCTCCACCTCGATGCCGTTCATGGCGATGATGCGGCACCGGGTATAGGGGTCGCAGTGGTCCGGGTCAATGGGCGATACGTTCAGTTCACGCCAGTTCCGCAGCTGACGGTCCAGGGGAATCCCCGACTGTTCGAGCGGATTGAACGACACAGGACTCCCGGGTGGAAAAAGGGGGGGCAGGCGCGGCGCCACTTCAGTCCACATGCTTCTCGCAGCACCGGCAACCTGCCACTTCGCGTTGAGCCCATCAGCCCAATCGAAGACGCGGGGCATTTGAAACGACGGTAGGGTCCGCGGCCGAGGGTGGGCTTCACCCATTCGCCGCAAAGTTTCCGGCGACCTCGTTTCGATGGCAGCCCGTAGTCGTTTACGGAGTGCCTTTCCGCTAGCGAGGAGAACTGATGGCCACGCTGACCGAACCGACCGCGCCGACGACCGCTCGCCGGAGCGTCGGACGCATCCTGGTGTCCTGGGCATCGACGACAGATCACAAGGTCATCGGGCACCTGTACCTGATCACCTCGTTCGTCTTCTTCCTCTTCGGCGGCCTGCTCGCCCTGGGGCTGCGCGCGGAGCTCGCCCGGCCCGGTCTGCAGATCATGTCGAACGAGCAGTACAACCAGGCCTTCACCCTGCACGGCACGATCATGCTGCTGCTCTTCGCCACCCCTACGTTTGCCGGGTTCGCCAACGCCGTGATGCCACTGCAGATCGGCGCGCCCGACGTGGCCTTCCCCCGGCTGAACATGTTCTCCTACTGGCTGTTCCTCTTCGGCGGGATCATTGTCATCGGAGGACTGCTCACCCCGCAGGGCGCCTCCGACTTCGGCTGGACCGCCTACACGCCCCTGAGTACCAGGCCGCACAGCCCCAGCATCGGCGCCGACATGTGGATCATGGGCTTGGCGCTCGCCGGATTCGGCACGATTCTGGGCGCAGTCAATTTCATCACCACGATCATCTGCATGCGATGCCCCGGCATGACCATGTTCCGCATGCCGATCTTCACCTGGAACGTGTTGCTGACATCCGTTCTGGTGCTGCTGGCCTTCCCCGTCCTGGCCGCAGCACTTCTCGTACTCGAGGCCGACCGCAAGTTCGGGGCACTGGTCTTCGCCCCGGAGAACGGCGGAGCTCTCCTGTGGCAGCACCTGTTCTGGTTCTTCGGCCACCCCGAGGTCTACATTATTGCGCTGCCGTTCTTCGGAATCGTCACCGAGATCTTCCCGGTCTTCTCCCGGAAGCCGGTCTTCGGGTACGTGGGGCTGATCGGGGCCACCATCGCCATCGCAGGGCTCTCGGTGACCGTGTGGGCGCATCACATGTTCGCCACCGGAGCGGTCCTGCTGCCGTTCTTCTCCTTCATGACCTTCCTCATCGCGGTACCGACCGGTGTGAAGTTCTTCAACTGGATCGGCACCATGTGGAAGGGCTCACTCTCTTTCGAAACACCGATTCTCTGGTCCATCGGGTTCCTCGTCACCTTCCTCCTCGGCGGGCTCACCGGCATCATCCTCGCCTCCCCGCCCATGGACTTCGAAGTCCACGACAGCTACTTCGTCGTCGCCCACTTCCACTACGTCGTCTTTGGCACGGTCGTCTTCGCCACCTTCGCCGGCTTCTACTTCTGGTGGCCCAAGATGACCGGGAAGATGCTCGACGAACGCCTCGGAAAGATCCACTTCTGGACCCTCTTCATCGGCTTCCACGGCACCTTCCTCGTCCAGCACTGGCTCGGTGCCGAAGGGATGCCCCGCCGCTACGCCGACTACCTCGCCGTCGACGGCTTCACCACGCTGAACATGGTCTCCAGCATCGGAGCGTTTCTGCTGGGCCTGTCCACCCTCCCATTCCTCTACAACATCTGGAAGACCACCAAGTACGGCAAGACTTGTGAGGTCGACGACCCCTGGGGCTACGGACGGTCCCTGGAGTGGGCCACCTCATGCCCAGCACCCCGCCACAACTTCTTCACCCTGCCCAAAATCCGCTCCGAATCGCCCGCCTTCGACCTCCACCACCCCCAAATCTCGGCCGCGGACCAGGAATACAACGTGGGGCGTCGAGACGTCGTGGAACCCGGCAAAGGCACAGCCAAGCCCCTCACCGGGAACGACCATGACTGACAGAAGACAAGTCAAAGCAGGAATCGCCCGCCTGGAAGGCTACTTGCTGGGCCAACAACAACTCGGCATCGCTCAACGAGAAGCGGAAGCCTTCGCCTCACGACTCCCCTGGCTCACCACCAGCCAGCACGAGGAAATCGTCCGCCTCTACCGAGAGGAACGCATCGCCCTCACCCGCCACACGTACCGGACCATCATCGCCCGGAGCGAAGAACTCAAGAAGGCGTATACCAAGCGCTACCTCACCCTGCAGCGCAAACTCCTCTGCCTCTACATCACCTTGACCCTGGCAGTAGCCATGGCATGGTGGGGAACAGCAAACATGCGCCAGTGAACACAAACGCATAGGACCTCTTCTGTGTCAGGGCCCGATGATCCACATGCCATTGCGGGTCCCGAGCCGCAGGAAGACAACCGCGGTCACAGTTCGCGCGTGCTCGCCATGCGCGCCTTGACCGCCCCGCAACGGCAACACCCCCCGCCGGACGACGCGGCGTCCGACTGGTCGCCCCTCTTGGCCTGGGTTTCTGAACCATGTAGGGGACGGTCTTCCCATCAGGGGTTCCTCGGACTTCGGAGGGACGTTGCCGCTCGCGGCACGAGCAGGAGGGATCCCAAGCCGATCAAAAGCCCTGCGGCCCTGAGGATGGTCTCCAATGCCCCCGTGTTCGTTGCAGCACCTGAGACTCCTCTGTTGAGAGCTTCCAGCGAGGTGGCTGCCAGAGCGATGGCGATGGCGGATGCGAGCATTTTCGCGGCAAGGCCGAGACTGATGGCTGCTCCAGCCTTTTCGGACGCCACCCGATGCTGCGTCATCAAGTTCGTCAGTCCGTACGTCAGCCCGATGCCCAATCCGCAGATAATGAAGGCAACCACGTAGAGGCCGAGAGTTTCTGCCCAGGTGACCAGCAGAATTCCCAAGGCCGTGATCGCCATGGCTGCGCATAGGTAGACGTAGGTATAGGTGCTTGCGGCCACCTTTCCCGCGGCGTAACTGAAGAGCGCGTCTGGAAAGGAGATGGCCAGGAAGAGGCAACCTGCAGCGAGGGGTGAAAGTCCCTGATCCACCTCGAGGTAGATGGCCGAGAAGGTGCAGAGAATGGAATAGCCGACAACGGACAGGGCTCCCGTGGCGGTCAACAACTGGATGTCCGGGTCTCGGTAGAAGGCGTGATCATGCAGGGGACTGCTTCCCTTCGTCTCCTTGAGCACGAAGACGATGAGGAGCAGAAATCCGGTTCCGGCGACCAGCAGGGTCGCCGCGGACGTCCATCCCCACGTGGGACCCCGGTCGATGGCCAGTGTCACCCCGACAAAGCCGAGAACGACCGCAGCAGCGCTGACCAGTGGTGGGCGTTGCGCGGCTGCCACAGGGTCGCGGGAGGGCCTGACGCACCAATGGATCAAGGGGATTGCCAGGGCGCACACCGGCAGGTTGACGCAGAAGACGTAACGCCAGTTGAACTCGGCCAGGATGCCTCCGACGAACGGGCCGAAGGCGGCCCCCGCCCCTGACGCTCCCATCACGAAGCCGATGGCGACGTTTTTCCGCCGTCCTTCGAAGACCCCGGAGATCATGGCGACTGAGCCCGGAGCGACAAAGGCTCCGCCCACCCCCTGCAGAACGCGTCCGATGATCAACCACAGGAGGTCCGGCGCAACCGCGCAGATTCCGGAACTCACCATGAACGTGAGCGTTCCGTAGATGGTCATGCGTCGTCGGCCGTAGGCGTCCGTCAACCGTCCGGCGATGGGAAGCAGCCCACCGAAGGCAAGCATGAAACTGGAAATGACCCATTGAAGGTTGGTGGTCGACTGAGAGAATTCAGCGGAGATCCGGGGAAGAGCAAGATTCACCGCAAGCCAATCGAGTTGCACAACCAGCGCGGCGAGAGCCGCGGCGCACAGGCCGAGCCGGTCCCGCCACGAGAAGGCCGGGGAGGGCTCGTGTCTCTCGGGAGGCTTCATGGCGAGCAAACTCCGATCATCGAGAAGAGCCCGATGGTGGACAACTGAGCAGGTGCCGGCCGCCCGCACCTGGTCAGCGTGATCAACGGGATCCTCGGCATGCAGTCACGGGAGTTTGCGGCGCCCGGCCCGCGCTCCTGTGCTGGGCGCCGGTTGGTCCGGCGACCGGTTCATAGGCCTCCACGGCATGAGCGGCTTTCCGGCCGACATGACCGCGGACCCTGCACGTCCCGAAGCAAGCGCGGTCAATGTTCCACCTGCCGCCCTCTGGCTTCACCTGCGCTCTTGTTTCGTCATCCCGGTGGCACGGGCCAACGTAAACGGTTGCGTCAGGTTCGTCATGGGAGACGTCGAGAACTACGCGCGCTTCCAGGCGGCTGATGCGATCCGGGACGCGGCGAGCAACCCCGGCGGCGCCGGCGAGGGCATGGGCCTGGGGGTCGGCATGGCGATGGG
>NZ_JBFAYQ010000104.1:0-7217 GCF_040681345.1 Streptomyces sp. NPDC051776 | reverse complement strand
GAACGGACCTATCCAGGACGGCTCCGACGCCGTGATCACACCAGCCACAACAAGATCATCTCATCCCTGACCAGGGGTTACGGGACAACCTTTAGGCAGCCGCATTCTGCTGCTACAAACGGCTCCTCAAACTGACCATGTAGGACACGGTCTAAGCATTGCGGTGGCAATTTCCCCAATACATAATTTGCCGCCATGCGAATCGACAGCTGGGCCATGCGGAGAGATAAATTCTCCGACGTCGAGACCGACATGCGGGCAGCGAAGAATGTCATGACTCGCCCCCGGTTTGTCGCAATCGACACGGCGCGGACCGCAATTTAGCATGTCGATGTTCAAGCCATTGCTGGCCCAATCTCCCCAATGCAGAATAAAGGATCTTGCATGCCTCTCACATGAAGGACTGCTGGCCGTCGGGATTGCACTTGTGGAAGCGTGCGTTTCCGCAGACATCCGAGGCATAGACATGATGCTCTGGCTAAATGGCCGTGTCAATACAGGGTCATCCACAGCCGCCGAAAGGGGACCGCTCTCCGACGACATCGCGATGTTCTCGCTGCTCACCGGTGTACTCTTTCATCACCTGGAGTTGCACCGAATATCTCACGGTCCCGAGCATTAGGGGATCATGTTTTCCGGAGCTTGGCAGCCACAGGGGGAGATTTGAACGCAGTCGATGTCCCAGCGAGCCACGCTTCGAGGTCGGGTCTCCTGAGAGCCGCCCCACTCATGAGATAGATCCCGACAAGAAGCGCTGCCCCCATAATCATTACCATCAGCATGATCGCCACGGAAAAACCAAACCCGTCTGCGATACCTCTGACAATAGCAAGCCGTACTAGCGCGGGTCCGATAAGGAAAGCAGCCTCTGAGCGTAGAAGTTCCACCAGGGCGAATGTCGCGGGAATCTGCGCGGCGGGCGCCGAGAGCCCAGCCATGAACAAACCAGGTGTCACGCCGGACCCCGCCCCGAAGCCCAGGAAGATCGAAGCGAGCGGGACAACGATGGAGGCATTCGACACACCGGTACACAACAGCAAGGCAGCGCCTACCGCGATACTCACGAGGCCCGCTAGAGCCAGGCAGGGAACCCATGGGGAATCCAGTAGCTGCCGAAATAGGATCGCGGCAATTACCACGCCAACGAGCGCGGGTGTAAGTAGTGCTCCAACCTCGAGGTCGTCGAAGCGCACCGTTCGCAGCAGATATACCTCGACCAGTTCGATGAGTGTGATGAAAGAGGCCCCAGAAATCATCGCTGCTGCGAGACCCGTGACCGGCAGAGTGGTGCTGATGGGCCGCACCGGCATCAGCGGCGAAGACGCCCGTTTCTCGGACACCACAAGGACCACGACAAATAGCAATCCGACCGAGACCGGGATAAGAAATCCTTTGTCGGAGAAAGAACTGCGCGTCAGCCACGCCACGCCGAAGAACGGCAACACAGTGGCTCCGAAGGCACAGGTGATAGCCAACCGGTCGAGTGGCAGCCCAGGTGCCGGTGCCTTGTTCCTCTCGAATGTCAAGGCCCCGACGACAAGCCCCACCGCAGCGAGTACAGCGATGGCTGTGAACATGAGTCGCCAACCCCCCAGGGTTCCGACGAGGCCACCTGCGAACGGCCCGAAGGCCGTCACACTAAACAAACCAACGCTAATTACTGCGGCACTGGTAGGCAATCTTTTCACACCATGCGAGAGAATCATCGGAGGCAATGCTGATACGAGCAGCACTCCCGTGGTCAAACCCTGCAAGACCATACCGGTCGCGAATACGGAGATATCGGTAGCACTTAGGGCCAGCAGCGTGCTCACCGTAAAACCGGACTCGCAAGTGAGATAGACGCGCCGCCGAGGAAACCTCTTGACCAAATCCGCGCCCATTACTGCTCCGAAGGCATAACCGGCGTTGGATAGCCCGACGGTCAGCTGTAGCTCGAAGGCGCTCGCATCGAGTTCCCTCATGAGCACCGGCCGCATGAGGGACGTGGCTGTAGTGAGGACGAGATAGGGGCAGAGCGCAAGTAGCGCGAGGGTTACTGCCGCCGGGTAATTTCCCGCGAGCGGCACCCGACCGAAGATCTTCAGGGGGTTGTACCGCATAGGTGTCTCCGAGGCTGGTGGGGGGAGAAAGCGATACACCCGGTTTCCATGCGTGCCTGTTCCCAACGCGACCTCTTGATTACATGGCACGCGAACTCATCGTATGGTGTGGTGGGCGTGCAGGCGCGTGCTGACACGCCCCGAGTGTGATCAGCGCTGACGGTTCGCCAAGCTTGCCTTACTGATCATTTCAGAATGAGTTCGGTGTGTCGGCTTGGCAGTTGGGTGCTGTGGCGGCAGGGTCTGCCGGGTATCTGGTGACCTTGTACTTGATGACCTGCGGGAACGCATAGCCCCGCTGCTTCCGGCCCGGACGCCGCGGCGTCGGCGGTATCCCGGTCGATTGCCGGCGATGACCCGTGCAGCTCTGCGGGGCATCGTTTACGCCTGTGCAAGAGCGTGAGCTGGAGAGACGTCCCCCGCGGAGCGGACGGGCTGCAGTGGTGTGACAGCTTGGCGGCGGCGCACGGCCACGAACTGGGGGCGAACCGGTCACACCACTGCCGGACGGCCTCGCGGGAGCGATGATCCCACGCGCCGGCAAGGCCTACTCGACCTCGCGGCAGCTGAGCGGGAAACGGTGGTACGTCCGCACCGCGCGGGAAATGATCTTCACCCGGAACCGAAACCCCTTGTGCGACACAGACACCCCGGCAGCCTCCAAGACCGACCCTTCCCAGAAGATCAACAAATCCGGCGATCTTCCCGGACTCGGCGCCATCACTAAACATGAGAATGCCCAGCACACTCCTCGATGCGTCACCGACACGCCGAGGATGGCTCTACAGCTAACAAGGTCTGAGAATGTATAACGTGTCCATGAATGCCAAGGATAATCCACTGAGTCGGCGTCGGATCCTGACCTCTACCGCAGGAACTCTGGCCGGAGTCGGCCTGACCATGTTGGGCTCTGGTTCACCACCGGCATCACGCTTTCACGCAAAGGATGCCCCGCTCCTAATTTCCTCTAAATCCCACCGAATGAGATCCGGCGGAGCGCTCGACGCGTCCACGATCCCTAAATATGTAACACAGTTGTCCATCCCGCCAGCCATGCCCGGTGTACACCATCGGGGCAGGGATCATTACACGATCACAGCGCGCCAATTCCGTCAGCAAATCCTCCCGGATGGAATGCCGAAGAGTACGGTTTGGGGGTATGGGGCTGCAGAGCATGGCAACTCCTTCCGCGCACCTGGACACACCATTGAGGCAAGAGTCGACAGGCCTGTTGTTGTTACTTGGGTGAACGGCCTGATGGGCGATAACGGCGACTATCTTCCGCACCTCTTCGCAGTGGATCCCACCCTGCACTGGGCCAATCCCCCCGGGGGCCATCTCTCGCGGGACTCACGCCCAGTATTCACGGAAACTCCCGGGCCTTACATTGGCCCGGTGCCGATTGTCACTCATCTGCACGGAGGGCACACCCAGCAAGAGAGCGACGGATACCCGGAGGCATGGTATCTCCCGAATGCTCAAAATATTAAGAGAGGATTCGCCAAGGAAGGGACGTACTACCGGCGGTTCGAAGAGGAATTCTTTCGCAAGTTCGGTATTCGGTGGCGTACAGGGACGGCGACATTTCAATACGGCAATAGTCAGCGCGCGACCGCGCTATGGTATCATGATCACGCACTGGGACTTACACGCTTGAATATGTATGCCGGTCTCGCCGGAATGTACATCCTCAGGGGTGGCGAGAGCGATCTACCCAGAGGGGTCCTGCCCGACACCATCCGGGAGCGAGGGCTGGACTCGAACAATGAGTGCTACGAGATCCCGCTGATCATCCAGGATCGTTCATTCAACCAGGATGGATCGCTATTCTTTCCGGACAGCGCAGCCTACGATGGCGCAAACCCTCCCTACATTCCGTTCACCGACATCCCGCCGATCTGGATCCCAGGATTCAGCGCTGACGCCATCGTTGTCAACGGGAATACCTGGCCGGTGCTCAATGTGGAACCTCGCAGATACCGATTCCGCATCCTGGACGGGAGTAACAATCGGGCCCTCATCCTAAAACTCGCGTCCAATCCGACGGCCACTCGGCCCGTCACTTCGGTTCTGCCGTTTTACCAGATTGGCAATGATGGCGGCTTCTTGCCCGCTCCCGTGGAGCTCAGCCAGCTTACGTTGGCCCCGGCGCAACGGGCAGACGTCATCATCGACTTCTCGAAAGTGGCCCCGGGAACAGACATCTACATGATCAACGAAGGGCCGGACGGTCCGCTATCATCCGGCTTCACGCCGGCTGACACGAACACCACAGGCCAGATCATGAAATTCTCCGTCGTCCCACTCAGGAACGCGGATACCAGCCTCCCGGTCTCCCAACTCAAACTGCCCCCGGTCAAGCCGATTCCCACTCCAGCGAAAACCCGACGGCTGTCCGTCGATGAGATCGATTCGACGACCAACGGCAACATCCCTGTCATGATGGTGCTCGGCGTCGTGAACAGTGATGGCACCCCGCATGAGCTGATGTGGTCGGACTCCATCACGGAGACGCCCACCGAAGGAATCTCGGAACTCTGGGAGATTAACAATTTCACCTCCGAAGCACACCCAATCCACGTGCACCAGACAATGTTTGAAGTCGTGAACCGACAACTGTCGGGGGAAAGTGCTACGCCACCTGAACCTGGGGAGCGAGGTCGACTCGACACGGTGATCGCATATCCTGGAATCACGAGAATCGCACTGTCCTTTGACATTTCAGGGCGCTATGTGTGGCATTGCCATATCATCGATCATGAGGATAACGAGATGATGAGGCCATTCCAGGTCCTCGCCAAGGACGAGCACGGCCACTCCAAGTAGGATCACGGCCACTCCGAGCACTACAGCCAGAGATCATGAGGATCACGCAGCCATAGATCGTAGTGCGACGATCATCCCATCCCCAAGGCTGCCGGCTCGAGTTGGCCTCGATTCGTCAGCGGGTTGGTTGCCGATCGCCTGGTGGTTCGCCCATGATGTCCCTGCCGGTGTCGAGACGGGCTGTCGCGTGGCGAGCGACTGCGCCGGGTTCCACGGGCCCGGGGACGGCCGGTTCTCCTCCTTCCTGATCTTCGTCGGGGCAAGTGGCCGGCCGTCGGGTGATGCCCCCAAGCGTGTTGAGCCGCTGCCAGTAGGTGGTGAACGCGCCGGCCCAGGGCCAGGTGGCGTCGATCCGCAGCCAGCGGCGTCGGGCGTGCCTCGCGAGCCGGGCGGGCAGGTGGTGGATGCGGAAGCGCAGGTTTCGGGCTCTGCGCTGGCGAGGTCGTCAACGTCGTGCAAGGCCAACAGCCACGCAGCCAGGCATCAAGGTCGGCATCCAGCCGGCGGTTGACCTCCCAGGACTGCGGAGGGCACTTTCAAGTTGTCCCTGGGCAGTGTCTGTAAGCACGAGATTTCATGAAGTCGATCGTGCTTCGATGCGCCGGTGACGCCCCGTCATGTTCCGATGGATGCTGGCTGCGTGTGAGGAAAACTGCCTTCTGCTCCCGTACCTTGCGGGGATTGCAGGTCGAGCATATAGACGTGCTGGACGGCCGCGTGGTGATCGTGGCGGCGACGCCGGAGGACGTTCCACTGCGGTATCCGGACTGCCGGGTGCGGTCCCGATGCCGTCGCATCGGGTCCACAGCCGGGACGGACGGCGGCTGGGCGATGCGCCCTGCGGAGGCCAACAGGTCCTGATCGAGCTCTCGGTGCGCCGGCTGTTCTCCGATTGCGGCGAATGCCCATGGGTGACGTTCGCCGAGCAGATCGAGCTCCGCCACAGGCCACCACGCCCTGACCGACATCAGCGACCCTGCCCAGGGACAACTTGCCAGTGCTGTCGCGCGCCATTGGGGCCGCAATCCGCGCCGGCCAGGAACGCGGGGAGCATGAGAGGTCCTAACAGAAGTCGTTGACGGTGCGACTGTCGGCTGGATGCTCGTTGGTCTGTCCGTGGGGAAGAGGGATGCTCGGCCGTGGGTCGTCTCGGACGAACTGTGGGCGCTGATCGAGCCGTTGCTGCCGAAGCCGGGCCCGAGACTGGTCGCGGGGCGGCCGCGGGTGCCCAAGCCTCAGCGCCTTCACGCCGAGAAGGCGTACGACGTGCCTCACCTGCGTCGATGGTTATGGGGCAAGCGCATCGGCGTCCGGATCGCCCGCAACGGCATCGACTCCACCGAACGGCTCGGCCGTCGCCGGTGGGTCATCGAACGCACCATGTCCTGGCTGACCGGCTACCGCAGACTCACCCACCGATACGAACGAAAACCAGGCAACTACCTGGCCATCTCGGCTTGGCAGCCGCTCTCTGCTGCTACAAACGGCTCCTCAAACTGACCATGTAGGACACGGTCTGAGACGTCCGCCCTGACCGGCCGTCGCGCGGAACCGTCGTGATCTGCGGCGGGTTCGACGAATGCACCGAGGAGATCTTCCCGCTGCTGGCCACCGTCGCGCGCGCCGGATATTGCAGCATCGCCCTCGACGGCTCCGGCCAGGGCGGGGCACTCGAGGAGAGCGGCCTGACCATGACCGCCGACTGGGAACTCCGCTGGACGGATACGCAGTCATTCCCACATCCCAGTACGACCACGTGCGAACGTTGCCCACTCTGAAGCAGGCAACAACGAGTGCCGTCTCAGCCGCCCACTACGTGGCAGTCCGGGTCCCGTTCCTGGCGGCCGCGGCCTTATCGCTCCTTCCGCGGAGAACGCAGCCCGCGGGGACGGGCTCCGATCGGAACACCTCGGCTTGACGCTCCAAGTCGGCACGCTCCGTCCGTCCCCTCATCGGCTCATCGACGTCAATGGCTTCGCGGATGCTCCGGTGCCACGGCCGTAAGGTGACCTCACGCCGGGGCCCGATCCGTGGGAAGTCGGCGGCATTTCAGTCGTCGGCGACGGCCGCGGGGTTCACAAGGGGCTTCACATTGGTTTCACCTGGTACCGGTACCTCGCCACCACCCCGAAAGCGCTTCGTTCTGGTCGCCATGGGGTTCGCCGGGGGCCTGGTTCTGCTCGACGAGACGGTCGTCGCGGTGACTCTCGATCCGATGGCGCGGGGCCTGCATTTGACCACTGCCGCCATGAGCAGAGTGGTCCTGGTCTACGTCCTGGCGCTGTCATC
>NZ_JBFAYQ010000103.1:0-7372 GCF_040681345.1 Streptomyces sp. NPDC051776 | reverse complement strand
GAGCTACCTTGCCGGCCTACACCTCCGCGCCTCGATGATCTGGATCAAGGACCTCACGCGAGCCACCCCTTGATCACGACCAAATACGCTCCCTAAGGGGGCTTGTTCAGCGAATCGGTGCAGATCAGAACCACGTTCGTGTCGGCCTTGCTCCGTTGCGGAATGAGGTTGAGCATTCGGAATCGTTGTCTCGGCAGGCTGTATGCAGGTGGCGACAGAGCGGCGCGTTCAAGTCACGTGACGATGGGGGAGTGCCCCTCAAGAACGGGGATCCTCGGGGGCGTTGTCGGTGGTGGCGTTTACCTTCCGAAAACGAGGTAGGGCATGCGTGGTCATTGAAGCGTGGAGGGGGAGTGGTGACGGCAGAAGAACCGGACGGTGTTGTAGCGGACGGCAGGGCCGACGCACGGCAGGTCGTGGCTTATCTGGTGCGCCCTGAATCCGCCGAGTACATCGCCATCATGGACGTACTTGAGGGTTCGGTGACCGATCTGACAGCCGCCGAGGTCACGGCAGCGCTCTCGACTGCGGGACTGCGTATGGACGTGCGGGTGGTCGAGTCACGGCTGGATGTCCTCAAGACCATCGGCGCGGTCTCGGTGCGGTCGGACACCAGCCGCGCGCGCCGGTATGCCGAGATCCTGGCGCGGAACTGGCGCTACACCGCCAGCCCTGCCGGGCGGCATGTCCAGCGCTTCTACCGGCAGGTCCTGGCCGGGACGGCGACGGTGCGGGAGATCCCGATCGTGTCACTGAACCGCATCGTCACCCAACTGGAGAAACTCGTCGCCGTGCTGGGCGTCAGCGAGCCTGCTGCCGGTCGCATGGATGCAGCGTGCGTGGATGCTGTGGGGGTGGTGTTCACCAGTCACGACGACTTGGACGCCGCCCTGGTTGGTGCTGAGGATGCGCTGATGAACCTGGCCGACCGGTTCGACCTGGACGAGGAACGCACCCATGACCTCAAGGGGCTGCTGGTCGACTACGCCACCCGCGTTGCGGCGGAACTCGACTCCGGCTCCGCCCGAGTTGCAAAGGCCTTGCAGACTCTGAGGCCGTGGTTCGCCTTGCTGGCCGGTGCGGCGGTCGACGCCTCACAGGCCCGCGACCTCATCGCGGCCGGCGCGCTAGGTGCTTCCCGCGGTGGCCGTGTCGAGGACTGGGAGGGACTATGCGCCTGGTTCGACGCCCGCACCGGACGCGCGGCACGGTTCTCGCTGCGCTTGGTACGGACGTTGCCGAGTATGCATGCCAACCTGCGACGACTGCACTCATCAGCAGGCACAGCATCCAGCCGCACCCGCGCGCTCTCCCTCGCCCGAGCGGTGCTGACCCCTGACATAGGCGTGCAGATTTTCCAGGCCGCGGTCGGTGACCACTCCTGGCGCAAGCTCTACGGCCAAGCCGACGAGGACGACGCCGGCCGCAACCCGTCCTGGCGAGGTGGACCGCAGGTCCCGGTGCCGACGCTACTGCGCACCGCCGGCCGCTCCGGGCCCCGCGGCAGAGGCACCGCACCACGCGACGACACCGCCGCCAAGGCACAATTGGCCGAAGCCCGAGCCCGCCGACAAGCCGAGCACACCGCTGCTGTCGCCACGGTCCTGGCCGCAATGCCAGGCCAGCAACTGGACGAGACTGCAGCCCGCATTGCGCTCGACGCCCTCATGACCGCCGCTCGAGCCACCGCGAAGGGCCCGCGCCGCACCGGCGTCAGCGGCGGGCTCGCCTGCTCCCTCATCCACACCGGCACCGGTACCGGCCTGCTTGCCGCCCCCACCTGGCGCGTGCTCCTACCCGGCCGCATCCCTCTGTTCCACGAACCCGGCCGCCGTCCCTCCGCATCCGCCCTCGCAGCCCTCGCCGGCACCACCACGACCGACGACCCGGCTCCACGCGCCACCCTCCATCTCGCCACCCACCGCAACCCGAGCAATCACAGCACCCGCACTCCTGACGCCGGCACATCACAGGAAGGGGCGGCATGAACGAAGAGCCCTTCGACCACACCGAGCCAGACCCCACGGCCGACACAGCGGCAACGCCAGATCCACCACGACGGCGCCGTAAGGCGTGGCGGCCCGAGGCCGACTCCGAAGCCGCCGCCCTGCTCCGCCACCTCGCGGCCACCCCCTGGCTCATCGGCGGCCGCGACGACGACCTCATCGCAGCAGTGCGCCGCAACGAGGCCGCCCTACGCTCCGCCGTCGCACGGCTTGGGTGGGTACTGGTCATCGAGCGCGACCTGGTGCGTCTCCGCAAAGGCGCACCGCCGCGCCCAGCCGTATGGGCACTCCGGGGCCCAAGCCAAGCGGCCTGCTCGTGGTTCTTCCTGCTGATCGCCGCAGCCGAGTCGATGCCGCCACGGACTGCACTGGGACAACTGGTCACCGCGGCACGCGCCGCTGCCGCCGAAGCCGGACTGCCGTCACACAACGACATGGCAGAGCGCCGCGCCATTGTGGCCGCGCTGCGCATGCTCGACGAACGCGGCGTCGTCGAGCGTCTCGACGGCGACATGGACGGCTACCTGCACGACGAGCAGGCGCCGGTCCTGCTCGCCGTCCACCACACCCGGCTGGCGTACGTGGTCGCCAACCCCGGCACCCTTGACCCCGCCACCGACCCGCATGGATGGCTTGAGCAAGCCCAGCGTGAGCCAGACCCTGCTCGCCGGATGCGCCGCGCACTGGTGGACGACACATGCGTGCACACGGCGCTTCTGGACGAGGCCGAGGCGCAGTGGCTGAGTCACCGAGTGCGTGGCGACGACGGCGCCCCCCTGGCAGAGGCTTTCGGACTGGACCTGGAGCGCCGTGCAGAGGGCGCAGCCTTCGTCGTGCCGGACGAAGCATTCCGCCACTTCCGCCAGCTCGGCCCGATGCCCTTCCCCGTACCGGGCACCATCGCTCACGCCGCGCTGCTGCTGCTCGACCACGCCGCCATCCACGGCACCACAACCAACGGACCCGGCCCTGGATGGCGCGGCCTGACGCAGGAGCAGGTAGCGGACGCTCTCGCGGGATTCGCGGCAGGCAATGCCTCCGGAAAGGGCGGCTGGGGTGCCGAGTACTCCAGTGACCCCCACCTGCTGGCAAGCAAGGTCCGCGACCTGCTGACCGGTTCGAACCTTGTCCACCCCGCCCACGCCGGCACACAGGCCGATCAGACGACCGCGCCGATGTGGTGGTTTTCCCCTACCACCGGCCGTTGGGCGGAAGAAGGCAGCGCTGCCCCCAAAGCCACACGCTCCCGCACCCGTTCCTCAAAGAACACCTCTGGTGCCAAGCACACCCCCGCCCGCCCGAGCAGCCAAGCCACGCGGCCCCAAGAGGGCCCGGACCTCTTCAGCACCCTCACAGCCGAACAGCAGGAGGAACACGCACGGTGAGTGACATCCTCGACCTGGACTTCAGCTCCCCGCCGCCAACTCCGCCGTCCGGAAACGCCGACCGGTTCGGCGGCCGCTGGCGCCTGGTCGGCGCTGGACTGTCGAACGTGTGGCGCTATGGCGACCTGGACCTGCCCGCTGCATCGGGACGACTGTTGCTGCGCGGGCCCAACGGAACCGGCAAGACCACCGCCCTGGAGGCGCTGTGGCCCTATCTGCTTGATTTGAACGCGGCCAAACTCGCCGCAGGCAAAGCGCGCCCCACTACCTTGAAACTCCTCATGAGCGACGGGGCCCCGGCCAAGGGCCGCCGATACGGCTACCTCTGGATAAGCTTCGCCGCGCCTGCAGCCGAAGCGGCGGCGACAGCCCTGGACGAGGAAACGTCAGAGGACGAGGTAGTGAGCTACGGAGTCCGGCTCCAGTACTCGCCAAGCTCCACCCCCGCGGTGAAAGTCGTCCCGTTCACCGTCCCCGGCCGCCCCCTGAAGGAACTGGCGCTGCGCGCCCCAAACGGCGCCGCGCTGGAACACGAGGAGTTCTCCACGCGAGTCGAAGCCGCCGGCGGACAGGTCTTCCCAGACCCCGACGACTACGTCGAGCACCTTGCAGCCCGCATCTGGTCCACCACCTCCAGCGAACTGCGAGACCTCGCCTCGCGGTTGCGGGAAGTCCGCAACCCGACCCTTCTGGGCGACGTCTCTCCGGCCGCGGCTGCCGATGCCCTACGCCAGTCACTTCCAGGCGTGGCCGGTGATGTACTTGCCGCGACCGCAGACGCCCTCGCCGAATCCGACACCACCCGCGAGGCGTTCGAGCGGGACGAACATGCCGCCACCGTCTTGGCAGAGTTCGCCCGCGCGTGGACCGGACACGTCGTCGACGTCACCCGCAGCGCATACACCGCCGCACGCGAGGCTGCCAACGATGCCGGCCTGCACCGCCGCGAGGTTCAACGGTGCACCAGCCTTCTCACTGATGCGCAACGCGCCGCAGAGGAGGCCGCGGGCGAAGTCCAGCGCCTTGATACCGACCACCGCACGGCGGTGGCTGCCGCCCGCGCCATCGAAATCTCCGAAGCGTACAGGGCGCACGGCGATGTGACGGACTTGCGTGCACGGCTCAAAGCCGAACAGGCCGCCGCCGTCAGTAGCTTCGCAATTCTTGACACCGCCGCTGCACATGCACGAACGCAGACCGAGGTCGGCCAGGAAGCCCTGGATGAGATCACCACCGATCTCGCCGCGCTTGCCGCCGACGCCGAGTCCGCCGGTACCCCGTCGCATGCGCTCGACGTCCTGCTATCCCACCACCCTCGCGCCCGCGTTACTCGCACCGTCGCCGACCGTGTCATCGACCCCGGCCCCGGTATCACACTCACCCAGGACCGACCCGGTCTCCAGCAACTCGCCGCCACATGGAAGACCTTCGCCCAAGGCCACTGCGGCGCAGCAGACAAGGCCGCTCTGGTCCTACGCGACCACGAACCGGTCGCGGAAGCCGAGACCACCTACGACGGGGCCAGCCAGGCAGCAAGCCGCGCCACCGCCGTGGCCCGCACAGTTGCCAGCCGTACCCTTGCTGCCGTCGCCCGATGGGCTCCGGAACATCCTCACCTGCGAGGCCTGCACAACGACCCCGCCTTCTCCACCGACGAGCACCAGTTGTGGGAGGCAGACGACATCGACGTCCTCGCCCACGCTGAACCTACCGCCGTGCGCGACCAACTCAACGTGTGGGCCGAGCAGGTTGTGCGAATCGGCGAAGCCCTCGCTGCCGTCCACGAAAGCACAGCCAAGGATCATCTCGCTTCCGCAGCAGACCTCGACGCCACCGCCGCACAGCACCGTGCCGACGCTCGCCGTCTGCGCTCCGGGCAGCTACTGCCGCTGCCACGCCCGAACTGGGCGGGACCGGGCGATGACGACATTGCACTCGGAACACTGCTGGAATGGCGTCACGGACTCGACCATACGGACGACCAGCTGGCGCTGCTGGAGCTCGCGCTCGCCAGCGCCGGTGTCCTGGGCGCCCACGTGCACACCGGCGGCGCCAGCACGAACGCCTGGCACATCGGCCCCGTCGGCAACCCGACGGAGAAGAACCTGACCGCTGTCCTGGACGTGGACCCAAGCCACCCGCAAGCTGATCTCGCCCGAGCCGTCCTCGCCCGCATCGCACTGGCCGACACCGCCACCGGTCCCCGGGACACAGCCGCTCTCCTCATTGGACGCGACGGCACCTTCGCCGCCGGCCCTCTCAGTGCGCACCCCGCAGCCGCACTCTCCGCGGCCGGGACCGAGATCCCCGCCGCCTCACACATCGGCGCCCGTACGCGTCTGGCCAAAGCACGCGCCAAAGCCGACGAGCTCGACGCGACCGCGGATGAACTCCAGCACCGTGCCGAACACCAACGCAGCGCCGCCGAGGGGTGCCGCCAGCAACGCAACAAGGTCCGCAGCGAAGCGAAGTCCTTCCCACCGCGGGATGAATTGGCCAATGCCGAGGCCGAGCGCGCCCGCACCGTCACAGCAGCCCACGAGCTCGAGGCCGCCGCACGAATCCTGCGTCAGCAGGCAGACAACCTCGCAGCAGACCACACTGCTCTGCACACCGCCTGGGCGGCCCGCGCCCGAGATATGGGCATGCCCATCGACCACGACGAGCTGGCCACGCTGATCGAGAACAGTCGAGACCACGCCAAGAAACTGACCACCTGTGCACAACAGGTCACCGACCGACTTCTGCCCAAACTCGACCGCGCGCTGCGCCTGCTCCCCGACGAAACCGAGCTCACGACCCGTCTCGCCGACCTCCAACATGCCGCGCAGACCGCACACACCACCGTGCTCGAAACCCAGGCTGAGCTGACCGAGCTCCAGTCCCATGGAGACGCCGACGACGCGGCCCGCCGCTTCGATATCGCAACAGCTCAGGCCACACAGCTCTCCGCGCAACTCGACTCCGCCCGAGAGAAGACGACCGTAGCCGAGAAACACCTCAGCACATGCGAGAGCGAGCTGAACACAGCTCGGGGACGGCTCACCGACGTCCGCCCCCGCCAGACATCCACGGAAGCGCACCTGGCCACACTGCTGGCCTGGGACCCCATCGCCCAGGCCCTCGACGTCGACACCTTCCTCTCTACTCGCGGCGGCCTTCCCGACGACGGCCTCGGCTCGGCAGAACAGCTCCTCGACACCGTCAAAGAACTGATCGCACGCCGTCCCACAGCCTCGAAGAAAACCCTCGGCGAACGCTGCGACGAGGTCCGCGCCGAACTTGCCCAGACCTGGACCATCGCTCGCGATGACCCGCCCGCCGGCCTCGACGAACTCGACACGTTCGTCCTCACGCACGCGGAAACCCACTACGAACCGATCAGTGCCGCCGCCCGCGCGCAGACCCTGGCAGCAAAGGCCAAGAGCGCACTCGACGCTGCCGAAGCAGCGGCACTGCGCGACTTCGTCATCGGCCGCCTGCCCGCAGCGATCGGCACCGCATGGACGGCCCTGACGGACTGGAAGAAGTCAGTCAACGAGAAAATGCGCGCAGCCCAGGCATCCTCCGGGGTCGGTGTCCAAGTCCACGTCGGGCTACGGGACGACCTCGACGTCGCCACCCGCACGGTGTACGAGCTGTCCTGCCAGGTCAGCGACGCGGTCCGCACCGAAGAACAGAAGGAACAGGTCGGGCAGGCACTGCAGTCACTCCTGGCCGCCGCGGACGGCTCCACCATGGCAGAACGCCTCGCCGCCGCTGTCGACATCCGCGACTGGGTGGAGGTCCACTACCTCGTTGAGCGCCCCGGGCCCGACGGGGCGCCCGTCACCCGACGATGGGGCTCACGCACCGGCCTGTCCGGTGGCGAGCGGCGCCTGGTCGTACTAGGGGGCGTATCCAGTTGTGATCAATCTGCGGGATCCGCTCCCGCAGCGGGGCGGGTTCCTGTAGATCGTCATGCATGACGCAGGTGCAACT
>NZ_JBFAYQ010000102.1:0-7444 GCF_040681345.1 Streptomyces sp. NPDC051776 | reverse complement strand
GTTGCACCTGCGTCATGCATGACGATCTACAGGAACCCGCCCCGCTGCGGGAGCGGATCCCGCAGATTGATCACAACTGGATACGCCCCCTAGTGCCCGGACGCAACGTCGGACAGCTCCGGGCACCCGTCTGCTCCGCCGCGACATGCGCCTTGGGACCACCCTTTCGACAGCCGGTCAATTTCCTTTAGGACCATAGGGACTCACGCCCTTGAGGCAGTGGCGGAGGTTCTCGGGGGTGGGTTCTGTGCCTTGGGGTATCTGGGGGCGTCGGGGCACGGGGTCGATCTGTGCTGCGTGGGCCCGGGCCCACGCAATCCATTCCCGTACACCCTGGGTTTCGTCAGTTTCATGGTGCCACTGCCTGGTCGAGGTTCGACTTTGATGGCCCGGGTCCCCGGGGCCAGCCGCGAGACCAGGCCAGTGCCGGGAGGCTCCAGCGTTGTTGAGGCTTCTGATGGCCTCCAGCAGCGCCAAGGGCGTGTGACAGTTAGGCTATTGACCTGTGCACGGCGTCGATCAGCGAGGCCGCGCGCAGGTCGTCGGGGCCGCCGATGATGTGGTTCATCACGTAGCCGAATGCGATGCCGTGTTCGGGGTCGGCGAAACCGAGTGAGCCGCCTCGGCCGGTGTGGCCGAAGGAATCCGTCCCGATCATGGGGTTGGTGTCGGTGGGCAGCATGTACCCGGTGCTGAACCGGCTGGGTACCACCATCACCTGGTCTGGTCCGCTGGCCTGTTCCTTGGTCGCAGATGCGAGGGTTTCCGGGCTGAAGAGACGGACGCTGTCCACCTCGCCGATCAGTGCGGCGTACATGCGTGCCAGTCCGTGGGCGGTGCCGATGCCGTTCGAGGCCGGGAGTTCTGCGGCCTGCACTGCGGGGGAGTTGAAGTCGATCTCGGTCGGGTCGGTGACCGCGAACGCCCTGTTGCTGAGGGAGTTCGGGTCGCGCCAGGCGGCGACCACTTCGCGGAGCTCTTCGGGGATGGATTCCGCAGGCACCGTGGTGAGGTCGATGTCCGGCTGCTGGTACACCATGCGGCTGACCCGGTGGCGTTCGCGCTCCGGCAGCCCGATGAAGAAGTCCAGACCCAGGGGGGCGGCGATCTCGTCGGCGAAGAAGTGGCCCGGCGTGCGGCCGGATACTCGGCGGATCACCTCGCCGACCAGCCAGCCGAAAGTCCTGCCGTGATAGCCGTGCGCGGTCCCCGGAACCCACACCGGACGCTGAGCGGCCAGTGCGGCGACCATCGGTTGCCAGCCCAGCGCGTCGGACAGTGGGACAGGTTGGTCCAGCGTGACCAGGCCAGCTTGGTGGGACAGCAGCCAGCGCACCGGGATTGCCGCCTTGCCGTTCGCGGCGAACTCCGGCCAGTACCTGGCCACCGGAGCGTCCAGGTCCAACAGGCCACGCTGAGCGAGCAGATGCGCTGCGCTTGCGGTCGCCCCCTTCGTCGCCGAGTAGACCAGCTGCAGCGTCTCTCGCTCCCACGGACGATCGGTGTCGGGGTCTGCGACTCCACCCCACAGGTCCACCACGGGCCGGCCACCCACGTACACGCACACCGCAGCGCCCACGTCCCCGCGCTGGGCGAAGTTCGCCGCGAACGCTTCGCGTACAGGCTCGAACCCGGCCGCAACCTGACCGTCGATCATCGTCATGCATCCCATCGTGGCACTCTGATCCGCTCTCCGAGGGCAGAGTCACTCTCGATGGGCGCGGCCACTCCTGATCAAGATGCGACGGGCAGTGCCTGCAGGCGCTCGCGGAACTCCCGGACGGGCAGAGTCGACCTGTGTGGTTCGAGCCGTGCGGAGAACTCCTTGAGTCGGTCCAGAGCCCGGACAGAGCTGACGTTGTCTTCGAGAAGCCCAGCGCCGTAGTTCGCGGCGTCCAGCGCCCCTTCCAGGTCACCACCGGCAAGCCGGGCCTCGGCAAGGCGCCCGGACCGCACCGCCTTGTCCCGCGGGGCCGCCTCTTTGATGGAGGCTTCCAGGGAACTCGTCGCACGCTCCACGTGGCCCGAGCGCAGCAGGACTTTTCCCTCGGTCGACTTCAGTTGCGCCTCGCCGAACCACTCGAGCCAGTCCGGGTTTTCCTCTGCCGTGTGACGCTCCCAGAGGGAAGCGGCGCGGTTGAGCGCCGTGCCGGACATCTGGTGATCACCGTCGCGGGACAGCGCCTCAGCTTTGTGCAAGTAGAGGAAGGACTGCGTGTAGGGCGACAGCGTTCGAGGAGCATGGTCGATGGCGGTCGAGATGAGGTCGACCCGCTCGGCGGTCCGGCCGGCCTCGGAGACGTGGACTCCCATCTCGGCCAGGATGAAGGCGCCGAAGGCGTCGTCTCCGGCCGTACGGGCGCTCCGCAAGGCTCCGATGTAGTACTGCTGCCCGGCGGACCGCAGCCCTGCGTCGTAGGCCATCCAGCCGGTCAGGTGCGACACCCGAGCCGCCAGCGCGTACAACCGAACACGGACCCTCTCCGTGTAGCGGCCGGCGCGGAGGAGACCAGTGATCAGCGCAAGGTCACCGCGTGCCTGCTCCAGCAGCCGGGCACCCCCGAGCTGGTCATCGAGCGTGCGGAGGGTGCTGATCCGCTGCTCGATCGTCGAGACCATCGTGTCGGTGACGCGATCTCCGCTGAGCGCTGAAGCGAACGCAGAGGGCGCCTCGACCCAGCAGGCCGCCAGCCCGGTCAGAGCGGCACCGGTGATGGTGAGAAAGCCTCGGCGATCCAACCGGCCACTGCCCACCAGATCAGCCAGTGCATCAACCGTTCCTGCCTCAGTCCACGGGGCAGTAAGGCCCGTCACCTCCCACACGGGAAGCCACTGCGGCCACCGTTCCGCCTGAACCTGCACTCCCGGGACGCCCAGGAGGTCAGCGAGCACGCTCTGAGCTTCCGCGTCCGGTTCCTGCCCCTGCTCCCACTTCCACACCGTCGTCCGGTTGGTCGCCAGAGAGATGCCGAGCAACTTCCCGTGTGCCCGCATGAGTCGGGCGAACTCGGCCTTCCCCCATCCGCGCGACTGGCGCACGAAGGTCAGCGGGTGGACTGCTAACGGCTCACCGGGCACGACATCACTCCCCGTCATCCCCTCACGGCGTGGTTCGAAGGCTACTGCGCGTACAAGCACGCGGAAGGGGCGTCCCCAAGAGAAACCCCCAAGAAACGTTCCGGGCATGCGCAGCAGGGCAGTTGACTGTGCCTCAGCCACACGGGAGCCGCGAGCACGTCGCTCCTGTGCGGTCACCAAGAACGGCGGCTTCATCACCGTCCCCCGTCGGAGATGGAGCCGCTCCCCACCTTTTCCGGAGGCGCCCGCCCATGCCCATGTTCGCCACACGCTTCGTCATCGCCGGAGCGGAAGAGGAGGTATCTCCTGCTCGGCGCAAGGTCGTTGAGACCGTACAGGCGTGGGGCGTCCCTCTGGATGACGAAGTGGCTCATGCGCTCAGGCTGGTCGCATCCGAGCTCATCACCAACGCGGTGATCCACGCAACCGGGCCCGTCACCATCGCGCTCCACCACCGCCCAGGCAGATTGATGCTCGTCGTGGCTGACCACAACCCGCAAGCCCCGGTGGCGGGTTGTGCGGCGGATGGCGACGAGAGCGGGCGCGGGCTCGCTCTGGTCGACCACTTCGCGGTGCGCTCAGGCTGGAAGGCCTTCGAGCACGGCAAGAGCGTGTGGGCTGAGATCGAACTTCCAAAGCCACCCCCGCCCGTCCGCGCCTCCGTTCTCCGCAGGTTCTTCGCAGGCCGCGCACGGCGCGAGACCGGACCCACACCCCAGGCCTTGGCCCTGTCGGCCGCCTGAACAGCGCAGTACCCGCACCCCCGGACCGATCCAGTCCCAGACCGGGACCTCTCGGCGCCTGCCCGTCAATGACACGCCGCGCCCTCCCGGGCTCCAGCCTGCCCACAGACCGCCGCCCCCACATCTCCCACGGCCGTGGGGGCGGCCCTTGAACCCTCGCCAGAGCCCTGGCGAGGGACCCGAAACAGGAAGGAGCACCAGGTGGAACAGCCCTCAGCCTCGCCTCCTACGCGGAGCGAGCTTCTGGTTGCGGTGGAAGAGCTGACAGCCGTCCACGACCGCTACGACAGCCTCCGATCCGACAACCAGGGCAGCTCCGGAGATTCCCCGTGGCCGGGCGGTGACGGCAACTTGACCGACGCCGCATAGCACCAGGCGGCAGGGGCGAATGCGGAGCCTCGTGCTCGCCCCTGCCGCTTCCGCAGCACATGGCCGAACTCATGAGGAGCCAGTAATGGAACACCAGTTGATCGACGCCATCGAGGCGGCACTCGGGTGGGACGGGCCGGGTGAACTCGGTAAGCGGTTCGCACGGGGGAGTACGCGCGACTCCGCCCTGGCTGCCCGCATCCTGACCCCGAACCGCCTGCTCGACATCGTGATGCGCAGGAGCCTGGACCGACCGCAGTTCCGGTGCTTCCAGAACGGCGAGGAAGTCCACCCGGCCATCTACTACACCGACGTCGTCAGCCCCCGCGGACAGAGCATCCCCACAGTCAACATGCGCAGTCTGGGTCTGCTCCTGGGAGAGGGCGCCACACTGATCCTCGATCAGCTGAACGTCTTCGACCCGACCATGGAGGTCGCCTGCCGCGCGCTGCAGTGGTGGTCCCACGAGCGAGTCCAGGTCAACGCCTACCTGACGACGAACGACGCCGCCGGCTTCCCGCTCCACTGGGACGACCACGACGTGGTCATCGTCCAGCTCGCCGGCGAAAAGGCATGGGAGGTGCGCGGGACCTCCCGCACGGCACCCCTGTACCGGGACGCCGACCCCAACACCACCCCGAGCGAGGAGATCCTCTGGTCCGGCGTCATGCGGACCGGCGACATCATGCACATCCCCCGGGGCCACTGGCACCAGGCGACCCGGACAGGAATCGGCTCGGGAAAGAGCCTTCACGTGACGTTCGGCATCACCCAGCGCACCGGAGCGAGCTGGCTCGCGTGGCTGGCCGACTGGTGCCGTGAGAGGGAGACCTTCCGCCACGACCTGGACCGTGGCCCCGGAGCCGACACCGCGGCTCTGACCGAGGCCGCGGCCCAACTGATCAGCGAGCGTTCCCCCGCCGATTTCCTGGCTGCCTACGAGCAGCAGACGACCTTGCCCCGCCACGTGCCCCACCTCGACATCCTCGGACCGCTCGAGGCCGCCGTATGCACCACCCGCTTCCGCCCCGAAATCCAGGAGAACGACGACACCGTCGACATCCTGGCCTCCGGCAAGAAGCTCACCCTCGATGCCAAGGCCCTGCCCGCGCTGCGTCTGCTCCTGAGCGGCCGGCCCGTCGTGCTGGACCACGCGGCCGCAGTAGTCGGTGCCGAGGTCGTAGAGGTTGCCGAGATCCTGGTGAAGGAGGAGATATGCGCCGTCCTGACCCCCGAGTTGTCCTCGGGCTACACCGGTCTTGTCACGAACGCCGCCTCCTGACCGGCGCACTGGATCTCGGCGTCACCGCGCTCGACACCAGCTCCAACTACCTCGGCTTCCGCTCGCACCAGGTCCTGGCACGGATGGCCGGCGACCTGCTGCCGAGATTCACGCTCTCCACCAAGGTGGGCTACTTCCCGAGGGCAGCCAGGGCGGAGCACTCCCTGGACCCAGCCCTACTCCACGCGGCCGTACAGCAGGCGGCCAAGGAACTCGGGCGAGAACCGGACATGGTCTTCCTCCACAACCCGGAACACACCCTCCAGGAAGCGGCCCCCCACAACCGGGACACACTGGCCTACGCGTGCGCCGCCCTCGACGCAGCAGCGGCGAAGGGGCTGTGCGGAGCCTGGGGCGTCGCGTCATGGGATCCCTCGCCACTGGTGGACCTGATCGACGAGACCCTGCCGCAGCCTTCGGTTTTCATGGTCCGCGCCGGCCTCCTGGTCGGCGCCAGGACGCTCGACGCAGCGGACGCCGTAACCACGGCATGGGGCCTGACCAGCGACAGCATCTGGGGAATGAGCCCCTTCGGGGGCAGTACCCGAGCCCCGGTGTGGGACAGGATCAGACCCGGAGCCTTCCTCCGGGACGGCGACAGCCTCTCCAGTGCCCAGGCTGCCTTCCGGGTCGCGTACTGCCTTCCACGGGTAGGCACCCTTGCCGTTGGCACCAACGAGCCCACCCACCTGGGCGAATTGATGGACGCCTTGGACAGCGAAGTCGATGAGCTAGCCGTGCGCGAGTACCGGGGCCTCATTCGAGCCCGGACGCATGGTCAGCCCGCTTGAAGCTCTGCGATGACCTGCTCCGCCATGCGACGCGCGGGCTCCAACCGGGGGTCCTGCGGGTGCGCGCCCGGCCCGAGGATCTTCGAGCACACGAAGAGTGTCATCAGCTTGCCGTCCCGGCTCTCGAAGTCATGGCGTCGTTCGTGCCGTACACGATCGGCCAGAGCGGGGACGGCAAGGGAACTGCCCCACAGCGAGGCGGAATCCAAGCCGCGCGGTGCGTTGCCCCAGTCCTCCCAGTCGAAGAGGGAGAACGTCGGCGCGGTCATGTTGGCCCAGTTCAGATCCGCGTGGGCCGGCACCCACCGCTCGACAGCCGTGTCGAAGCCCTCGGCAGGAGAGATGGTGCGGACCGCTTCGGTGACGAGCTCCTGCGTGATGGTGACGGTGTCCGGGGTCGCGACACGCTGTGTGTCCTGGGCCGCAAGAGCATCGAGCGAAGCGTTGAACGCCTGCCACCACGCATCCTGCAGTCCGGGGTCCTCACTGAGGATCGCAGTGCCGATGGGCGCGCTCGGCAGGAGATCGGTCTCGTCTGCCCGCCACATCACGGGCCCGTCTGCGTCCCGCCAGACCATGCACCCCAACCACGTGGGCTGCGCAATGCCTTCCAGCAGCGCGGCGCATTCAGTGCCGTTCCAGCCCTGTACGCCGATGTTGTCGAGTCCGCGCCTCTCGATACGGATCCACGTCAGCCGGTCCGTCCGAGCCCCCACTGACCGCCGTTTACGGACCACCGTGTCCCGGTCGAGCTCAACGTGAAGGGATCGCTCCATGTGATCGAGAACGTTGTCCACCGGTTCAACTCGCAAGTCCACGGCGCGCGCCGAAGGTGCCGAGAGCCTCATGCGGGCGACCGTAGCACCCGGGCCCAATCATGCGGGGAAAGCGCACTTTGCCATGGGTGAGCCTCAGCGTCACCGAAATATCGAACGTGCCATCGAATTACCTGAGTTGGAAAAACTATCCGGCCTCTCGCGTATCCGGTGCAAGTTGCTGCCTGAATCAATCTGGCTGGATATCGAGTGAGGAGTCCAGTGTGTGACGGCCTCGGCTTGTTGTACTGCAGGTACAGCAACTTGCCTTCTAGGGGGCGTATCCAGTTGTGATCAATCTGCGGGATCCGCTCCCGCAGCGGGGCGGGTTCCTGTAGATCGTCATGCATGACGCAGGTGCAACTT
>NZ_JBFAYQ010000101.1:0-7533 GCF_040681345.1 Streptomyces sp. NPDC051776 | reverse complement strand
GTTGAGGTTGGCGCAGGCGTTGTTCTGCCGGCCTTCCTGGGCGATGTTCTGCTGATTCGCGTTGCCAGCGGTGCTGGAGCCGCCTTCGACGCGGGATCCCGAGGACCGGTTTCGAACCGGTACGAAGGTTACCCCTCGCAGGATTTTAAGTCCTGTGCGTCTGCCAGTTCCGCCACCCCGGGTATTATACAAAAACTCCCACTTGGGAGAATTATCAAGCGAACGACGAGATTCGAACTCGCGACCCCAACCATGGCAAGGTTGTGTTCTACCCCTGAACTACGTTCGCACTTAAACTTTGTGTCTTACGACAATGCCGACTACATGATTCGAACACGCGACCCTCTGATTACAAATCAGATGCTCTACCAACTGAGCTAAGTCGGCTAATACCTAGTATGCGGATGAAGGGACTTGAACCCCCACGCCGTTAAGCGCTAGATCCTAAATCTAGTGCGTCTGCCAATTCCGCCACATCCGCTAGGATTATGACCCGTGCTGGGCTCGAACCAGCGACCCTTTGATTAAAAGTCAAATGCTCTACCAACTGAGCTAACGAGTCATTAGTATTTCTACTAACGGTTCTGACGGGAATCGAACCCGCGATCTTCGCCGTGACAGGGCGACGTGATAACCGCTACACTACAGAACCTTTATTCACTTAATGGCTGAAACAACCAATGGGAGTTAACGGGATCGAACCGCTGACCCTCTGCTTGTAAGGCAGATGCTCTCCCAGCTGAGCTAAACTCCCAAAACTTGGCCACTCGCCTATCTCCCAGGGGGCAACCCCCAAGTACTTCCGCCGTAGATGGACTTAACTTCTGTGTTCGACATGGGAACAGGTGTATCTCCATCGCAATGATGACCAAATCATTAAATGTTACCTTGAACATTCAAAACTAAATAACAATTCTTCTAACTTTTAAACCATAAGCATATTATATTTGACTCTTTTGGTAAAGTCCTCGAGCGATTAGTACTGGTCCGCTCCAAGTCTCGCAACTCTTCCACTTCCAGCCTATCTACCAGATCATCTCTCTGGGCTCTTAATTCTTACGAATGGGTAATCTCATCTTGAGGTGGGCTTCGCACTTAGATGCTTTCAGCGCTTATCCCTTCCCTACATAGCTATCCAGCCGTGCTCCTGGCGGAACAACTGGTACACCAGCGGTAAGTCCATCCCGGTCCTCTCGTACTAAGGACAGATCCTCTCAAATTACCTACGCCCGCGACGGATAGGGACCGAACTGTCTCACGACGTTCTGAACCCAGCTCGCGTGCCGCTTTAATGGGCGAACAGCCCAACCCTTGGGACCGACTACAGCCCCAGGATGCGACGAGCCGACATCGAGGTGCCAAACCTCCCCGTCGATGTGAACTCTTGGGGGAGATAAGCCTGTTATCCCCAGGGTAGCTTTTATCCGTTGAGCGATGGCCCTTCCATGCGGTACCACCGGATCACTAAGTCCTAGTTTCCTACCTGCTCGAGTTGTAGCTCTCGCAGTCAAGCTGGCTTTTACCTTTACACTCTACGATTGATTTCCAACCAATCTGAGCCAACCTTTGAGCGCCTCCGTTACTCTTTAGGAGGCGACCGCCCCAGTCAAACTGTCCGTCAGACACTGTCTCCCTGGCCGATTATGCCAGCGGGTTAGAGTAACCATAAGTCAAGGGTAGTATCCCAACAACGCCTCAATAGAAACTAGCGTCCCTATTTCAATGGCTCCTACCTATCCTGTACATGACTTACAGGTACTCAATATCAAACTACAGTAAAGCTCCATGGGGTCTTTCCGTCCTGTCGCGGGTAACCTGCATCTTCACAGGTACTAAAATTTCACCGAGTCTCTCGTTGAGACAGTGCCCAAATCATTACGCCTTTCGTGCGGGTCGGAACTTACCCGACAAGGAATTTCGCTACCTTAGGACCGTTATAGTTACGGCCGCCGTTTACTGGGGCTTCAATTCATACCTTCGACTTACGTCTAAGCACTCCTCTTAACCTTCCAGCACCGGGCAGGCGTCACCCCCTATACATCACCTTGCGGTTTAGCAGAGAGCTGTGTTTTTGATAAACAGTTGCTTGGGCCTATTCACTGCGGCTGGCTTTTACACCAGCACCCCTTCTCCCGAAGTTACGGGGCTATTTTGCCGAGTTCCTTAACGAGAGTTCTCTCGATCACCTGAGGCTACTCGCCTCGACTACCTGTGTCGGTTTGCGGTACGGGTAGATATGACTTTACGCTAGAAGCTTTTCTTGGCAGTGTGACATCAGAGAGTTCGCAACCGTAGTTGCTTCCCCATCACAGCTCAATGTTAAAGAGAAATGCATTTGACACATCTCACACCTCACTGCTTAGACCAGAATCCATTAACTGGCATCTCTTAGCCTACTGCGTCCCTCCATCACGATCATATCTAGTACTGGAATATCAACCAGTTGTCCATCGACTACGCCTTTCGGCCTCGCCTTAGGTCCCGACTAACCCAGGGCGGACGAGCCTTCCCCTGGAAACCTTAGTCTTACGGTGGATAAGATTCTCACTTATCTTGCGCTACTCATACCGGCATTCTCACTTCTTAACGCTCCAGCACTCCTCACGGTATACCTTCATCGCGGTTAAGAACGCTCTCCTACCATTGATAAAATATCAATCCAAAGCTTCGGTAATATGTTTAGCCCCGGTACATTTTCGGCGCAGGGTCACTCGACTAGTGAGCTATTACGCACTCTTTGAATGATAGCTGCTTCTGAGCTAACATCCTAGTTGTCTGTGCAACCCCACATCCTTTTCCACTTAACATATATTTTGGGACCTTAGCTGTTGGTCTGGGCTGTTTCCCTTTCGACTACGGATCTTAGCACTCGCAGTCTGACTGCCGAACATGTGTATTAGCATTCGGAGTTTATCTGAGATTGGTAATCCTAGACGGACCCCTCACCCAAACAGTGCTCTACCTCCAATACACTTACATTTCGACGCTAGCCCTAAAGCTATTTCGGAGAGAACCAGCTATCTCCCAGTTCGTTTGGAATTTCTCCGCTATCCACAAGTCATCCAAACACTTTTCAACGTGTCCTGGTTCGGGCCTCCAGTGCGTCTTACCACACCTTCACCCTGCTCATGGATAGGTCACTAGGTTTCGGGTCTACATCATGATACTAAGTCGCCCTATTCAGACTCGGTTTCCCTACGGCTCCGTCTCTTCAACTTAACCTCGCATCATAACGTAACTCGCCGGTTCATTCTACAAAAGGCACGCTCTCACCCATTAACGGGCTCGAACTTCTTGTAGGCACACGGTTTCAGGTGCTATTTCACTCCCCTCTCGGGGTTCTTTTCACCTTTCCCTCACGGTACTGGTTCACTATCGGTCACTAAGGAGTATTTAGGGTTGGGAGATGGTCCTCCCGGATTCAAACTGGATTTCGCGTGTCCAGCCCTACTCAGGATACTGCTAGGTATAAGCGCTATTTCGTCTACGGGATTATTACCCTCTTTGATTAACCTTCCCAGGTTATTCGACTATAATGCTTAAGTCCACGTTGCAGTCCTACAACCCCAAGAAGCAAGCTTCTTGGTTTGCCCTTCTTCGCGTTCGCTCGCCGCTACTTACGAAATCGTTTTTACTTTCTCTTCCTGCAGGTACTTAGATGTTTCAGTTCTCTGCGTTACCTTTACATGAGCTATGTATTCACTCATGAATAACTGCTAGTAGCAGCTGGGTTTCCCCATTCGGAGACCTAGGGATCAATGCGTACTTACTGCTCCCCCTAGAATATCGTCGTTAGTCACGTCCTTCATCGGCTCTTAGTGCCAAGGCATCCACCGTGCGCCCTTATTAACTTTGCCATGATGATTTATAATCATCGTTTTTCAAGTATAAGTTTGTAAATTCTTTAAAATTCACAGCTTTTGGTTTATTTATCGTTATTAGATATTGTTATTTAGTTTTCAATGTTCAAGTGATTTTAACGTCTTGTCTGACAATGGAGCCTAGCGGGATCGAACCGCTGACCTCCTGCGTGCAAAGCAGGCGCTCTCCCAGCTGAGCTAAGGCCCCACAATCAAGAATTTGATTCTTGCTTAGGTTTATCACTAAACCCCTCAAAACTGAATAAAGTTGAATGCTCACGTCTTTGTATATATTCCTTAGAAAGGAGGTGATCCAGCCGCACCTTCCGATACGGCTACCTTGTTACGACTTCACCCCAGTCATCGGTCTTACCTTAGGAAGCGCCCTCCTTGCGGTTAGGCAACCTACTTCGGGTACTCCCAACTCCCGTGGTGTGACGGGCGGTGTGTACAAGGCCCGGGAACGTATTCACCGCGGCGTGCTGATCCGCGATTACTAGCGATTCCGACTTCATGTAGGCGAGTTGCAGCCTACAATCCGAACTGAGAATGGTTTTAAGAGATTAGCTAAACATCACTGTCTCGCGACTCGTTGTACCATCCATTGTAGCACGTGTGTAGCCCAGGTCATAAGGGGCATGATGATTTGACGTCATCCCCACCTTCCTCCGGTTTATCACCGGCAGTCTCGTTAGAGTGCCCAACTTAATGATGGCAACTAACAATAGGGGTTGCGCTCGTTGCGGGACTTAACCCAACATCTCACGACACGAGCTGACGACAACCATGCACCACCTGTATCCCGTGTCCCGAAGGAACTTCCTATCTCTAGGAATAGCACGAGTATGTCAAGACCTGGTAAGGTTCTTCGCGTTGCTTCGAATTAAACCACATGCTCCACCGCTTGTGCGGGCCCCCGTCAATTCCTTTGAGTTTCAACCTTGCGGTCGTACTCCCCAGGCGGAGTGCTTATTGCGTTAGCTGCGATACAGAGAACTTATAGCTCCCTACATCTAGCACTCATCGTTTACGGCGTGGACTACCAGGGTATCTAATCCTGTTTGCTCCCCACGCTTTCGAGCCTCAGTGTCAGTTACAGGCCAGAGAGCCGCTTTCGCCACCGGTGTTCCTCCATATATCTACGCATTTCACCGCTACACATGGAATTCCACTCTCCTCTCCTGCACTCAAGTCTACCAGTTTCCAATGCATACAATGGTTGAGCCACTGCCTTTTACACCAGACTTAATAAACCACCTGCGCTCGCTTTACGCCCAATAAATCCGGACAACGCTCGGGACCTACGTATTACCGCGGCTGCTGGCACGTAGTTAGCCGTCCCTTTCTGGGTAGTTACCGTCACTTGATGAGCTTTCCACTCTCACCAACGTTCTTCTCTACCAACAGAGTTTTACGATCCGAAAACCTTCTTCACTCACGCGGCGTTGCTCGGTCAGACTTTCGTCCATTGCCGAAGATTCCCTACTGCTGCCTCCCGTAGGAGTTTGGGCCGTGTCTCAGTCCCAATGTGGCCGATCACCCTCTCAGGTCGGCTATGTATCATCGCCTTGGTGAGCCTTTACCTCACCAACTAGCTAATACAACGCGGGATCATCTTTGAGTGATGCAATTGCATCTTTCAAACTTAAAACTTGTGTTTAAAGTTTTTATGCGGTATTAGCATTCGTTTCCAAATGTTGTCCCCCGCTCAAAGGCAGATTCCCCACGCGTTACTCACCCGTTCGCTGCTCATCCAGTCGGTACAAGTACCAACCTTCAGCGCTCAACTTGCATGTATTAGGCACGCCGCCAGCGTTCGTCCTGAGCCAGGATCAAACTCTCAAATAAAGTATTTAAGTCACCTTAGTGACTGGCTTGTCTTTCATTATTGATTGACAGATTTTTGATGTATCTTACTACATCACATGAGTCATTCTTCTTTATTCAGTTTTCAATGGTCTAGCTTATCGCTTCAAGACCCTCGTCTCTTGCGACAACTATTATATTCTATCAAACCTAACTAAACTTGTCAAGAATTAACTGTGACTTTTATACCTTTTTTTATCTTACGTTCGCTTTTTCCCTCTCCTGTATTCGCTTTATTTCATGCCACCACTAGCTTTGGTAAATTAAAAAAATAAGTCAAAATTGACTTATTTTTTTATTAATGTACCCAGATACTCATCAACATGACTATCCCTAAACCTACAACTGCGATAATCGTTTCTAGTACTGTCCAAGTTTTTAATGTTTGTTTGACATCTAAATCAAAGTATTCTTTAAACATCCAGAATCCTGCATCGTTAACATGAGATGCGGCAATTGAACCTGCCCCTATTGCCAAGACCATTAGTGCGGCTGTATTTGGAGAAGCTGATGCAAGCATTGGTTGAACTAAACCTGCTGCTGTTAAAGCGGCCACGGTTGCAGAACCTAAGGCTACACGTAAAATTACTGTGATGATCCAAGCAAGTAACAATGGCGAAAGTGGTGAATCTTTAAACATATTGGCGATTTGGACTGAAATCCCTCCATCAATAAGAATTTATTTAAGAGCTGCTCCACCACCGATAACTAACAATAGCATCGCAATTGATTTAACTGAATCTGCAATCGATACTGCAATTTCAGAATTTTTCTTACGTTGCATCCAACCCATAGTAACTAAGGCAAAGAGTAGTGAAATAATCATTGCCGATACAGGATTACCAATAAACATCATCACATTTTCAACAAAACTTGATGGGTAAGTGGTGGTCGTTACTACCTTTCCTGCTTTCATTGCACTTGTTGTTACTGCGGCAAAGGGTTTCCCATCATTAGTCGCGATAGAATAAATGGTGCTGATTGCCATTAAGATTACTGGCATTAATGCTGTCAAGATGGAAATTCCAAATCCTGGAGTTTCTTCTAATTTCCATTCTTTGATTTCACCAAAGGCGGATAGTTTATTTTTTACAACAAAGGCTTCTGGAACCCATTTTTTAGCAATTTTTGTGAAAACTGGACCTGCGATAATGACTGTTGGAATTGCTGCAATAATTCCGTAAAGGAGAACAGTTCCAGGATTTGCGCCTAGTACACCGGCAATTGCAATTGGTGCTGGATGAGGAGGTAAGAATCCGTGAGTTACTGAAAGTCCGGCTGCCATTGGAATTCCGAGGTAAATCAAGGGAACGCTTACTTCTAAGGCGACGGCAAAGACAATCGGAATCAAGAGAACCATCCCAACTTCAAAGAAGAGGGCAATCCCAATAATGAAACTGGCAACCATAATTGCCCATTGAATTCTTTTTTTACCAAAACTGTTAATAAGCGTTTTTGAGATACGATAGGCTCCACCAGCATCAGCAATTAGTCTTCCAAGCATTGCTCCAAAACCAAAAACGATTGCTAACTCTCCTAATGAGCCTCCGATTCCGTTTTGGATTGAAACAGGGATTTGACCGAGTGGCATTCCAAGTCCTAACCCAACTAAAACCGCTACGACAATCAAGGACACAAAAGTGTTAATTTTAAATTTGATAATCATCAGGAGGAGGATTAAGACCCCAATTAAAAGTACAAGTAAATCAATCACGAAGGCGAGCTTCCCGGGCCGCCCGCCGCGGCCGCCACCATTGCCGTCGTCCACTCCGTCCCCGCCCTCGGCGAGCAACGGCCTGGGGGTGAA
>NZ_JBFAYQ010000100.1:0-7981 GCF_040681345.1 Streptomyces sp. NPDC051776 | reverse complement strand
TAAGTTGCACCTGCGTCATGCATGACGATCTACAGGAACCCGCCCCGCTGCGGGAGCGGATCCCGCAGATTGATCACAACTGGATACGCCCCCTAATCCCCGACCTCGCCGAGGATCCGCAGGATCTCCTCCTTGCCGTCGGCGGCGATGAGCCGCTCCCGGAAGCCGGTGTCCATCAACGCCCGGGACAGCAGCGCCAGAAGCCGGAGATGCTCGTCGCTCGCGGCGGCCTCGGGGACAGCGATCATGAACAGCAGCTTGGCCTTCGTACCGTCCAGCGAGCCCCACTCAATGCCCTCGGAGGAGCGGGCGAAGCCGACGATGGGGGCCGTGACCGCATCCGTCTTCGCGTGCGGGATGGCGATCTCCTCACCGAGTCCGGTCGTGCCCTGGCCCTCGCGTGCGAAGACGGCCCGTACGAGCTCCTCCGCATCCGTGACCCGGCCGCTCCTGTCCAGCAGTCCGGCCAGCTCGTGGATTGCGGAGTCCTTGGTGTCCGCGGCGAGTTGCTCCGCCACGGTCTCCGCCGTGAGGTGCCCGGACAGAACGTCGCGTTCCCCGGCTCCGGACTGGTCTCCGGTTACGGTCTGGTCTCCGGCTCCGGTCTGGTCCCCGGCCGCGGTCGTGTCGTCCGTCGCCACCTCGGCGGCGGTGGTGGGCGTCTCGGCCGAGGTGGCCGCGGCCGAGGGGTTTGCCACGCTGGTGGCAGGCTCCACGGCCTTGCCGACGGGTGCGGCGACGGCCGTCTCCACGGCCCCGTCCATCGTGACCGGCTCGCTCGCTCCACCGGTGACGGACCCGGCACCGACCCCGGCGAGCACGGGCTCCGGCGTGACGGGAGTGGGCGCGACGGGCGCACCCTCCGCCCCCTTCGTGCTGCCTGCTCCCTTCGTGCTGCCTGCTCCCTTCGTGCTTTCCGCTCCCTTGCCGAGCGCCATGAGCGTCACTGTCGTCAGCGCGGTCACGGCCGTACCGATCGCGATGGCGACGACGAACATCGGAACCCCGCCGACCGCCCCCAGGACGGCCACGATGGGGCCGCCGTGCGGCACGTTGTCCTGGACCGCCGCCAGGCCCGCGACGGCACCGGCGACCGCGCCGCCGAGCATGTTCGCCGGGATCACCCGGGCCGGCCGGGCCGCCGCGAACGGGATCGCGCCCTCGGTGATGCCGAAGTAGCCCATGAAGAGCGCCGCGAGACCCGTCTCCCGCTCCTGTTGGGTGAAGAACTTCCGGCGGATGAGCGTGGCAATGCCCTGCCCGAGCGGCGGCACCGGGATGGCTGCCGCGCACATGCCCATGATCTCCGGGTTCTTCGAGACGAGCCCGGCTCCGAAGAGGAAGGCGGTCTTGTTGACGGGGCCGCCCATGTCGAACGCGATCATGAGGCCGAGGACGATGCCGAGCAGCGCCGCGCTGGTACCGGTCAGTCCGCCGAGCCAGCTCGTGAGGTGCTCGAACATCCACGCGATCGGCCTGCCGATGACGTAGATGAAGAAGAGCCCGAGCGAGGTCGTCGCCACGATCGGGATCACGATGATCGGCATGATCGGCTGGACGAACTTCGGGACCTTGACCTTCTTGATCCACAGCACGATGTAGCCGGCGAGGAAGCCGGTGACGATCGCGCCGATGAAACCCGCTCCGGCCTCCGAGCCGTACAGCTCACCGGTGTTGGCGATCCAGCCGCCGATCATGCCCGGTACGAGCGCGGGCCGATCCCCGATCGCGTAGGCGATGTAGCCCGACAGAACCGGGATCATCAGCGTGAAGCCGATCACGCCGATGTCGAAGACGTGCTTCCAGAACGAGCCCTCGGGAATGGCAAGACCGTCCTTGGCCGAAGGGTCGCCACCGAGCGCCAGGGACACCGCGATCAGCAAGCCGCCGACGACGACGAACGGGATCATGTACGAGACGCCGTTCATCAGCGCCCTGTACGTGGTGCTGCGTTCCTTGCCGCTCCCGGTCGCGGCGGCTGCCCCTCCGCCGGACACGTCCGCTTCACCGTCACCCCGGTGGATGGGCGCGCTCTGCACGCGCTCGATCAACTGCTCGGGATGATGGATACCCTCGGCGACCCCCACCACGAGCACACGCTTGCCGACGAACCGGCTGCGGTCGACGTTCTTGTCGGCGGCGATGATGATGCCTTCCGCGCTTCTGACATCGTTGTCAGAGAGTACGTTTTCAGCCCCGATCGAACCCTGTGTCTCCACCTTCATCCGGTGGCCGAGCGATTCCGCTGCCTGTGCCAGCTTCTCCGCGGCCATGTACGTGTGGGCGATGCCCGTGGGGCAGGCGGTCACTGCAAGCAGTTTCAGCCCTTTCCCGCTCGTCCCCTCAGCGTTGGGGGGATCAGCCGGACTGGTCACGTGGGTCTCCTTACGCCTCTGCGCACGCGAGCCGTGCAAGTGTTCTCGCGCGCCACGCATCCTGCAATACCCGCGGAACGGACCGACACAGGGGGTGCGCCCGGCCCCAACGGCTAGGTCACACCCGGCCGGTGGGGCCACCGTGCCGCTGCGCCGCGCCTCAGGTCCGCCCTTCCTTCGGGACGGCTCGGCGTCCCTCCCGGGTGCGTGCGACCTGCACGCGGCGAGTTGAGGCCTGGTCCGTTCAGCCCGATGCGGCTTGCTTGATACGGCCCGCTGCGACACGATCCATCCGTCCCGCCGATAGCCCCGCCCCCGCTCGGGCGCAGCGGCCTCACCTTGCCCGATGCCATCGGCTCGGCCCCCGCCGCCGCGCCGCAGGACACCGCCCATGCAGCGGCGACGTATTGACGACGTATTCGAGCACTCCGCTTCGAGCACTCCGCTTCGAGCACTCCGCGCCGCCCCGTCCGCCATGGCCGGAACTCGGACCAACCAGAGATGTCCGCCTCCCGCGCGGCCCCGCCCTTGGGCCATGGCTGGACATGCCTACCCCGTCCGGCGCCGACCGTGGCCGAAACCCTGCCTCCTGGAGGCGGGCTGGGGTGCGCCGGGCCGATCGGTGTAGATTCGTGACAGACAGACGTCGCTGCTGATGGCGGTCGGGCGTGCCCGCTCTGCGGGTCACCGAGGGAGAGAGGGCCTCCGACGGACTGCTGAGGCCGTGGGCAGGTGCCCGCTGCCGCAGACGAGTCATGTCCACCTCTCGCTCGAATCCACGAGGAGCAGCCCGTATGACGACAGCCGCCAACGGTCAGGACTTCAAGGTCGCCGACCTTTCCCTGGCCGCCTACGGCCGCAAGGAAATCACCCTCGCCGAGCACGAGATGCCCGGTCTGATGGCGATCCGCAAGGAGTACGCCGCCGCTCAGCCGCTTGCCGGCGCCCGTATCACCGGCTCTCTGCACATGACCGTGCAGACCGCCGTTCTCATCGAGACCCTCGTCGCCTTGGGCGCCGAGGTGCGCTGGGCCTCCTGCAACATCTTCTCCACCCAGGACCATGCTGCCGCCGCCGTCGCGGTCGGCCCGAACGGCACCCCGGAGAACCCCCAGGGCATTCCGGTCTTCGCCTGGAAGGGTGAGACGCTGGAGGAGTACTGGTGGTGCACCGAGCAGGCGCTGACCTGGCCGGACGCTGCCACCGGCGGTCCGAACATGATCCTCGACGACGGTGGCGACGCCACGCTTCTCGTCCACAAGGGTGTGGAGTTCGAGAAAGCCGGTGCGGTCCCGGACCCGTCCACCGCCGACAACGACGAGTACCGCATCATCCTCGAGCTGCTGACCCGCACTCTCGGCGAGAACGCCCAGAAGTGGACCCAGCTCGCCTCCGAGATCCGCGGTGTCACGGAGGAGACCACCACCGGTGTCCACCGTCTGTACGAGATGCAGCAGGCCGGTTCGCTCCTCTTCCCGGCGATCAACGTGAACGACGCCGTCACCAAATCGAAGTTCGACAACAAATACGGCTGCCGCCACTCGCTGATCGACGGCATCAACCGCGCCACAGACGTCCTCATCGGCGGCAAGATCGCCGTGGTCTTCGGCTACGGCGACGTGGGCAAGGGCTGCGCCGAGTCCCTGCGCGGCCAGGGCGCCCGCGTCATCGTCACCGAGATCGACCCGATCTGCGCCCTGCAGGCCGCCATGGACGGCTACCAGGTCGCGACCCTGGACGACGTCGTCGACACCGCCGACATCTTCATCACCACGACCGGCAACAAGGACATCATCATGGCCTCGGACATGGCCAAGATGAAGCACCAGGCGATCGTGGGCAACATCGGCCACTTCGACAACGAAATCGACATGGCCGGCCTCGCCAAGATCCCCGGGATCGTCAAGGACGAGGTCAAGCCGCAGGTGCACACCTGGACCTTCCCGGACGGCAAAAAGATCATCGTGCTGTCCGAGGGCCGACTGCTGAACCTGGGCAACGCCACGGGCCACCCGTCGTTCGTGATGTCCAACTCGTTCGCGAACCAGACCATCGCGCAGATCGAGCTGTTCACCAAGCCCGAGGCGTACCCGACCGGCGTCTACGTGCTCCCGAAGCACCTCGACGAGAAGGTCGCACGGCTGCACCTCGACGCGCTCGGCGCCAAACTCACCACCCTGCGCCCGGAGCAGGCCGCCTACATCGGCGTACCGGTGGAAGGTCCGTACAAGCCGGACCACTACCGCTACTAAGAGCAGACGGCACGACAGCAACCAGCCGATGAGACCGGGCCCCCGCCACCGGCGGGGGCCCGGCCCCTCGAGGACCACACCATGCCCCGCGGCCGCTACTCCCGTCATGACCCCCATGACCACACCCCCCTGGGAGAAGAGCACTTCCAGTGCGCCCCCGGAACCTCCGGATGGCGATACGTCTCGCAGATCACCGCCCCGCCCGGCGCGGGGCGCGGGGATATCCAGGGGGACAGCGCCGTCACCGGCTCCGTCGACCTCACCACCGACGCACTCGGCCGCCCCATCCGCCTCGAACTGCGCGCCGCCGACTGGCAGATCCGCGGCGCCGCACTCGACGGCGTCACCTGGGTCCGTACCGATCCCACCGGCGCGCACGCCACCGAGGGCAACGTCCAAGCCCATGCCTTCACCGGTGCCTCCCCCGCCTTCCTCGTCGCCACCACCCGGATGCTGCGCCTCACCGCCGGCGCCCCCGCCACCCGCGTTCGCCTCGTCGCTTTCACCGAGCCCGTGCTCGCCCCGCGCACGCTCGACCAGTCCTGGGCTCTGCTGGGAAGCGAAGCACACGCCACTGACAGCGGCCCGCTGGTGGTGGACGAATACCAGGTCACCGAGCTGGACACGGGCGAGCGGCACACGATTCACATCGCCGGGGACGTGGTGCTCTCCGCCCCGGGCATCGAACTCGAAGACCTCGAATCCCCGCCGTCGGTCCTCGGCTGACAGCGCCCCCGATCAGGCAGGTGGTACGAAGCCCGTGCGCCGGGCGGGCTCCCCGTTCACCTGCTCCTGCGTCCGCTCGGGCGAGGCCGCCGCGACAGCCCGTCGCTCCGCATGCATCGCACCGGGCCCAACGGCCGGGGACGCCGCAGCGTTCTCCGCGGGATGCGGAGCCCCCGCACCACCGCTCTCCGCCCGGGCCCCTACGCCGGACTCCGCCGGAGCGGACTGCCCGGCACCCGTCGGCGCGGCCCATGCGGCAGTGGCGGCCGGCTCCCACCACGCACCAGGTGCTGCCGCCCGTGCACCAGCCGGAACCCCGTTCCCGCTCGCGTGCCCGTGCCCGTCGCCGACTGCACCGAACGCACGCTGCGCGTCACGTGCCTGCCGTTCCCCCGCCACCGCCGCAAGATAGGCCCCGGACGGCACCCCGTCCGGCACAGGAACCCCCGTGCGCGCCGTGACGTCGTTCGCGAGCCGGGCGGCGAGTTGCCCGCTCACCTGCGGATCGAGCTGCCCCATCCGTGTCAGGTACTGCCGGACCGCCAGCCACAGCCCATCGGGCACCCTCGAGAGGTCGAGCCTGCCCAACTGCCCGGCCAGCCAGGGCGGCGGCGCGGGCATCCGCACGGATCGGGACGCAGGTATGCACTCCCGTACGACCAGTGTTCCGGCGAAGACGTCCCCCAGCCTCCGCCCGCGCGCCGACACCAGCGAGGCGATCACGGCGACAGCGCCGAGCGTCATAAGGATCTCGACCACGCCCATCGCACCGCGCACCAGTGCATGCCGGAAACGGATCGGCCCCCCGTCGTCCCGCATCACCCGCAGCCCGCAGGCGGTCTTCCCCAGGGAACGCCCTTGGCTGAGGGTCTCCACGGCGATCGGTGCCCCCACGAGCACCAGCACGAAGGTGGCCACCGAGACCGCCGCGCTCGCCGCCGCGTCCAACGACGCCGTTGCGGCTGCCAGCCCCGCCGACACCGCGATGTAGACGGAGAACACCACGACCAGATCGATCACGACCGCCAGGGCACGGCTCGGCAGCTTCGCGGGCCGCAGTCCCAGTACGACCGCCTCACCGGTCACCAGCTCGCTCACGTGCGCCGTCCTCCCTGTCCCCAGCCCGTTCCCGCCCCTGACCCGTACGGACCGTACGCCCGTACGACCAGTCTGCCGTCCACCCGCCTCCGTCTGCCAAGCTGAGTGCGCATCCGCACCCGTAGGAGCAGCCTCAAATGGACCTCGACGTCTTCGTCGCCGCCCACCGTGCCGAGTGGGACCGTCTGGACGAGTTGCTGCGCCGTCAACGCCGCCTTTCGGGAGCGGAAGCCGACGAACTCGTCGCCCTCTACCAGCGCACCGCCACCCATCTCTCCCTTATCCAGTCCAGCGCGCCCGACCCGCAGCTCACCGGACGCCTGACCCAGCTCGTGGCGCGGGCGCGCAGCGCGGTGACGGGGGCCCGCAAGGCGAGCTGGCGCGACGCCGTCCACTTCCTGGCGGCGGGATTCCCGGCCGCGCTCTACAGGACGAGGCGGTGGTGGGTGACGACTGCCGTCGTCTCGACGGTGCTGGCGGCGGTGATCGGCTGGTGGATCGCCGCCCACCCCGAGGTCCAGGGGGCCATCGCCGCTCCGGACGAGCTCCGGCAGCTCACCCGCCCAGGCGGCGAGTACGAGACGTACTACTCGAGCCACGCGGCGGCGGCCTTCGCGGTCCAGGTGTGGACGAACAACGCCCAGGTCGCCGCCACCTGCCTGGTGCTTGGCGCCTTCCTCGGCATCCCCGTGTTCTGGGTCCTCTCGCAGAACATGCTCAACCTAGGGGTGGGACTGGGACTGATGTCCTCGGCAGGGCGGCTCGACACCTTCCTCGGCCTGATCGTTCCGCATGGCCTCCTGGAGCTGACCGCCGTCTTCGTCGCCGCCGGGACCGGTCTGCGTCTCGGCTGGACGGTCATCGACCCGGGGCCGCGCTCTCGCCGTACGGCCCTGGCAGAGGAGGGGCGGGCAGCCATCGGCATGGCCATCGGCCTCGCTGTGGTGCTCTTCGTATCGGGAGGGATCGAAGGCTTCGTCACCCCCTCCGGCCTGCCTCCGTGGGCACGGATCGCCATCGGCATCGCCGCGGAGACGGTTTTCCTCGTGTACGTCTTCGTAGTCGGTCGCCGCGCCGCCCGAACGGGGGAAACGGGCGACGTCGAATCAGCGGACCGCAGCGCGGAGCTCCCCACAGCGGCCTGATGTGCATCGAGGGCCTGTGACCTGGTACTGTCCTATCCGCCCCGCGAGGCCTGTTGACACGGGTGGGTCGGGGAGGTAGATTTGAACGGTTGCGGGGAGCTGGACAAGCCCAACCGCAGGAAGTAGAATCCACCGCGCTCCAGACGGAAATCAATTCCTCTGGGGTGCTTTCATGGCCTTCCAACGGCCTCCGGACAGAAATTCGGGTCGGAAAAGACCGGGATGAGAATCTGGTACGGTTGGAAACACCGAAGGGAAGCGCCCGGAGAAACCGGTGAGATGGTTTCGATGGAAGCGTCCGTTCCTTGAGAACTCAACAGCGTGCCAAAAGTCAACGCCAGATATGTTGATACCCCGTCTCCGGGCCATGGTTGTGGTCTGGGGG
>NZ_JBFAYQ010000099.1:0-8226 GCF_040681345.1 Streptomyces sp. NPDC051776 | reverse complement strand
GTGCTGCCGCGGACGCTGCATGTGGAGGAGCCGTCCTCGCACGTGGATTGGTCGGCCGGTGAGATCTCCCTGCTGAACGAGAACGTGGAATGGCCACAGGTGGAGGGTCGTCCGCGCCGTGCGGGTGTGTCGTCGTTCGGTATCAGTGGCACCAATGCCCACGTCATCATCCAGCAGGCTCCACCGGAGGGCCTTCCCGCCTCGGGTGAGACCGTCGACGCCGGTACGGATGGCATCGCTCTCCCCTCGCCGCTCTCCGGCATGGACGGTCGTACCCACCTCCTGCCCCTCTCCGCCGCGGACCCCCGAGCGCTGTGTGCTCAGGCCGAACGGTTGGCTGCCTTCCTCTCGGCGGATGCCGAGCTGTCGCACGGGGACGTCGGGCTCTCCCTCGCCACGACGCGTTCCCCGCTGGAGCACCGGGCCGTCGTCGTGGCCGCCGACCGGCAGCAGGCCTTGAGCGGCCTGCAGGCAGTGGCGGAGCGGGCGTCCGTCGCCCATGTGGTCACCGGCACGGCAGCCGCCGACGGCGGCCGCACGGCTTTCCTGTTCGCAGGTCAGGGCTCTCAGCGGCTCGGTATGGGTCGGGAGTTGTATGAGAGGTATCCGGTGTTCGCGGAGGCGTTCGACGCGGTGGATGCGGAGCTCCCGTTCAGCCTGCGGGAGGTGATGTTCGGCGATTCCGGTGGGGATGCGGAGCGGCTGAATCGTACGGAGTTTGCGCAGCCTGCGTTGTTCGCGTTTGAGGTGGCGTTGTTCCGGTTGCTGGAGTCGTGGGGTGTGCGGCCGGACGTACTGGCCGGGCATTCCATCGGCGAACTCGCGGCCGCGCACGTTGCCGGGGTGTGGTCGCTGGCGGACGCGTGCCGCCTGGTCGCCGCGCGGGGTCGGTTGATGCAGGCGCTGCCGGAGGGCGGTGCGATGCTCTCGCTCCAGGCGTCGGAAGAGGAAGTGCTTCCGCTGCTGGAGGGCCGCCAGGCCGAAGCCGGAATCGCCGCCGTCAACGGCGCCGAGGCTACCGTGGTCGCGGGCACGGAAGCAGCCGTCGAGGAGATCGCCGAGCACTTCCGGGGTCTCGACCGCAGGACGACAAAGCTGCGGGTCAGTCACGCATTCCACTCCCCGCTGATGGAACCGATGCTCGCCGACTTCCGTACGGTCGCGGAGAGCCTGGCGTACGGTCGGCCGCAGTTGACCCTCGTCTCCACGCTCACCGGGGAACTCGCCGACGCCGCCGAGCTCATGACCGCCGACTACTGGGTGGATCACGTGCGGCGGCCGGTGCGTTTCGCCGATGGGGTCCGTTGTTTGGACGAGCAGCATGTCACCCGGTTCGTGGAGCTGGGTCCGGACGGCACGCTGACGGCGCTCGTACAGGCGTGCCTGGAGGACCAGGAGCACCTGACGACCCCGACGCTGCGCAAGGACCGGGACGAGCCCGGCGCGCTGCTGAGTGCCGTGGCGGCGTTGTACTCCCGCGGCACCGCGCTGCGCTGGCCCGCCGTGTTCGCCGGTTCGGGCGCATGCCGTGTCGCCCTGCCGACGTACGCTTTCCAGCGGCAGCACTTCTGGCCGGGCACCCCGGGGGCCGCGGCGGGCGACGCCGCCGGGCTCGGGCTCACCGCCTCCGGCCACCCCCTGCTCGGCGCCGAAGTCGCGCTGGCGGAAGGGACGGGCGCTCTGTTCACCGGCAGACTCTCGCTCACCACTCACCCTTGGCTGCGGGATCACGCCGTGGCGGGCGCGGTCCTCTTCCCGGGCACGGGCTTCCTGGAGCTGGCGCTCCAGGCCGGTATCCGCGTCGGCTGCGGGCGCGTGGCGGACCTGACCCTCGAGACGCCGCTGATCCTGCCCGAGCGGGGTGGCGTACGGGTTCAGGTCGCGGTCGGCGGCCCGGACGAGTCAGGGCGGCGCACCGTGTCCGTCTACTCGCGGGGCGACGCAGACGGGGCCGGGACAGAGGGGTGGATGCGCCATGCCACCGGATTCCTCGACGCCGATGGCACCAACGGACCGGACGGCGTCAACGGGGCGCCGAGCCTGGAGAGTTGGCCGCCGGCCGACGCTTCCCCTGTCCCACTGGACGGCTTCTACGAGCGGCTGGAGGACGAGGGGTACGGCTACGGACCTGTGTTCCAGGGCCTGCAAGCCGTCTGGCTGCAGGGCGACGACGTCTGTGCCGACGTCCGTCTGCCCGACGACCAGCAGGGAGAGGCCGAACGCCACGGCCTCCACCCGGCCCTGCTGGACGCGGCGTTGCACGCCTGGCTCGCCGCCGGATGGGCGGCGTCGGACGGCTCGGCAGGCATACGGCTGCCGTTCGCGTGGAGCGGTGCCACGCTGACGGCGGTGGGTGCGTCCGCCGTCCGGGTGCGGCTGTCGCGTGTGGACGAGGACACGATCGCGCTGACCGTCGCCGACGCCGAGGGCCGGCCTGTCGCCCGCGTCGACGCCCTCACACTGCGGGAGTTGAGCAGGGATGCGCTGGCTCTGTCTCCTGCCGCGGGTGCTCCGCCCGTCCACCGGGACGCACTCTTCCGGCTGGACTGGAGCGCGCTGCCGCCGCTGTCCGGATCCCTCCCGGAGTGGGCCGAGCGGTGGGCCGTCGCCGGCCCCGCGGTGGCGGGACTCCGCGAGGCCCCGGCGGGGCACTACCCGGATCTTGGCGCGCTGGCCGCCTCGGTCGACGCCGGAGCGCCGCTGCCGGGGGCAGTGCTCGTCGCCTGCGGCCCGTCCGTGGCGGAAGGCCCGGCACTGAGGGCGGGCGCGGACGACGCGGAAGCACCGGGCACCGTGAATGCGCCGGGCACCGTGAATCCGCCGGGCACCCTGGATGCACAGGGCACCGTCGACGCGCCGGGGACCGTGGAAGCAACCACGGCGGTGCTGCACCACACCCTCGCCCTCGTGCAGACCTGGCTGGCCGACGATCGCTACGACGCCGCCAGGCTGGTACTGGTGACGAAGGGGGCTGTGCCCGCCGACGGGGACCAGGCACTCACCGACCCGGTGGCCGCTTCCGTTTGGGGACTCGTCCGCTCGGCCCAGTCGGAGCACCCGGGACGTCTGGTCCTGCTCGACCTCGAGTCCGAAGCGACCACCCCTGCGGACGGCATCACCTCCATCGACCAGGCCCCCCGTACCGACCAGGCGTTCCGTAACGGCCAGGCCTCCCGTACCGACCAGGCCTCCCGTAACGGCCAGGCGTCCCGTACCGACGCGGGCGCTCCGGCTCCGGACGCTACGGCCGCCGACCACGACGCCACCCCGTCCGATCCCGCGGCCGCCGCTGCCCACGGCATGTCCACGCCGCTCGACCCCGCGCCCGCCCTCGCCTCCGGCGAGCCGCAACTCGCCCTCCGCGGCGGAGTCGCCCACGTGCCCCGACTGGTCCGGGCCTGCGCGGGCGGCGCCCTGCTGCCGCCGCCCGGCGAAGACGCATGGCGGCTGGATGTCACCACGCCCGGCACCCTCGACAGCCTGGCCCTGGTCCGCTGCCCCGAGGCCACCGGAGCACTCGCCCCCGGGGAGGTACGGGTCGGGATGCGGGCCACCGGCGTCAACTTCCGTGATGTCCTGGTCTGTCTGGGCATGCTCGACCGCGAAGTGCCGGGTCGTGAGGGCGCCGGCGTGGTGCTGGAGACCGGCCCCGGCGTCACCGGCCTCGCGCCCGGCGACCACGTTCTCGGTCTGTTCTCCGGTGCGTACGGCCCGGTGGCCGTGACTGACCACCGTCTGCTGGCCCGGAAGCCCGACGACTGGTCGTTCACCGAGGCCGCGGCGGCGCCCATCGTCTTTCTCAGCGCCTACCACGGCTTGGTGGACCTGGCCGGTCTGCGCCCCGCCGAGTCCGTTCTCGTTCACGCGGGTACCGGCGGTGTCGGCATGGCCGCCGTTCAACTCGCCCGGCACCTGGGCGCGGACGTCTTCGCCACGGCGTCCCCCGCCAAGTGGGAGACCCTGCGGGCGATGGGCCTCGATGACGACCACATCGCGTCCTCGCGCGACGCCGACTTCGAGGAGAAGTTCCTGCGCGCGACCGCGGGACGCGGCATGGATGTCGTCCTCAACTCCCTCGCCCGGGAGCTGATCGACGCATCGTTCCGGCTGTTGCCGCGGGGCGGTCGCTTCATCGAGATGGGCAAGACCGATCTTCGCGAGGCGGAGACCGTCGCCGCGGAGCACCCAGGGGTGGAGTACCAGGCGTTCGATCTCAGGGACGTCGACCCCGACCACACCGCCGAGATGCTCGCGAACGTACTCGCCCTCTTCGAACGGCGGGAGCTGCGCCCGCTCCCGGTCACCACCTGGGACGTGCGGCGGGCCCCGGAGGCGTTCCGGTACCTCAGCCAGGCCCGGCACGTCGGCAAGATCGTCCTCACCGTTCCCGAGGTGCCGGTCGACCTCGCGCTCACTCCCGCCCACGGTGCAAGCACCGCAAGCCACTCGGACGACGCAGGTGGCGGAGCCTCCGCAGCCGACGGACGTGCCGGAGAGGACAGCCCGGACGCACCTACCGCGGAGCACCGCCCGGACGCACCCACCGCGGGGCACACCCCCGACGGACGCACCCCCGACGGACGCACCCCGGAGCACACCCCGGTCTCGGGCGCCCGTACCCACGGCACCGTCCTGATCACCGGCGGAACCGGCAATCTCGGCGGACTGTTCGCCCGCCACCTGGTGACCCGTCACGGCGTCCGCCATCTGCTGCTGACCAGCCGCAGCGGCCCCGACGCCCCCGGCGCCGCCGAACTCGCCGCGGAACTCACCGGGCTCGGCGCCACCGTCACCGTCGCCGCCTGCGACACCGCCGACCGCCCCGCCCTGGCCGCGCTGCTCGCCGCGATTCCCGCCGAGCGTCCGCTCACCGCGGTCGTCCACGCGGCCGGCATCCTCGACGACGGTGTGGTGGACGCCATGACGCCCGACCGCCTCGACCGGGTCCTTCGGCCCAAAGCGCAGGCGGCGTGGAACCTGCACGAACTGACCCGCGACCTGAACCTGTCGGCTTTTGTTCTCTTCTCCTCCGTGGCCGCCACCTTCGGCAGCCAGGGACAGGCCAACTACGCCGCCGCCAACGCCTTCCTCGACACCCTCGCCCAGCACCGCCGGGCCCAGGGGCTGCCCGCTCTCTCCGTGGCATGGGGCCTTTGGGACACCGGCGACGGCATGGCAAGCGGCCTCGGCGCCGCCGACGTCCTGCGCATCGGCCGCATGGGCCTCGCACCGCTGTCCGCGGAGGACGGCCTGGCCCTGTTCGACACGGCGCTGTCCGCGGACCAGGCGTTGCTGCTGCCCACCCGCCTCGACCTGGCAGGGCTGGAACGCCGTGGCTCCGAGCCGCCCGCCCTGCTCAGGGCGCTGGCCCGCACCCCGGTCCGGAGGGCCGCCACCCCCGGCGCGGACGCCGCGACGCGGAACGGCGGCGACAGCGGCACGACGGTCTCCTTCACCGAGGTGTTGCGCCCGCTGTCTGCCGAGGAACGGGAACGGGCCGCCCTGGACCTGGTCCGCACCCACACCGCGGCCGTCATCGGGCACGCCGACCCCGAAGCGGTCGACGCCGACCGTCCGTTCAAATCGCTCGGTTTCGACTCCCTCACCGCAGTGGAGATGCGCAATCGGATCAGCGCCGCGACGGGACTCACCCTACGAGCCACGCTGATCTTCAGCTATCCGACCCCCGCGGTCCTTGCCCGGTACGTGCTCGAGCAGTGCGCGCCGCAGGAGCCGCGACCCGCCGACGTCCTTCTCGCGGAGCTCGACAAGCTCGAATCGGTCATGACCGGCTTGGACAGCACCGACGGCACACGAGGCGACGACGGGCTCAACGACGAGGTGACCACCCGGCTCCGGGAACTGCTGACCCGGTGGACGGGCGACTCGGCCGCCCCGACAGTGGCCGGCACCGGACTCGAATCCGCGACGGACGACGAGATGTTCGACCTCATCAACAAGGAGCTGGGCCTCTCATGACACCGACCCCGGACCGCTCAGGTCCTGACGTCTCTGGATCCCCCTCGGGCTCCTCGTAGGAAGTGGCATCGAATGGCGAGCAACGAAGAGAAGCTGCGGGACTACCTCAAGCTGGTCACGGCCGACCTTCGTCAGACGCGCAAGCGTCTGCAGGACATCGAGGAACAGCAGCAGGAACCCATCGCGATCGTCGCGATGGGCTGCCGCTTCCCCGACGGGGCCGACACCCCCGAGGCCCTGTGGCGACTCCTGGCCTCCGGAACCGACGCCGTCACCCCGTTCCCGAACGACCGCGGCTGGGACCTCGACGCCCTCTACGACCAGGACCCCGACCGGCCCGGCACTTCGTACGTCCGCGAGGGCGGCTTCCTGCACGACGCGCCGCTGTTCGACGCCGAGTTCTTCGAGATCTCGCCCCGCGAGGCCCACGCCATGGACCCGCAGCAGCGGCTGCTCCTGGAGACCTCCTGGGAGACCGTCGAACGGGCCGGAATCGTCCCCGCCGCCCTGCGCGGCTCGGCCACGGGCGTGTTCATCGGCGCCATTGCCCAGGACTACCTGCCGCGCTCGCACGACACCCAGGCCGAACTCGGCGGCCATCTGCTCACCGGCAGCACCATCAGCGTCGCCTCCGGCCGCATCGCCTACACCTTCGGCCTCGAAGGACCCGCCGTCACAGTCGACACCGCCTGCTCGTCGTCGCTGGTGGCCCTCCACCTGGCCGTACGGTCCCTGCGATCCGGCGAGTGCGACCTCGCGCTCGGCGGCGGCGTGACCATCATGTCCGGCCCCGACATGTTCGTCGACTTCGGACGGCAGCGCGCGCTCGCCGCCGACGGCCGGTGCAAGGCGTTCTCCGCCGCGGCCAACGGCTTCGGCCCCGCCGAGGGCGTCGGCATGCTGCTCCTGGAACGTCTCTCCGATGCCCGCCGCAACGGCCACCGCGTCCTCGCCGTGATCCGCGGCAGCGCCGTCAACCAGGACGGCGCCTCCAACGGGCTGACAGCCCCCAACGGCCCCGCCCAGGAACGGGTCATCCGCGCCGCCCTGGACAATTCCGGCCTGTCCACCGGGGACATCGACGCCATCGAGGCCCACGGCACCGGCACTCCCCTCGGTGACCCCATCGAGGCGGAGGCGCTGCTCGCCACCTACGGCTCCGGGCGGCCCGACGACCTGCCCCTGTGGCTCGGCTCCGTCAAGTCCAACTTCGGCCACACCCAGGCCGCCGCCGGTGTCGCAGGCGTCATCAAGATGGTGCTGGCCATGCGCCACGGCCTGCTGCCCCGCACGCTGCACGCCGACGAACCCTCCCCGCACGTCGACTGGACCGCAGCGGACCTCCGGCTGCTCACCGATGAGCAGCCGTGGCCCCACCAAAAGGACCGCCCGCGCCGCGCGGCCGTGTCCTCCTTCGGTATCAGCGGCACCAACGCCCACCTGATCGTCGAGGAGGCCCCGGCCACGGAGCCGCCGGAGGGCGCCGTCCGCGCGGCCGAGGCCGGCCCGGCGACGGCCGTGGAGGGCCCAAAGGAGCCGCGCGAGCCGCGCGAGCCGCGCGAATCGGCGGTGGGGGCGAGCACGCTGGCCGCACCCGCCGGCTTGGGCACCCCGCCCGTCGACGAACACCCCCTGCCCTGGATCGTCTCCGGCCGCAGCCACGCCGCGCTCACCGCACAGGCCGCGCGCCTGCTCGACCACCTCGGAAACGAGCCCCCGACCGACCCGGCCGACGTCGGTCGCGCCCTGGTCACGACCCGCTCCACCTTCGAACACCGGGCCGTGATCACCGGCCGTACCCTCGCCGACCTGCGCGCCGGTCTCGCAGCACTCGCTACCGGAGAGCCGCATCCACGGACCGTCACGGGCAGCGTACGGGCAGGCGGGCGTACCGCTTTCCTGTTCGCGGGTCAGGGGTCTCAGCGGCTCGGTATGGGTCGGGAGTTGTATGAGAGGTATCCGGTGTTCGCGGAGGCTTTCGACGCGGTGGATGGGGAACTGCCGTTCAGCCTGCGGGAGGTCGTCTTCGGTGAGTCCGGTGGGGATGCGGAGCGGCTGAATCATACGGAGTTTGCGCAGCCTGCGTTGTTCGCGTTTGAGGTGGCGTTGTTCCGGTTGCTGGAGTCGTGGGGTGTGCGGCCGGATGTGTTGATCGGGCATTCGATCGGTGAGTTGGCGGCGGCGCATGTGGCGGGGGTGTGGTCGCTGGCGGATGCGTGTCGTCTGGTGGTGGCGCGGGGTCGGTTG
>NZ_JBFAYQ010000098.1:0-8384 GCF_040681345.1 Streptomyces sp. NPDC051776 | reverse complement strand
CATCTGCTGCTGGCCAGCCGTCGTGGCCTTGATGCGCCCGGTGCCGTTGAACTCGTCGGCGAGCTTGCCGAGTTGGGTGCCGGTGTCGAGGTGGCGGCCGTGGACGTCGGTGATCGCGCGGCCCTGGTGGAGGTACTGGCTGCGGTGCCGGAGGAGCATCCGCTGACGGCCGTGGTGCACACCGCGGGGATCGTCGATGACGGTGTCGTGGGCTCCCTGACTCCGGAGCGCATGTCCGAGGTACTGCGGCCGAAGGCGGACGCGGCCGTGCATCTGCATGAGCTGACCCGGGGCGCTGATCTGTCGGCGTTCGTGGTCTTCTCCTCCGTCGCGGGTACGTTCGGCAGTGCGGGGCAGGGCAACTACGCGGCCGCCAACGCCTTCCTGGACGCCTTCGCCGCAAGGCGCCGTTCGTCCGGTCTTCCGGCCACTGCCCTGGCCTGGGGCCCCTGGGCACCCGGCGCGGGCATGACCGCCCACCTCACCGAAGCCGACCTGCGCCGCATGGCACGTGGCGGCATGCGGCCGCTCACCGCCCAGCAGGGACTCGAACTGCTCGACACCGCCGGGCTCGTGGCCCATGCGGCCCCCGCGCACCGGGCGATGCTTCTGCCGGTGGACCTGGACCTGCGGACGCTGCGGGCACGCGCCGAGGCCGTGCCGCCACTGCTGCGGGGCCTGGTACGGGCCCCGGCGCGGCGTGCGGCGGAGACGGCGGCGGGCGGGGCCGCCCCCCAGGACCTCGGCGCCAGGCTCGCGGCGCTCGCTCCGGCCGACCGGGAGCAGTATCTGGTCGACCTGGTGTGCGCCCAGGCGGCAGCGACCCTCGGCCATGCCTCAGTGGAGGAGATCGAACCCGACGAGGCATTCAAGGAGTTGGGCTTCGACTCGCTCACGGCCGTCGAACTCCGTAACCGGCTCAACGCCGCTACCAAGTTGCGGCTGCCGGCCACCCTCGTCTTCGACCATCCGACGCCGTCGGTGCTCGCCGGGCGTCTGCTGGAGGAGATCACCCTGCCGGAGACGTCAGGTCCGGGCACGGGCTCGGGCGCGGACACGGGTACGGGCGAGACTCACCGCGCCGCCGTGACCGCGGCGCCGCTCCTGGCCGAACTGGACCGGCTGGAGGCTGCGCTCGTCGCCGCAGCGGCAGGCGGGAACGACCACGCGACGATCACTTCCCGGCTGCGGCTGCTGACGGCGAAGTGGCAGGAACTGGCAGCTAAGGGCGGCGGTGCCGGACGTGACAACGGCACCGGCCCCGGTGGCTCCGGAGCATCGCCCGCCGGCATCGACGACGGGGAACTCGACTCCGTCGAGACGGCGGACGAGCTGTTCGACCTGATCGACAAAGAACTCGGGCAGCCGTGATGAGCCGCGGGAGACCGTTGGCACCGGCTCAGGGATGTGGCTTTGGTGGCTGAAGGCGAGACGTTGGACGGCAAGTACGTCGAGTACCTCAAGCGGCTGACCGCTGAGCTGCGGCAGACGCGCCGACAGCTGCGCGAGGTGCAGGAGCGGGACCGGGAGCCTGTCGCCATCGTGGCGATGAGCTGCCGCTATCCGGGAGGCGTGGAGAGCCCGGAGGATCTGTGGCGGCTCGTCGACGAGGGCGGCGACGCCATTTCCGGATTCCCCGCGGACCGCGGCTGGGACGTGGAGGCGGGCTACGACCCCGACCCCGACAATCCCGGCACCTTCTACGCGCTCGGCGGTGGTTTCCTGCACGAGGCGGCCAGGTTCGACGCGGACTTCTTCGGTATCTCCCCGCGCGAGGCCCTGGCGATGGACCCCCAGCAGCGGCTGCTGCTGGAGATCTCCTGGGAGGCGTTCGAGCGGGCCGGAATCGACCCCGGCTCCGTACGGGGAAGCAGCACCGGGGTGTTCGTCGGTGCCGCGACCTCCGGTTACGGCGTCGGCGTGAGCGAGTTCCCCGAGGGCGTGCAGGGCCTGCTGCTGGCGGGCAACGCCACCTCGGTCGCCTCCGGCCGTATCGCCTACACGCTCGGCCTGGAAGGTCCCACGGTCACCGTCGACACTGCATGCTCCTCCTCGTTGGTCGCCCTGCACTGGGCGTGCCGGGCGCTGCGCCGCGGCGAGTGCGACATGGCGCTCGCGGGCGGGGTCGCGGTGATGGCAACCCCGGCGATGTTCTACGAGTTCAGCCGGCAGCGCGGTCTGGCGGCCGACGGCCGGTGCAAGGCGTTCTCCGAGGACGCCGACGGGACGGGCTGGGCGGAGGGCGCCGGCATGCTGCTGGTGGAGCGGCTCTCCGACGCCCGCCGCCTCGGTCACCCGGTGCTGGCCGTGGTACGTGGCACGGCGATCAACTCCGACGGCGCCTCCAACGGCCTCACCGCACCCAACGGCCCCTCCCAGCAGCGGGTGATCCGCGCAGCGCTCGCCGACGCGGGCCTGACGCCGGCAGATGTGGACGCCGTCGACGGGCACGGCACAGGTACGTCGCTGGGCGACCCGATCGAGGCGCAGGCTCTGCTCGCGACCTATGGCCAGGACCGTGAACGGCCGCTGTGGCTGGGCTCCTTGAAGTCCAACATCGGGCACGCCCAGTCCGCCGCGGGCGTCGGGAGCATCATCAAGATGGTCGAGGCGATGCGGCAAGGGACGCTGCCGCGCACCCTGCACGTCTCCGAGCCGTCCCGGCACGTCGACTGGTCGGCGGGAGCGGTGCGGCTGCTCACCGAGCCGGTTGCCTGGCCCGAGGCGGGCCGCCCGCGCCGCGCCGGTGTGTCCTCGTTCGGCATCAGCGGCACCAACGCCCACACCGTCATCGAACAGGCCCCCCTCCCGGACCTCGTCGACCCGGCCGACCCCGCCGCAACCGTCGGTGCCGCCGACCCTGCCGCTCCCGTCGCCTCCGCCGACCCCGCCGGGAATGTCGAGTCGACCGGTCCCGCCGGTCCCGCCGATCGCGCCGTTCGCGCCGCTGACCCGGGTGGCCCTGCCGCCGAACCCCGGGTTCTGCCCGTCGTGCCGTGGCCTGTGTCCGCGCGCAGCGAGGCGGCGCTGCGCGCGCAAGCCCGCCGCCTGCTGGACCGGCTGCGGCATACCCCCGAGCCACCCCGTCCACTGGATGTCGGCCACGCACTCGCCACCACCCGGGCCGCGTTGGAGCACCGCGCGATCGTCCTCGCCCCGGACCACGAGACGGCGGTACGGGAACTCGCCGCGCTCGCCGAGGGTGCCCCCGGCCCCGCAACCGTCGTGGGTCGCACCGTACGCGGCGCCACGGCCTTCCTGTTCGCCGGTCAGGGATCGCAACGGCCAGGCATGGGACGGGAGTTGTGCAACGCGTACAGCGTCTTCGCCGAGGCGTTCGACGCGGTGGACGCCGAACTGCCCTTCTCCCTGCGGGAGATCGTCTTCGGTGACGACGCCGAGCGCCTGAACCGTACCGAGTACGCCCAGCCCGCCCTGTTCGCCCTCGAAGTCGCCCTGTTCCGTCTGCTGGAATCCTGGGGTGTCACCCCGAAGTTCCTGCTGGGCCACTCCGTCGGCGAGCTGGCCGCCGCTCATGTCGCCGGAGTGTGGTCCCTGCCCGACGCGTGCCGGCTGGTGGCCGCCCGGGGGCGGTTGATGCAGGCACTCCCGGAGGGCGGGGCGATGGTCGCCGTCCAGGCGGCGGAGGACGAGGTGCTGCCCCTGCTGGACGACCGTTGTGGCGTCGCGGCCGTCAACGGCCCGCGCTCGGTCGTGGTCTCCGGTGTCGCCGCGGCCGTTGAGGAGGTTGCCGCGCACCTCCGTGGCCAGGGCCGCAAGGTCAAGGCCCTGCGCGTCAGCCATGCCTTCCACTCACCGCTGATGGAGCCGATGCTCCAGGAGTTCCGGAAGGTTGCCGAGAGCGTCACCTACCATGCCCCGCGGTTGACGATCGTCTCCGACATGACGGGGGAGACTGCCACCCCGGCCGACTTGTGCTCGCCCGACTACTGGGTGCGGCACGTCCGCGAGCCGGTCCGGTTCGCCGACGGCGTTCGGCTGCTCGCCGGGCGCCGGGTGGCGCGGTTCGTCGAACTGGGCCCGGACGGCACTCTCACCGCCCTCGCGCAGGACTTCCTGGGCGGCGAAGGACCGATGGCCGCCCCGTCCCTGCGCACGGACCGGTCCGAGCCCGCCGCGCTGATGGCCGCGGTCGCCGGTGCCCACGCCCACGGCGCGCCGGTCGACTGGGCAGGCGTCTTCGCGGGCACCGGCGCACGGACCGTTGAGCTGCCGACGTACGCCTTCCGCCGTGAGCGGTACTGGCTGGAGCCGGGCCCGCCCGGTTCGTCCGCGGCCGCGGGAACCGATGGCGGGGACACGGACTTCTGGACGGCCGTCGAGGACGAGGACATCGCGGGCCTCGCCGAGACACTGGATGTCGACCCGGGACTCGTCCGTCCCCTCGTACCCGCCCTGTCGTCGTGGCGGCGCGCGCGGCACGAGCGCAGCCGGGTGGAGCGGCTGCGCTACCGGGTCGGCTGGCAGCCGCTCGACCCGGCCCCCGACACCCCGCTGACCGGACGATGGCTGGTCGCCGTCACCGCGGGAACGACCGGCCACGCCCGGGTCCGTACGGTCGCACAGGCCCTGGCGGCGAGCGGCGCCGAACCGCTGCTGTGGGAGTGCGCGCCCGGCGAGGAGCGCACCGAGCTGGCCGCCAGGCTCGCCGGCGTCGGGGAGCTCGCGGGTGTCCTCGCCCTCACCGCGCTCGACGAGGCAGGCGGGACGGGCGCGGCGGACGGGCGAGGCGGGGAAGCAGGGAGAGAGGGCGATGAGGCAGGGGACGCCGAACCGGAGCCGGCGGACGTCCTCTTCCGCACCGTACGGCTCGTGCAGGCGCTCGGCGACGCACAGGTGACCGCCCCGCTGTGGCTGGCCACGCGGGGTGCGGTGGCCACCGCACGGTCCGACGCCGCCCCGGAGCCGTCGCAGGCAGCGCTGTGGGGCCTGGGGCGGGTGGCCGCACTGGAGTTGACCGACCGGTGGGGCGGTCTCGTCGACCTGCCGGAAACCGTCGACCGCCGTGCGGCGGGACGGCTCGCCAAGGTGCTGGCCGGGGCCGCGTCGGCGACCTGCACCGGGACCGGGCACGAGGACCAGGTCGCCGTACGGGCCTCAGGTGTCTTCGGGCGCCGTCTGCTGCACGACGAGGAGCCTGCCGCCCCGAGAGGCACCGCTACTCCGGCGAGCACCGCCACTCCGGCGAGCACCGGTACTCCGGCGAAGATCGGTACTCCGGCGGGCACCGGCAGCGGCTGGCAGCCGCGTGGCACGGTGCTGGTCACCGGCGGCACCGGCGCGCTCGGCGCCCGTATCGCCTGCTGGGCCGCCGAACAGGGTGCGGAACACCTGGTCCTCACCGGCCGCCGCGGACCCGATGCCCCCGGCGCCGCCGAACTGAGGGACCGGCTGACCGCGCTCGGCGCCCGCGTGACCCTGGAGGCCTGCGATGTCGCCGACCGCACGGCCGTCGAGCGCCTTCTGGCCCGGCACAGCGTCGACGCCGTCGTCCACGCGGCGGGCGTCACCGACACGCTTCCGCTGCCCGGACTCGACGCCGACCGCTTCGGTTCGGTGTTCGCCGCCAAGGCGCACGGCGCCGCCCACCTGGACGCCGTGCTGCGCGCCCAAGGCGACCGCCCGCTCGATGCGTTCGTGCTGTTCTCCTCCATCGCCGGGGTGTGGGGCTCCGGAGGCCAGACCGCCTACGCCGCCGCCAATGCCTACCTCGACGGCCTTGCGGAACAGCGACGCGCCCGCGGCGCCACCGCCACGTCCATCGCCTGGGGGCCGTGGGGCCAGGGCGGTATGGCCGCCGATGAGGGGGCCGAGGAGTATCTGCGCCGGCGCGGTCTCAGCGCACTCGACCCCGACATCGCGCTGGCCGCCCTGCGCCGCGCTCTCGAACTGGACGTCACCGGGCAGGTCGTCGCCGATGTCGACTGGTCCCGGTTCACCCCCGGCTTCACCAGCACCCGCCCCAGTCCACTCCTCTCCGCCCTTCCCGAGGCACAGGACGCTTTGCGCGGGGAACAGGTCGTCCCGGACGGCGGCGGCGCGGGCGCGGCACTGCGCGAACGCCTGGCGGGGCTCCCCGTCGCCGAACGCACCCGCGCACTGCTGGACCTGATCCGTACCCATGCAGCGGCCGTCCTCGGCCACGCCGATGCAGGGCTGCTGGAGACCCGGCGCGCCTTCCGCGACTCCGGGTTCGACTCCCTGACGGCCGTCGAACTGCGCAACCGCCTGACCGCCGCGACCGGCCTCCCGCTGCCCGCCACCTTGGTCTTCGACCAGCCCACCCCGGTCGACCTTGCCGCCTTCGTACACGACGAGCTGTTCGGCGCACACGAGGGCCACCGCGCAGCCCGGCCGGACACCGCTGCCGGCGCCGGTCGTACGGAGCGCGCCTCCGACGACCCCATCGTCATCGTCGGCATGGGCTGCCGCCTGCCCGGCGGCGTCACCGGACCCGACGAGCTGTGGAACCTCGTCGCCGACGCGCGCGACGCCATCACCGAATTCCCCACCGACCGCGGCTGGGACCTGGACGCGCTCCACCATCCCGAGCCCGGCCGCCCCGGCACGAGCTACGTCCGGCACGGCGGATTCGTCACCGGCGCGGGGGACTTCGACCCGGCGTTCTTCGGAATCTCGCCGCGTGAGGCCGTCGCCATGGACCCGCAGCAGCGCCTGCTGCTGGAGACCTCCTGGGAGGCGCTGGAGCGCGCCGCCATCGCCCCGGGCGGGCTCCGCGGCAGCCGTACGGGTGTGTTCATGGGCTCCAATGGCCAGGACTATCCAGCGCTGCTTCTCAGCACGCCCGATGCGGGCGACGGCTACCTCGGCACCGGCAATGCCGCGGCCGTGGTATCCGGACGGATCGCCTACGTCCTCGGCCTCGAAGGGCCGACCCTCACGGTCGACACCGCCTGTTCGTCGTCGCTGGTCGCCCTCCACCTCGCGGTGCAGGCGCTGCGGGCGGGCGAGTGCGACCTCGCCCTGGCCGGCGGCGTCACCGTCATGTCGACCCCAGGCGCGTTCATCGAATTCAGCCGCCAGCGCGGTCTGGCGGCCGACGGCCGGTGCAAGGCGTTCTCCGATGACGCCGACGGTACGGGCTGGGCCGAGGGCGTGGGTGTGCTGGTGGTCGAACGGCTCTCCGACGCGCGCCGCCTCGGGCATCCTGTGCTGGCGGTGGTGGCCGGTTCGGCGGTCAACCAGGACGGTGCGAGCAACGGCCTGACCGCGCCCAACGGCCCCTCCCAGCAGCGGGTGATCCGCGCGGCGCTGGCCGACGCGGGACTGGCGCCCGCAGACGTGGACGCCGTGGAGGCGCACGGTACGGGTACGTCGCTGGGCGACCCGATCGAGGCGCAGGCGCTGCTGGCCACGTACGGACAGGACCGTGAACAGCCCCTGTGGCTGGGCTCCTTGAAGTCCAACATCGGTCACACCCAGGCCGCCGCCGGAGTGGCGGGGATCATCAAGATGGTGCTCGCCATGCGGCACGGCGTCCTGCCGTCGACCCTGCACGCGACCGTCCCCAGCACGCATGTCGACTGGTCGGCGGGCGCCGTGGAACTGCTCACCGGCAGCAGGGAATGGCGCTGCGACGACCGCGTGCGACGCGCGGGAATCTCCGCGTTCGGCGTCTCCGGCACCAACGCACACGTCATCCTCGAGCAGCCGCAGGAGACCGGACCGGACCGGGACGCGGAGCAGTTGCCGGACGGGCCACAGCCGTACGCCGAAGGATCGACGGACCTGACGGAGCCCAAGGACGGCACGGAGACCGGCCCACGGGTACCGGGGGCGCTGCCGGGACCACTGACGGGCCCTCTGCCCTGGGTGATCGCCGGTGCCTCCGAGAACGCCCTGCGTGCCCAGGCCGAACGGCTCCTCGCTCACGCCGACTCCCGGCCCGGACTCTCCGCCGCCGACATCGGCCTGTCTCTCGTCACCACCCGCACCGCCTCCGAACACCGCGCTGTCGTACTGGGCGAGGAGCGCGAGGAGCTGCTGTCCGCGCTGGCGTCCCTGGTCATGGGCGAGCCCGACCCCGGCGTTGTCACCGGCCGCGCGCGGTCCGAGGGCCGTACGGCGTTCCTCTTCGCGGGCCAGGGAGCCCAACGCCCGGGCATGGGGCGGGAGTTGTACGAGACCTTCCCCGTCTTCGCCGACGCTTTCGACGCGGTGTGTGCGGTGCTGGACGCGGACCTGCCGTGTCCGCTGCGGGAGGTCGTCTTCGGTGACGACGAAGACGCCGTGAATCGTACGGAGTTCGCGCAGCCTGCGTTGTTCGCGTTTGAGGTGGCGTTGTTCCGGTTGCTGGAGTCGTGGGGTGTGCGGCCGGATGTGCTGGCCGGGCATTCGATCGG
>NZ_JBFAYQ010000097.1:0-8407 GCF_040681345.1 Streptomyces sp. NPDC051776 | reverse complement strand
CGGCTGCGTGCCAGTCGCCGGTCTCGCGTCGTCGTCGGTAGTGGGCGCCCGCCCCGGGTGAGTGGCGAAGGGCCGCGAAGGCCCAGAGGTAGCCGAGCCCCTGCTCGATGCCCTGGACCTTCAGGAAGACGCCGCCCGGGCCCTGGCCGACGACCTCCGCGCCCAGATCGACGGCCTGCAGACCCGGTTGCGGGAGGCCGAGACGCACCTGGAGCACCTCACGATCACCCGCAAGACCGTCACTGGCCTCGCCGACCGGCTCCCGGCCGCCTCGCCGGACCTGCCCGAGCACCCGGACTACCCCCGCATCCTCGCCGCCTTCAACCACGCGACCGGGCCGCTACGGGCCAAGGACGTCTGCGAAGCCCTCGGCCACGAACTGCCGCCGAAGAACGTCGAAGGCACCCGTGCCAAGCTGAAACGCTTGGTCAAACTCGGGATCCTCACCGAGGCCGATACCGGCAACTTCGCCAGCGACCTGGCTCCAACCTCAGCCGGAAAAGGACATCACCTTACGAACCGCTCTCTCAGAGGGCCTCTGGGAGACGGGTACGTGCAGCCGCTGGGCTCTGGCGGTGTCCAAGCAGAGCCAACGGGGTCGTCGACATCGCAGGCGTGGTTGCCAAGTCCGCTTCATAGCTCATGACCAAGTGTAAAAGGGCTGGCTGACCCAGTAGGGGCGTACCCAGCCGACGCCGCGGGTGCGCTCGCTGTCCTCGCTGTCGGGCTTTCCGGCGCGGGTCTCGTTGATGACGGCGACCAGCCAGTCGTGCAGGCTGGTGCGGACTTGCTCCCAGACAGCGACGGCCTGTGCTGTGGTCATGGTGTCCGGGATGGTGATGCGCCCGGTGTCCGGGGCCCAGTGAATGCCCTGCGCGCTGAGTTGCTGTTGCGCGTACTCGGTCCACTTGGATTCGATGGCCAGCCAGTCCCACATCTCGTCGTCGCTGAGGGCGTTTTCGAAGTCTTCGCCCTGGTTGGTATCCATTATTTCCTGGATTGCGGGCCAGTCTGTTATGCGTTCGATCTCATCGCCTTCGCGGAGTTCGTGGGTCATGGAGAATTCCTGATCTTGTAGTGGGGGAGGGGAGGCGATTCGGGGGCCCGTTACCCGGCGGGTGCGGAGCGCTACGGCTCCCGCGGGAATGTAGGTGACGTGGGTACGGCGCGGCGTGATGGTGGGAGATGGCCTGGGTGATGGGTGGCGCCGGTCTCCCCCCCCGTCTGCCATGGGCACGTCGAGAAACATCAATGGCGAGCAGACTAACTAATCAGTTAGTCAGGGCGCAACGTCGCGTGAAGGAACGCCGTGCACACCGAGATCACGTTCTTCGAGACCGGCCTTGCAATCCGGCGCAGAAGGCAAACGCAACGGCGTTGAATGTCCAGCACATCCGCGAGCGGCAGCTGAAGGAGGCCGAGGCGACCGCCGGCAGCCCCGGCCAGCAGATGCGCGATGCGCTGGGCGCGATGGGTGCGGTGTGACCCATCGCCGTCATGGTCGTTGTAGTCGGCGAGGCGTCTGTCAACGGCGTCGCCGCTGGGGCGTCTCCTGCTTGATTCCGCCGTTACCGCACCCCGGCGTCAGCAGAGCGAAGGCCGCACCCCCTTGCGTACCGCACTCCACGCAAAGGGGGTGCGGCCTTCCCTCTTCGGGAAGGTAACGACTCACGTTGTGCCCCCTTCGCCCTGTACACCGCCGCCCATACCCGCCCCGACGGCCGCCGTGGACTCCTCGAGGACGGCGGGCTTGCCTTGGACCAGGTCGCCGCGTTCTGCACCCTGACCCTTGTTGAGTAAGAGGACGCCCTTCATGCCGAACAAACGCCCCCGCGGCCCGCAGCCGAACTGGCGGCCCAAGCGGGAGACCGTGCGGGTCCTGGGCGCCGTCGAGTCCGTCCTGGACCGCTACCGCGAGCACCTGCCCCTCTCCCTCCGCCAGCTGTTCTACGTGCTCTTCAGCGACGGTGTGCTCGCCAAGACCGAGCGCGACTATAAACGGATGTGCGGGTACGTCGACATGGCCCGCCTCTCCGGGCGAATCGCATGGGAAGCAATCCGGGACGACACCCAGATCGCGGTCAACGCCCCACAGGCGTTCGCCGATCCTGCGGACTTCTGGGCAACCGTGAAGGGCGCCGCCGACGGCTACCGGGTCGATCGGCAGGCGGGGCAGCCTGTCCGGCTGGAGCTGTGGTGCGAGGCCGCAGGCATGGTGCCGCAGCTCGCACGGATCGGCGCCGGTTTCGGGATCACCTGTTTCTCCCGTGGCGGGTTCGACGGCCTCGCCGGCAAGCACCACGCTGCCAAGCGGGCGGCGGCCGGGGGCCGCACGACGCGGATCTTGCACCTCGGCGACCGTGACCAGAGTGGAGAGCGCACGTTCACCTCGCTCGCCGAGGACGTCGCCGCGTTTGCCGAGGGCGTCGGTGCCGAGGTGGAGTTCGAACAGGTCGCGGTCACCGCTGATCAGGTCGCCGCCTACAACCTGCCGACCGCACCACCGAAGACTACCGACCGCCGCACGTTCTCGGGCACAGCGACCACACAGGTCGAGGCCCTGCCCCCGGACGTCCTGGCCGACGTCGTACGCGCCGCCATCGATCGAAACCGCGATCCTCTCGTTCACCGGCACGTACTTGCTCGAGAGGAACGCGAGCGCCGCGAGATCCAGGCACTGCTGCGAAGCTGGCCCGAGCGATGGAGCAACGAGACACGGCAGGAGTGCAGGGGAGTTGCGGCTCCCTTCTTGGTCGACCAGGCGGTCTCTCAGACCTCGTGAACGCTGTCCTCGCCGTGGGGAGTGTCATGAATTAAGGCCCTGTCTCACATTCGGTGGTGACGGAGTGTGCCGCTATCCGAGGAGGATGCGGTGGCGAAGTAGGCTGAATCCTGCTCGTCCGTGCATCTGGCGCGCGATCCGCTTGGTTTTGGTGTTGACGCCCTCGGTGGGGCTGTTGCTGTACGGGAGCGTGAGCGCGGCGATCACTGCGTCCCGGTCTCGGTCCAGGCCCCGGGCGAAGGAGTGCAGATGGGGCAGATCGGTCGCGCGGACCTGGACGATCCAGCGTGAGAGCCCTCGGTGTTTTCTTCGCGAGGCGTCAGGAGCTGGGCGAAGTCCGCGATGTGGGCGGCCAGTTGGGTCTCCTCGGGGCAGGCTGCTGTGAGCCGTGCCAGGAGGTCGTGATGTTCGGTCTTGAGGTTGTCGGGCCTGGTGAGGATCATCCGGGCGAGCCTGCGTGTCGAGATGTGGTTGCGGTCGGCGTCCGCGCGGCCACGGCTGCCTGGCCACCGGGTGCGGCGGCCAGCTGCCAGGATCGAATAGACCGCAGCCTTGAGCCCCACACTCTTACCCGAGCCGAGCTCACCGATGAACACCGCCGATGCCGAGGCGTGTTTGCGCGGCCCGCGCGTCCAGTCGACCAACACGGGCCGGACCCCGCCACCGGCCAGCTGCAGCCCATACAACGGTCCGGCCTCGTCCCCGAGGCCGCTGCCGGTGAACGGTCCGGCCATCGCGAAGTCGCGGGCGAGGAGGTACTGGGCGTACTGCGCCATCACGCGCGGGGTGCGGGCGCCGGGCAGCATCCCGTACCAGAGGTTCTCCATCTCCCCCCGCGGCCGGGCGAAGGTGTACTCCTTGCCCCCGAAATAGCCCGCGAGCTCCGTGGCGCGCCGCTCGGCTTCCTCGGGGCTGCCGCCCCACACACAGAACGCGCCCATGGCCCGCACCTCTACCTCCGTGCTGGAGGCGGTGAGCCGCTCTCGGTACTCATCCAGCCCGCCGGCGGCCTTGTCCACCGATGCCGGGACCCCGGAGGTCTCTCCTTCGTACTCCGTGTACTGGTTGGCCAACTCGCGGGCGTGGCGCCGTGACTTGGCCTCGGCTACGGCGCCGCTGGTCACCTGCAGGCGCATCACCCAGTCCACGGGGAAGGCGAAGCCGTCGAGAGCGGCGAGGTATTCGGAGCCGGGGAAGGCGAAGGACTCGGGCATCTCTGCCAGAGCGAGCAGAGCTTGGTAAGAGGCGCCCCACTCGGTGGTCACCTCCAGCCAGCGGCGGGCGAAGGGATTACCCGCCGGCCGCCGCACCCGCGCCGAGCGCGACCTACCGGCTAGCTCGCTCTCGGGGGAAGTGTGACCGCCTTCGGTAAGTACGGCCTGACCGAGGGCCGCCACCCCGTGCCCGCGGCCCCGAACCCGTGCGGCCTCCCCTTCGGGAAGCAGCGGCTCGAGCACGCCTCGGCGCGTGCTGTGCCCATAGATCCACAGGATCTCCGCCGAGGTGGCCGGCCGCAGCCCGATGCCCGTCGGCCAGGTCGCGGCGAGCGCCGTAGCCTGCTCCAGCCGCTCGAGCTCCTCACGGCCGCCACAGGTGCCGGCAGCAGGCCCAGTTGCAGGGCAACTTGAGCCCGCGCCGCTGCGCCGGCGTCGCGTACCGTCTGGGCCAACCCGATCGAGGCGCACCTCGGACCGCTGCGGCAGTTCACCATGGCCAACTCCCACCACCCCAACCACACCCTGCAGACCCGGGCCATGCACGCTTACCTGCGCTGGCGCAACAACAACGCCCGCCACCGCGACGTCCTGGCCGCCGAACGCAGAGAACGCGCTCGTATCCGGAGCGAGAAGGGCATCCGCTGGGGAGGACCCCCCTCAAAACCGCGGCCTGACCAACCCAGCGAACGTACGCGGTCACAGCACTAGGCATGGGCTGCCTGACTCGTCAGGGCCTCCACGCGCTGCACAAATTCCGGATGCCAGCCCACCAGGGCCTCGTCTGCCAGACAGTGGTGTTGACCGCGATGGAAGAACACTTGGTCGTACTGGTCGCGGATCGGTACCGTGACATTTTCCAGGACCTGCCACAGCAGATCGTCCCCGGCCTGCTGCCGGGCCTCCTCCGTTGCGTCGGCCGGCAGCTTCCTGACCATGCGGTCGAAGTGCCGCTCCCACTCGTCGACCAGTTCCTCTTGGTAGCGGCCGAGTTCGTCGATCCCGATCAAGTAGTTGTCCACCCAGGCGTGTGCCTGGTTGTAGGCCCGGTAGTAGTCCATCATCCGCCTTCTCCAGCTGGACCCGGCTGGCGTTGATCCACCGCAGCTGATGCACGAAGCACCGTTCGCTGTAGTCAAGACCGTCCTCTTGCGCGGCCTTCCAGTCGCTCCGCTCCACCAGCGTGGGTAGGCGATCGACGGTGTAGTCGTCGCGAATCTGCTCACCCGGCGATAGACCTGCTCGACTGACACGCTCGTGCGGCGCTTCTGCAGCATCGCTACTACCTGCTCGTACCACCAGGCCCACAGCTGCCCCATGAAGGCGTTCTGAGGGCCGTCACCGGACGGGAGGACCATCCCCAGCCGCTGGCGCACTTCCTGGTCAAGATCGTCGATGCCCGGGACCCGTCGAGCACGCGCATGCGGTCGACGAACACCGCTCTGGAGCTGGGAGAAAGGGCGAGGAAACGAGCCCGTACGTCAGCCGTATCCTTCGCCTTTGATTCTGATGCCGCCTGCTCCAGCTGACGTAAGGCCACGTCAGGTTGTCGACTGCTTCCACGCAGCGCAGCGGCAGCTGATCCAGTGCGTGCTTGCTGAGTCGTCACCAGGGTCAGCCACGGGCCATCGGCATCTCCGGGCTCATGAGTGTCCATCCACGACCGAATTGTCCGCCAGAGATCATCATCTCGATCGCCCAACGTGCGGACAGACCGTGGATGGAACTTGGTCTGCAGTAGGTCGACGGGACGATTCGCCTCTTCCCACGCCACATCGTCATGCAGCTCAAGACTGATAGCCCCGTCTGGCCGTTCCGACGACGAACCACGCAGGAGCTCCAGCAGATCCCAATTCCCCTGGTACAGGTAGCCAAGGGCGGAAGCTGACGCATCGTGGGAACCGAAAGAGGTCATGATCCAGTGTCCGTAGGCATCACAGGCTGTGTCCAGACGCCTGTGATGGTCTGCGTGTGATTGTCAGTTGTTGATCGTCACTGTGACGTCAGTGGAGGGCCTGGCTTGAAGAGGGACAAGCTGCTGACAGCCTCTACCGATTACGCGTGACATGAGTTGAGGAAAGCCGGTGCCAATGTCGTGCAGACCGGCAAACGACGCCGGTGGCTGCGTCGTAGACGGTGGTGGAGCCGGTCAGGTGGATCGGGTGGGCGCAGCCACCGGTTGTGGTGATCTGCTCCAGCCAGCGGCCGAAGAGTGGATCATTGGCCCGGCGGCCGGCGGAACGGAAGTGCACGGGTTGTGTCCGCTCCATTCCCCGGCGCATCCGGCGGCCGCGGGTGCGGTGATGCAACGGGTTCGGGGCCCGTTTCATATGCGGTGGGCCGGGCACCCCGGCAGTAAAGGAAGGCCGGCCGGAGCGCGGCTACCTCCGGTGATGCGCGGCTACCTTCGGCGTTGGAGGAGGAGCCATGGCAAAGATCCTCACGGTCCTCTATCCGGACCCCGTCGACGGCTACCCGCCCAGGTATGCACGTGACGGCATTCCCTTCATCAGCAGCTATCCCGGAGGGCAGACGGCACCCAGCCCCCAGGGACTCGACTTCACGCCGGGGGAGTTGGTCGGCTGCGTATCCGGCGAACTCGGTCTGCGCCCATTCCTGCAGAGCCGGGGCCATACGTTGGTCGTCACCGCCGACAAAGAGGGCCCCGATTCCGTGCTGGACCACGAACTCCGGGACTCCGATGTGCTGATCTCGCAGCCGTTCTGGCCTGCCTATCTCACTCCCGACCGCGTCCGGCGTGCGCCGCGCCTGAAACTGGCGATCACGGCGGGGATCGGTTCGGACCACGTGGACCTGCCGAGCGCGATCGAGCACGACATCACCGTCGCGGAGATCACCTACAGCAACAGCATCAGCGTGTCCGAGCACGCCGTCATGCAGATCCTCGCGCTCGTCCACAACTACCTGCCGGGCCATGAGTGGGTCACCACACGCCGAGGGTGGAACGTGGCCGACAGCGTCGCGCGGAACTACGACCTGGAGGGCATGGACGTCGGCGTCTTCGGTGCCGGACGGATCGGCATGGCGGTGCTCCGCCGGCTGAGGCCGTTCGATGTGAAACTGCACTACAACGACGTGCACAGGCTGCCGCCGGACGTCGAGAGGGAACTGGGGCTGACGTGGCACGAGGACGTCCGCTCGCTGGCGGCCGCCGTCGACGTGCTGTCCATCCACGCGCCGCTGCACGCGAAGACGGTGAACCTCTTCGACGACGAACTGCTGGGCATGATGAAACGAGGGTCGTACATCGTCAACACGGCCCGCGCCCTGATCGTCGACCGCGACGCCGTGGTACGGGCCCTGGAGCGCGGCCACCTGGCGGGATACGCGGGTGACGTCTGGTACCCGGAGCCTCCGGAGGAGGACCACCCGTGGCGCACCATGCCGCACGAGGGCATGACACCACACGTGGCCGGTGCGTCACTCTCCGCGCAGGCACGGTATGCGTCAGGTGTCCGGGAGATCCTGGAGTGCTGGTTCGACCACCGCCCCATCCGCCAGGACTACCTCATCGTGGAGGGCGGCAGACTGGCCGGCACGGGCGCACGCTCGTACACGGTCTGAACCCTGAACGGACGGCGGGCAGGGGCGTCTGTCGCCTCGCGGGCATTCACAGTGTCGGCCGGGCAGTTGATCGCTGCCGCCTTCCAAGGTCATGACGCCGTCGCGTTACGAGGCCGCGCCCGCCGCCGGCCGGAGGCAGCCATCCCACACGGCCGTAGGAGCCGACGCATGCTGCGGTGTCGCCTGCTGCACCCCTGTCGAGACCTCCGCAGATCCCGCCGCCACAGTTATGTCGTCTCACTGGCATCGAAGGTTTAGCTCCAAGTGCGTTCGTCTGACCTGTAATGCTGCAGAAGTTGAGACGAAGGGTGATGAGTGACCGACCTGCTGGTTCGAGCGAGTTGAAGCGTCAACAATCACTTTGACCTGCGAGGTCGCAAGTCTTGAGATCTATTTTCGTTCTTGCTGAGACGACTTTCGAGTGATTCCGGTTTGAGGCTGGTGCTCGAGCGCATCGGGGTGTGTGAAGTGGCCGCAGAGGCCTTTGCCGGCCCTGGCCTCAGTGGGGTTCGTCTGTTGCCGCAGCCTCTCGGGCTGGCGTGGCCTCTCCCGGCGCCTGCTGATCGTAGAATGGCCCGGTGGCGACCGGATCTGCGTCCCCTACTCGACCGGTGGCGGCGGTGTCCGGCTTGAGCACCGTTACGCGGCGACGCTGCTCGCGGCTCTCCTGACTGAGGATCCGGTCAGCGAGCTCGGCGATGAAGCTGTCCCTGAACTGGTGCGGCTTCAGGCTAAAGGTTGTCCCGTAACCCCTGGTCAGGGATGAGATGATCTTGTTGTGGCTGGTGTGATCACGGCGTCGGAGCCGTCCTGGATAGGTCCGTTC
>NZ_JBFAYQ010000096.1:0-9118 GCF_040681345.1 Streptomyces sp. NPDC051776 | reverse complement strand
ACCCAGGTCAGGCCGCAGCACACACCCTTCGACGGCAGGACGACCCGTACCCCTGCGGCTTCGAGCACGGCTACGGCGGCGCGGCCGACCGGTGATATTAAGTCAAGTTCTTAAATTCGGAATAGTAATGCATTAATCAAGATATAATCAGTTAGGACTTTTATACTATATTTGAAAAGTTTATCAATACTTGTATTTAGTTTAAAATTTTAAAAAAAGCAATTGAAGACAGTAAATATGAATCATTTTAAAGGTAAAAAAATTCCAATCAACTTTAACCAATTCACTTTCAAAATATCACCTCCATTTTTAAGAACTATTATATCAATAAACAGAAAAACAACCCCTGTAATATGAACTAAAGATTATAGGGGGTGTTTTAATGGTATTTCCTAGGGGCCATTATATAATTATAGACCCTATATTATTCTTGAATTTCAAATTCTGGTAATTCCTCAATTAATTCAAGGGTTCGCATACTTACTGTAATAACGGATAATAAGAGGTTCAAAATATATTTAGGATTATCACTAAATTCGTTAGGATCATCCGTTATTCCTGATTTTTTATCTGTTTTTACTTGATATTGATCAATAATCCATTCGATAGCTGGCCTTCCACTAACCACATACTCATAAGCTTTCTCTGGTATGTTCGAGATAGTTATTGAATTATTGAAAATAATAGTGTCTAAGGCTCCTTTTTTAGGATGTTTCATCTTAGTCACTTTATAATCATCAGAGCTAACTGACACCGTCACTCCAGGGTATGACACTTGTTTCTCGTAATTCAGATGCAGATTAGATAACTCCTTTCCAATCCGAATAAACGCTTCTTTATTTCGGACTAGCGGAATCCGCGCCAAGCTCTTTTTTAAATCATTGGCATACATATCCCGATATTCGGGTGAATGAAGCAAACCATACACATAATAAACAATGTCAGCCTTATCAATATCATAATTGCCTACTACATTGTCATATTTAACGTCAAGAAGCCCTGTCGTATCTTCCAAATTCTTCAAAAAACCTTTACCGGACGTAAGCAACGCATATTCTGGAACGTTATTTGTCATCAAGACAGAGAACTCGGAATTTGTGGACACATACAAAACCTTGTCATTAAGTGACATCGCAGTATCGTAGTTTGACGGACGGTGAATTAAATCTCGTCCATAATACAACCTTTTTCTGGACAGAGGATAGAAATATTTTTATAAGTTTATTAAATAACGAAGGAGCAACTTTAGCTACAAATCTTGCTATTTGTAAATCTACATTTTTTTATTGAAAAATAGATAGTTTATAGTTACAGTTGCAACTGCTTTAGCCGCGATTAAAATACTTTTCTCATTCATTTTAAATAAAGGGCTATGATGGGGATAATTTCCGCCGTCTTCAGGCTGTGCACCAATGTAAAAGAAAGTACTTGGTACAACTTGCCCATAATATGAAAAATCTTCAGAAGGATTTTGTGGTCCTAAATCGACTATATTATTGACTTCTGAAATATTCTGATCTTTTAAGCTGTCAACTACAAAGTGAGTGAGATTTTCTGAATTAAAGAGTACAGGATAGTTATCGTCATAATCTACAATCACTTCAACCCCAAAGGTTACTCCAACGCCTTTAGCAATTTGTTTCACTTGGTCTCGGATGACTTTTCTAGTTGTTTCTTTCATCATCCGAACATCCCCTTTTAACACTACTTTATCTTGTATAGCATTAAAACTTCCTGCTCCATCAAATGATCCAATAGTTACAGTACCCATGTCAAATGGATCTATTCTTCTTGAAATTACTGTTTGGAGTTCAGTTACAAAGTAACTAGCGGCTACTATTGCATCATTACTTAATTGTGGCATAGAAGCGTGACCTCCGTTTCCTTTGATTGTAATGGTGAAATTAGAACGTCCCGTTTGAGTTTCTTTATTATGATAGGCAATGACCCCTGTTTTAATTGTAGTCATCACATGAACCCCGATCATATTATCGACACCGTCAAGAGCTCCTGCTTTAATCATACCTTTGGCACCACCAGGAGATACTTCCTCTGCTGGTTGATGGACAATTCTAACTCTTCCCGGAAGTTCTTGTTTTATTTTTACTAGTTCTCTAGCAAGTACCATCAAATATGCAGTATGTGCATCGTGTCCACAGGCATGCATTACTCCTGGATTGACCGATTTAAAACTTAAATCATTATCTTCAAAAATAGCAAGAGCATCAAAGTCTGCTCTCAACGCAAGAGTTTTTCCGGATTTTCCACCTTCAATATCAACGATGATTCCAAATCCCTTTCCGATAAGTTTTGGTTCACAGTCAAGTTCTTTATAAAAGCCCATAATATACTTAAATGTTTCTTTTTCTTGAAAAGAAATTTCTGGGTATTGATGAAGATGACGCCTAATTTGAATCATTTCATTCTCATATTGTGTTAAGCTAGTCAACAAATTATTAAGTAGTTTCATATGATACCTCTAAACTTTCTACCCGAATTGCTAGTTAATTTCATTGGAAAATAAATAAGTCGTGCTATCCTAATCTTAAACCACTAAGCATTAGAAAGCGCACGACTTATATGACTTATAATAGCACACTTCCAAAAGTTTTTGTTTATTTACTGACAACCATTGAGACGCTTTATCAAACGAGTGTTCCCCTTGAGGTTCAAAACCGAAAGAACGTCCATCTCGCAACATCAGATTGCTTAGTTATCGCTTGTTACCTATGGGGCGTACTGCATTTTAGTGAAACGCTTAAAGCTAAGCACCAACTTGCTCAAAGTTTATTTCCTAATTTCCTAGAATATTCTCGCTTTGTCCGCCGTTGTAATGCCCTCTTACCGAGTATCCAAGTCATTCGCCAAGCACTCGTCTTTAAAGAGGTTGAAGGAATGAGTGTATCCATTATTGACAGCTTCCCCATTCCTTTGTGTCAGCCTATTCGTAATTTCAGAAGCAAAGTTCTTGGAGATTATGCAAATGTTGGCTACAATTCTACAAAGGGACAGTACTTCTATGGATGTAAATGTCATGCTTTAGTCAGTGAATCAGGCTATGTCATAGACTACACAATTACTCCTGCTTCAATGGCTGATAGTTCAATGACCGAGGAAGTGTTGAGTCAATTTGGGACACCAACAGTCCTTGGAGATATGGGATATCTAGGTCAGTCACTGCATGATAGGCTGGAATTAAAAGGAATTGATCTAATTACACCTGTCAGGAAGAACATGAAGCAAAAGAAAATCCTTTTCCCTAATTTTTCAAAACGTAGAAAAGTGATTGAGCGAGTTTTCTCTTTTTTGACAAATCTAGGAGCTGAGCGTTGTAAAAGTCGTTCGCCTCAAGGTTTTCAATTGAAATTAGAGATGATACTTTTAGCGTATTCTTTACTGTTAAAATCAGCTAAATCACTGGAACCAGAGACTTTAAGATATTCTATCGGGTATCAAGTCATGGCTAAATAATCAACTAGCAATTCGGGTAGGTCAATGTTCTTTTATATTTGAGCGTCCAGAAAATGGTCATTTTCTGAACACTCTTCTTTTCTTATTAAGATTATTAAAATCATTTGCATTTATTGTTCATTAACCCGTAATTTATTCTATGTTCATTTATATAAGTGCTTTCAAGTTATGGTACAATACTATCAATGGAGGAATGCTATGAAAAATTTATTAATAGTTTTTGAAGGACTTGACGGTTCAGGAAAAACAACTCAAATTGATATGTTACATCAATGGTTTGAAAATAAAAAACTTAAAGTTTTTACAACAAAACAACCAACAGATTACTATAGAAATGATAAAAGAGTTAGAGATTATTTGGATAATGGTATTGCGCCCAATATGTATTCGATTGCTTTATTGGCTGCAGCTGATAGAACTTATCAGATAACTTCAGAAATTTTCCCCAAAATATCTGAAAGCAACATTATATGTGATAGATACTTATACAGTTCACTAGCGTTCTTTAAAGCTCGTGGGATAGACTACAAAGAAATTCTAATGATTAATAAAGGTGTTCCTACTCCAGATGTTACAGTGTTTTTAGATGTTCCTCCAGAGCGTGCTTTAGAGAGAGTTCGTCAAAGGGATGGAGAAGATATAAAGTATGAAGAAAAAAATGAGTTAGTATTTAACCAAGTAAGACAAAATTTTCTTGATGTTTTACCTAAAAATGCTTTACTTGTTGATTCAACTGTAGGGATTGACAAAGTTCATCAAATAATAACTAATTTTGTAAGCGAGGTAATGGATAAATGATGTTTTCTGATAGATATATACAAAAAGTAGTCAATACAAAATCTCATCTATGTGTTGGGTTAGATCCCATTTTAGAGAATTTTCCTAGCTATATTTTAAAAAAGGCAGAGAGCATCTATGGAAAGACCCCTAGAGGAGCAGGCTACGCTATTTTTGAATTTAATAAAATGATTATTGATATAGTGGCAGATAAAGTTCCAGCTGTAAAACCTCAACTTGCTTACTATGAGAAGTATGATTATTATGGAATAGAAGCTTTTTGGAAAACTGTGGATTATGCTAAGAAAAAGAGACTTATCGTTATTGCGGATGCTAAGAGAGGAGATATCGGAAGTACTTCTCAGGCATATGCAGAAACTTTTTATAAGAATACAGCTGATGAGTGGAGCTCTACTTTATCTGTAGATGCAGTAACAATTAATCCATACTTGGGAAGTGATGGATTAGACCCATTTATAAAATTAGGAGAAGAAAATGATAAGGGCTCTATTATTTTAGTGAAAACAAGCAATCCTTCTTCAGGAGAATTGCAAGATAAAATACTGGATTCTGAAAATAAAACTATCTCTGAAGTTGTATGTGATTATATTATTAAAAGCACGAATAAAGTTGGGAATTATGGATTTTCAGATATTGGAGCTGTCATTGGAGCAACATATCCCGAAGATTTAACTAAGTATAGGAGACTCTTACCAAAAACCTTATTTCTAATCCCAGGAGTTGGTTATCAAGGAGGAGATGTGAAACTATTAGACGCAGCGTTTGATAATAATGGTTTAGGAGCCATCATAACATGTTCAAGAGCAATTGATTATGCTTATAAAGATACAGGTTTATCAGAGCAAGAAGTAAAGAATTCTATTTTAGAGGCAGTTGACTATTATAATGGATTAATAAATAAAGCTTTGATAAAATCTAAAAAGGTTTATTGGGAGAGGGAGAAAAATTGAAAAAAATATATTAGAGTCAATTTTAATAAAAAATGAAGTTGCTCTTAAAGAAGTTATCACAAAAATAGACTCCCCCTCTTCAAATAATGATGTAGGAACGCTTTTTTATACATCATTTTTTGAAAATTTAGGTAATAAAAATTCTGATATTGACATTTATGGACCAATGTCAAATATTTAGACACAAAATGAGCTATATTTTCTTAAAATAATTTTCTTCTTTCTGATTTGGAGTTAAACCCTTGTTGGCGGAATGAGGATTATAATTGTTATAAAATTGTTCGATGTATTCAAAGCAAGAGAGTTGAACTTCTTGAATGGAGTGATAAGTTCTGCGATTAATTTCTCGTTGTTTAAGATACTTGAAAAAGACCTCAGTGACGGCATTATCATAAGGATATCCAGGCTTGGAGTAAGAAGCAAGCAATTGATGCTCATCTAATAACTTTCTAAAGGAAGCTGATTTAAATTGGCTTCCTTGATCCGAATGAAAGATAATTGGTTCCTTAGGCTTCCTCTTATTTATAGCTATCTCTAAGGTGTCACAGGCGAGTTTGGCATCAATTCGATCACTTACTTTCCACGCAATACATTTCCTTGAGTAGAGGTCAAGAATAGCACAGAGATAAACATGTCGTTTAGGTCCTATAGAGATATAAGTGAAATCTGTTGTCCAAACTTGATTTGGGGAGTTCGGGTTAAATTCTTGTTTAAGCAGATTATCAGAAGAAAATACAGGAGCTTTCTTTGATTTAAAACGAGGTTTGATGGTTGACATTTTAGGGAGTGTCATAGACTTGAGAAGTCTTAAGATACGGCCTTCAGAAATATTAACGCCATAATCACGCAGGAGAATGATTTTAAAAGCTCTCGTTCCAATTCTTTTCTTGGCTTTCATATAAATCTCAAGGAGTAATTTTCTCAAGCGTTGATTTTCTACTTCACGCTTCGAAAGCCTCTTGTTTATGAAAAGTTATAGTAGGTGGAACGATTGACATGTAAAACACGACAGAGCATAACTGTCGTGTGTTCAAATCTGAGTCGATAGATGGCTTTCAATCTTACTTGGAGTTTTGCATGAATATGGCACTCGCTTTTTTTAAGATCAGATTTTCTTCCTCTAGTTGGCCATTCCTTTTTTGTAATTCTTGAATCTGTTTAGCAGTCAACACCGTATTATCTTCAAGACGCACTTGAGAGTACTGCTTAATCCATTTTGCAAGTGCAGAAGAAGATACGCCATAATCTTTACAGAGTTCAGTTTGTGTTTTACCAGTTTGATAGAGATTAACAAGCGATTGTTTGAAATCCTCATCGTAACGTTTAAAACCTGACATAAAAGTCCTTTCATTTTTGTGTCTTAATAGACAGATTATAACACCCAATTTTCTGTCCACTTTTATAGTATAGCTCCATGGCACGTGTTGGTGATCTTTTAGGAATCAACTATCTAGGGACGCATACCATGCGTAAAACAGGCACTTATCGTGTTTATACGCAGTCGAATTATAATATTGGTTTAGTCATGCATTTATTAAACCATTCAAGCGAAGCCATGACTTTAACATATCTTGGATTAGATCAAGCTAGTCGAGAAACGATGTTAGACCAAATTGATTATGGGTAATGAATGTTTAGAACTTAGTAGTCGTCCAAAAACGACTACTTTTTTTGTTGAATCGTCCTTGGACGATTCAATGCTTTTGACTTGTAAGAACAGGATTGAATGAAGCCATACTGTTCGCATATTTTTAGTGGATGAACGAACAAAATACGAGAGATTTTTTGTTCGTTCATCCATGGTTTTAGGGGTTCTGTTGCAAAGTTTTCCAAAAAATCTATTTTAGTGTAAAATTGAGAAAAAAGACAGAGAGGACAGAGTAATGAATCATTTTAAAGGCAAACAATTCAAAAAAGACGTCATTATTGTCGCTGTTGGTTACTACCTGCGTTACAATCTAAGCTATCGTGAAGTTCAGGAATTGTTATATGATCGTGGAATAAATGTTTGTCATACTACGATTTATCGTTGGGTGCAAGAGTACAGCAAAGTCCTCTATTATCTTTGGAAGAAGAAAAATAGACAATCCTTCTATTCATGGAAAATGGACGAAACCTATATCAAAATTAAGGGACGTTGGCATTATCTTTATCGTGCAATTGATGCGGACGGCTTAACCTTAGATATCTGGTTACGAAAGAAACGGGATACGCAAGCAGCCTATGCTTTCTTAAAACGACTCCATAAACAGTTTGGTGAGCCGAAAGCAATTGTGACCGATAAAGCACCTTCTCTTGGCTCCGCCTTTAGAAAGTTACAGAGTGTGGGTTTATATCCTAAGACAGAGCACCGAACTGTGAAGTATCTTAACAATTTAATAGAACAAGACCATCGACCTATTAAACGACGGAATAAATTTTATCAAAGTCTCCGTACAGCCTCTTCCACGATTAAGGGCATGGAGACCCTTCGAGGAATATATAAAAAGAACCGAAGAAATGGAACGCTCTTCGGCTTTTCGGTGTCTACTGAAATCAAGGTATTAATGGGAATACCAGCCTAAGATATTTGGAGTTCAGAGCGGGCGCGTTTGATTTTCAAACTTCGCAACAGAACCAAAATAAGCATAACTTTTAAAGTGCTCCATAACTGTTAGATTTCTTGTCTAACAATTATGGAGCACTTTAGGTTCCCTGTGCTTTTTTATTTGTTCAAAAACAGCAACCGTAATTTGTTTTTTCCCAGTACTATAGCTAACTTAAATGTACTTTTCATTAGCCAACGTTAAAATTCGTCTTATACTAAAATTTAATTGTTTAAATGTGATAATCAATGTGATATTATTATTATATGACAACAATGGTTGTTAACAACGTTTAAATTATTCGTATACTTATTCGTATACTATCAAAAATGGAGGAATAGGTATTGAAAACAAATCGCTATGTTGTTGCGTTTGCAGGTGTCATGTTTCATTTAATGATTGGTTCCGTTTATGCTTGGAGTGTTTTTACTAATCCAATTGCAAAACAAAATGGTTGGGCAGAATCCTCAGTCGCTCTTGCATTTAGTATCGCTATTTTCTTCTTGGGAATGTCAGCCGCCTTTATGGGCAAAGTCGTTGAAAAAATAGGCCCTAGACTAACGGGAACTATTGCTAGCTTTCTTTACGGAACTGGAACCATTATGACTGGTTGGGCTATCCATCAAAATTCAATTTGGCTATTATATCTCTCATATGGTGTCATAGGCGGCTTAGGACTGGGAGCAGGATACGTTACCCCTGTATCAACAATTATTAAATGGTTTCCAGACAAACGCGGTTTAGCAACGGGGTTAGCTATTATGGGATTTGGTTTTGCAGCAATGCTGACTGGTCCTGTTGCTCAACAGCTAATGGCTAGTGTTGGTCTTGAACAAACATTCTATCTCTTAGGAACATTTTATTTTGTTATTATGCTGCTCGCTGCACAGTTTATTGTTCGTCCAAATCTGGCACTATCAAGCACTACTGAAAATAGCATTTCTCAAAAAAAGGGAACACGTCTAACCCGAGGACCGGAGCTAACAGCTAACCAAGCCCTCAAAACTAAATCCTTCACTTTTCTTTGGATAATGTTATTTATCAATATTACATGCGGGATCGGCCTTGTCTCAGCTGCATCCCCCATGGCTCAAAGTATGACCGGCATGTCTGTCCAAACAGCCGCAATTATGGTTGGAATCATAGGCCTTTTCAATGGCTTTGGACGTTTGATATGGGCAACTTTGTCTGATTATATCGGGCGCCCTGCTACTTTCAGTCACCCTCCCCAAGCCCTCCCCCGCCCAGGGCCTGGTGGCCCAAGGGACGTATTGCCTTTCATCGTTGATGTTCAACCGCCGACCCGGCTTCCTC
>NZ_JBFAYQ010000095.1:0-9389 GCF_040681345.1 Streptomyces sp. NPDC051776 | reverse complement strand
GACCCCGGCGGCCTGACGGCCGCCGGGGTCATTTCATCCCGTCCCGCCAACAACCCGAACGTCGCCTTCATGCACACCTTCCGCGTCGCGCAACAGTAGAGGGCCGTTGCAGGAACAAGGACCACTCCTTCAGCAAACACACCCTCATCAAAGGCGGCGGCGCCCGGGCCAACGGCGGCTCGGGCGCAGACGTCGAAGTGAGCCAGCAGAACATCGCCCAGGAAGGCCGGCAGAACAACAACTGCCACAACCCCAACGGCAACTCGAACCTCAGCGTGACGGAGGGCCGGGCGGCGTTCCGGTGCGGGAACAAGGACGGCTCCTTCAGCAAGCACACGTCTGTCAAGGGCGGCGGTGCCCGCGCCGAAGGCGGCTCCAGCAGCGAAAGCAGCGTGGAGCAGCAGAACATCGCGCAAGAGGGGCGGCAGAACAACAACTGCAGCAACCCCAACACTCTTGACATCACGGTGGGCCCGGGGCGGTTGGAGGAACGCTGTACGCAGCAGGACTTCTCCTTCACCAAGCACACCCGTATCAAGGGCGGCGGCGCCCGCGCCGAAGGCGGCTCCAGCACCGAAAGCAACGTGCAGCAGCAGAACATCGCCCAAGAAGGCCGGCAGAACAACAACTGCCACAGCCCCAACCAAAACGCGGACATCGTCGTGGACGGCGGGCGGGTGGAGAGCCGCTGCACGCAGAAGGACTTCTCCTTCACCAAGCACACCCGCATCAAGGGCGGCGGCGCCCGCGCCGAAGGCGGCTCCAGCACCGAAAGCAGCGTGCAGCAGCAGAACACCGCCCAGGAAGGCCGGCAGAACAACAACTGCAACACCCACAACAGCCCGGGCTTCAGCGTGACCGAGGGCCGGTACACGGTGCGGTGCGGGAACAAAGACGGCTCCTTCAGCAAGCACACGTGGATCAAGGGCGGCGGCGCCCGAGCCCTCGGCGGCAACGCGACGACCGTCGACGTGGAGCAGCAGAACATCGCCCAGGAAGGCCGTCAGAACAACAACTGCGCCAACGCCAGCGACGCGGACATCGAGGTGACCGGGAGCCGTGAGACCAGCCGTTGCGGGAACAAGGACCACTCCTTCAGCAACCACACCCTTATCAAGGGCGGCGGCGCCCGCGCCGAAGGCGGCAGCGCAGCGGGCAGCGTGGACCAGCAGAACGTGGCCCAGGAAGGCCGGCAGAACAACAACTGCGCCAACTTCAATGTGCCCGCTACCGACGTGATCGATGGTGGCCGTGAGACCAGCCGGTGCGGGAACAAGGACGCCTCCTTCAGCAAACACACGTGGATCAAGGGCGGCGGCGCACGCTCCGAAGGCGGCTCCAGCACAACAGAGGACGTGACCACCCAGAACATCGCCCAGGAAGGCCGGCAGAACAACAACTGCAACAACAGCAACGAGAACCTTGGTGACCTCGATGTGACCGGGGGCCGGTACACGGTGCGGTGCGGGAACAAGGACGGCTCCTTCAGCAAGCACACGTGGATCAAGGGCGGCGGCGCCCGAGCCGAAGGCGGCAGCGCAAGCGGGCTTGTGGCCCAACAGAACACCGCCCAGGAAGGCCGGCAGAACAACACCTGCAACAGCCGCAACAGCGACGCGTCCCTCACCGTGACCGGGGGCCGGGTGGAAGGACGCTGCGGGAACAAGGACTTCTCCTTCAACCACAAAACCTTCACCAAGGGCGGCGGCGCCCGAGCCGAAGGCGGCTCCAGCACCGGCGCAGGTATCAACCAGCAGAACACCGCCCAAGAAGGCCGGCAGAACAACACCTGCAACAACCCCAACTTCCCCGAGGAGGCCATCACCCTGACCGACAGCCGGTCAACGGTGAACTGCAAGACGGTCGACGGCTCCGCCAACCTCCACACCACAAACATCGGCGGCCGAGCCACAGCACAAGGCGGATCCAGCACCACGGACCTCTTCCAACAGAACACCGCCCAAGAAGGCCGCCAGAACAACACCTGCGCCAACCCCAACAACCTCACCCTCACCACCACCAACAGCCGCAGCACCACCCAGTGCACCGCCGTCGACCGCTCCACCAACATCGGCTCGGACTACCGGTAACCACCCCGGCGCGCCGTGACCCAGCCATCACCGCTGCCCGCTACTGAAAGCCTCAGCAGCGGGCAGCGGCATGCCGGCCCGGCCCTACTTTGGCTGCGGCGGCGATGGCGTCGGCGCCGGTCGGGTTGTGGCGGAACCAGCGGCGGTTCTGCTCGGCCTCGAACGCCAGCTCCGCCTCGGCTTCGGCCTCCGGAGTTCGGGCCAGCCGTGCGAGGGCGCTGCTGCGGTATTCCGGCAGGGCCTGCTCCACGGCCTTGAGCGCGGTGTAGGCGAGCGCGGACGCTGTGAAGGCCGGGTCTTCCTCGTCCTCCTCCGGCCCGGCCGGCTCCATCAGAGCTTCGAACTCTGCGCGGGCGGTGGTGATGGCGGCCTCCAGCGATGCCCGGACGTGGGCAGCGACAGCGGCGACGTCGCTGGGGTCCTCCAGGTCGGCGGACCAGGTGGCCGCAACCAGGCCGGCTTCCACGGTCAGGGCCTCGGCCTGGCGCCGGTAGCTGCACGCCTCGCACAGCCCAGCCGCCCGCTCCCGACCACAGTCCTCGCATGACAGTGCGCCTTCTCCGCACGCCGCGCTGCCAACTACTCAGCTGCCCCCACAGAACCGCTACGGGTGAGCGCCTTCGAGAAGGGCGTTGCGGCCCTGAGGCAGTACAAAGCCCGCACGGGCTCTGTGAAGGTCCCAAGGGGGCCCACGTAGAACGGTTGGAAGACGGCACCGAGATCAAGCTCGGGGTCTTCCTGTCCAATACCAAGACCAGGCGCGCCAAACTCTCCCCCGACAAACTCCAGCAGCTCGCCGCCCTCGGACTCGACTGGTAGCTCCGCGCCCCCGCCCAATGATTCCCATGCCAAGGCGCAGCGAGTCCACGGCCGCTGCGCTCAACGCTGCCGCTTCTGCTTCTGCTTCTGCTTCTGCTTCTGCTTCTGCTTCTGCTTCTATCGGGCCTCATCGATCGTCAGATCGGCGTCCAGCATCGCCGGGCCCATGGCCATATCCAGCGCCCACCCGTAGCACGGCGAGTCGTCAGCGGCTGCGCTCGGGTCGCCGTTGCATTCGGCGTCGATGTACGAGTCCGATACGTGCGCCATCTTCTCGAACTGCCCGGTTGTCTTCGGGTAGACGGAGGTGGCGTCGGCGTCCTCGGTGGCCTGCCTGGTTGCGGCCCGGCGGGCAGCGCCGCACCCGAGACGGGTGTAGCTCTTCTCGCCGCGGGTCATCTTCCAGCCTTGGGGCCCTTGCCGTAGCTGATGTCATCGGGGCTGATGCCGCGGCCCTGTCCTGCCCTCATGGCGCGCTACGGACAGCCAGTTCCACACCGTACGCTCCGAGACACCCAAGACCGTGGCTACCAGCCGCACATGCGCCGTGCTCAACTCGCCCCGGCCATCCAGAGCGAGTAACCGACTCACAGCGGTCTCACGACTCGCCACGCCCACGCAGGCCACCCCCTGAAACCGATGCCTGTGTGGGCAGGCTGTCCCATAGCAAGACGCACAAGCAGACACACCGCACGACGGCCACTCCAAAAGGTGACAGCTGAGGAGTTCAAGGCACGCCCAAAGGCGTCTGCTGCTACAGACCCAGCGTCAGGATCACTCTCACTTCAGCGGCACCCTTCAGCACCCAATCAGCACCATACGTTCAGCGAACGACTAACTCGCCCGCCACCACCAGGTACGATCCGGCACTGAAAACAAAACGCCGAACAGTGAAAACCAAAAGCTGACCATCAGCCGCAGAGCGGAAGCTCAGGTATGGGAATGTTGGAATTCGACGTGCGGAGGTACAGGAGTCTCACGGCCGCTAGGCCGTGTGGCGGAACCCTCCACCGTGATCGGTCACGTTTCCGTGCTTTTGAGCGTCACGGCCGGTGCCCACCCGAGACGCAGCTCCGCTGGTGCCCGCCTACGGTCCGCACCCGACGTGCGCAGCCGTACCCGAAGCCACATCAACCACCCGCCGGCCCGCGGATCAGAACTCACGAAACTGAGACAGCGTCACACCTACCGCGATAAAGGCCCCCAACAGCGATCCCCCACCGATCTCTCACATCCAAGACAGTGCCCCACCCCCTAAAGAGCCCCCGACCAGCAACAACACACCCACACCCGACTGTCGCTCACACCACTGTCCCCAAACCGAGAGATCGCACGTACGGCTTGCCGCCCGGCACCCATCGGCCCGCCTCGTCCGGACGCCGCCAGTGGCACACGTCACATGAGCGTTTAGCCCATCTGGGGGTTTGGGCGAACATCTGAGTGACGTGTGCTTCTTGCCTCTCGTTGGGACGAGCGTCCCGAGGGTTTCCGTCTGGCGAGGAGTGGTGGGGTGCGTAGGGTTGCGGCCGCGACAGCGGTGGTCATGGCGATGGCGGGTGTGACGTCCTTCGGCGCGGGTGCGGCGTTCGCGGACAACAAGCCAGGCGGAGCCACCGTCACCGGTGGCTCCGCTACCGGAACAGATCTTGACCTGATCCAGGACAACAGCGCCCAGGAAGGCCGGCTGAACAGCCTCTGCGGCCAGCTGAACAACGCATCCCTCTCCCCGGAGGGAGTGCGGACGAGGGGGCGGTGCCTCAACCATGACGGATCCGTCAACGCGTTCGCTCACACCCGGTCCAAAGGTGCCCACGTCGAAGGTGGCACCGGCGGGGCCGAGGGTGTCGAGTTCAATCAGCAGAACATTGCGCAGAAGGGGCGGCTGAACAACGCCTGCGCCGACCAGAACGACTTCAATCCCAGTACTCTCGAGGGGAGTCGGCTGGACAGTGACTGTCGCAACAAGGACCGTTCCTTCAGCCTGCACACGCTGGTCACCAGTGGCGGGGCCCGCGTGGAAGGCGGCAGCGCCGCCACCAACGTTGAGCAGCAGAACATCGCGCAGGAAGGCCGTCTGAACAACGCCTGCGCCGACACAAACGACCTGGACCCCACCATCGAGGACAGCCGGGTGGACAGTGACTGTCGTAACAAGGACGGTTCCGTCAGTAACAAGGTGTTGGTCAAGAGCGGGGGCGCCCGTATCGAAGGCGGCAGCTCCAGCGCCGCCAACGTGGAGCAGCAGAGCATCGCGCAGGAAGGCCGGCAGAACAACGCCTGCGCCAACTTCGAGGACTCCGACTTCACGTTGGACCCCGGCCGGCTGGACAGTGACTGCCGCAACAAGGACGGTTCCTTCAACAAGAAGGTGCTGGTCAAGAGCGGGGGCGCCCGCATCGAAGGCGGCAGCTCCAGCACCAGCAGCGTGGCGCAGCAGAACATCGCGCAAGAAGGCCGGCAGAACAACGCCTGCGCCAACGGTGAGGACGCTGACTTCACGTTGGACCCCGGCCGGCTGGACAGTGACTGTCGCAACAAGGACCGTTCCGTCAGTAAGAAGGTGCTGGTCAAGAGCGGGGGCGCCCGCATCGAAGGCGGCAGCTCCAGCACCAGCAGCGTGGCGCAGCAGAACATCGCGCAAGAAGGCCGCCTGAACAACGCCTGCGCCAACCTTGAGGACGCTGACTTCACGCTCACCGGTGGTCGCCTGGACAGTGACTGCCGCAACAAGGACGGTTCCTTCAACAAGAAGGTGCTGGTCAAGAGCGGGGGCGCCCGTATCGAAGGCGGCAACGCCACCAGCACCGTGGGGGAGCAGAACGTCGCGCAGGAAGGTAGGCAGAACAACGCCTGCGTCGACGGCAGGGGCGCTGACTTTTCTGTGGACCCCGGCCGGCTGGACAGTGACTGCGGCAACAACGACGATTCCGTCAGCAAGAAGGTGCTGGTCAAGAGCGGGGGTGCCCGTATCGAAGGCGGCAGCGCCACCAGCACCGTGCAGCAGCAGAACATCGCGCAGGAAGGCCGGCAGAACAACGCCTGCGCCAACCTTGAGGACTCTGACTTCACTCTGACCGGCGGCCGGGTGGACAGTGACTGCCGCAACAAGGACGGTTCCTTCAACAAGAAGGTGCGGGTCAAGAGCGGGGGCGCCCGCATCGAAGGCAGCAGCGCGACCAGCACCGTGGAGCAGCAGAACATCGCGCAGGAAGGCCGGCAGAACAACGCCTGCGCCAACCTCGAGGACTCCGACTTCAGTGTGGACCCCGGTCGGGTGGACACTGACTGCCGCAACAAGGACGGTTCCTTCAACAAGAAGGTGCTGGTCAAGGGCAGGGGTGCTCACATCGAAGGCGGCAGCTCCAGCATCGCCAGTGTGGAGCAGCAGAACATCGCGCAAGATGGCCGGCAGAACAACGCCTGCGCCAACGGTAACGACGCTGACTTCACGCTGACCGGTGGTCGCCTGGACGCCAAGTGCGGCAACAAGGACCACTCCTTCAACAAGCACATGCTCGTCAAGGGCGGTGGCGCCCACGTCGAAGGCGGATCCACCACCGCCGCAGACGTGTTCCAGTACAACGTCGCGCAGGAGGGCCGGCAGAACAACGCCTGCGCCAACCCCAACGAACCCGCCACACTCGATGTGACCGACGGCCGGGTGGACACCAAGTGCGGCAACAAGGACCACTCCTTCAACAAGCACGTCCTGGTCAAGGACGGTGGCGCCCGCGCCGAAGGCGGCTCCAGCACCGCCACCGAAGAGCTCGAGGCATTCCAGTACAACACCGCACAGTCCGGACGGCAGAACAACGGCTGCGCCAACCCCAACGAGGGCGACATCACGCTGACCGGGAGCCGGGTGGAGAACCGGTGCAAGACCATCGATGAGTCGAAGAACCTGGGCACGAAGGTGTCCGGCGGCGGCGCACTGGCCGAAGGCGGATCCAGCACAGCCGACCTCTTCCAGCAGAACACCGCCCAGACCGGACGGCAGAGCAACCACTGCGGCAACCCCAACAACCTCACCCTCACCGCCACCGGCAGCCGCGCGCAGTCCCACTGCACCGCCGCGGACCGCTCCACCAACATCGGCACGATCAACCGGTAAACCCCCCGGCGCGCCGTGATCCAGCCATCACCGCTGCCCGCTACTGAAGACCTTCAGCAGCGGGCAGCGGCATGCCCGGCCCGGCTTTGCGTCGGACAGGACGTGCATCTTGGAACCGGGCCTATCTCGGTCCACGGGGCTCGGACCCGCCAGGCCGCGCACCGCGCCCGGAAGAACCAGCCCGACCCCCGCGACCGGCCAGCGCCAGCAATCCCTTCCTATGCCTTGGGCTCCACGGAGGCACACCGGCGCGCCGCACGCACCCACCGGGCTTCGACTCCGGCACCGACCCCGAGTGAGGCCGACGAGGCGCTTGTGGCTTTGTTCACGAGTTCCGACAGCAAATGTTCACGGCTCTGGGAGGCACGCGCCGACCGGACGAGTCCATGTTCACGAGAACGGGAGGCACCCACCCGCGGTCGGCAACGGAGCTCTGACGGCTGTCACCTTCGCCCGTAGCCAGCGCTTTTGCCCCGCACTCCGGACGGGCGGCAAACGGAGTCCCCGCCGGCCGCCGTCGAGCCGCCTCCCGTTCTCGTTGACATCCGGCGTGGGCGCTGCCTCCCAAACTGATGGAGAATCGCTGCTCTACGACGTGAACAGAGCCACGCGGTGCTCTCCAACTGCCGGGTGCTGGTGAGGGCGTGGACATCCGGGCCGTGGACTGTGTCGCCCTGCTGGATTCCAAAGGGGCGCCGCACGACATCGTCCAAGCCATCGGCCGCGCCCTGCGTCAAAAGCCCGGACAAGGAAAGCTCGCCTCTCTGATCGTGCCGGTATTCCTCCAGCCCGGGGAAAATCCGGAGGACATGTTCACCTCGGGATCGTATCGACCTCTGGTGAAGGTCCTTGAAGGATTGCGCGCTCACGACGAAGAGGCCGTCGAATTGCTCGCCCATCCCACAGGAGCCACAGAAGGATGTCGCGCAGCCGTCCATGAATATCGGCGCAGCGCCCGAAGACGGCGAGGAAGCCTCACGTTTGCTGCTGCGTTTCGCGGCTCCGCGTGACCCAGTAATGGTCGCGGACTGGGTCAGCTTCAACGTGATCGACACCGAACGACAGGACTGGGGACGCGGCTGGGCCGCGCTCAAGAAGTTCGCCGAACGCGAGGGCCACGCCAGGGTGCCGTACGGGCACCGGGAGGGTGCCTACCCGCTCGGGCAGTGGGCCGCTGAGCAGCGCCGGGCCTACGGGGCCGGGCAGATGAACGGGCTGCGGGCGAAGCGGCTGGAAAAGTTGGGCATGGTCTGGTCTCTGTCCGATGAGCGCTTCCAGGAGAACTTGGAGGCTGCTCGGGCGTACTACGAGGAGCACTGGACGCTGTGCGCGCCGCGGACCGCCACGGCGCTGGACCGCCCCATCGGCCAGTGGCTGTCGAACCTGCGACGCCCTGGCGCGCTGGAAGACCGGCCCGAGTGGAAAGCCGCACTGGAGGCCGTGGACGAGCACTGGAACCCGGCCCGGCCGGCGGACTGGCAACGCCACTACGCCGCCGCGCGCGAGCTCCTGAGCGAGGAAACCGGTCCGGTAGAGGTCCCACCGGGCGTGACGGTCCACGGGATGGACATCGGCAAGTGGCTCCGCCGACAGCGACAGCCCACCGTCTGGGAGCAGCTGCTGGACCAGCAGCGCGAACTCCTGGCCAAGCTCGACATCCAGCCGCTACCGCCCGAGCAGGAAGCGCCCGCGAAACCGCCCAAGGGCGGCTCTGGGGCCTTCGAGCGAGGCGTAGCGGCCCTGGCCCAGTACAAGGCGCGTACCGGGTCTGTGACGGTCTCAAGGGGCCATGTAGAACGGCTGGAAGACGGCACCGAGGTGAAACTCGGAGTGTTCCTCTCCAACGCCAAGAGCAGGCGCGCCAAACTCACCGACGACAAGCTCGCCGCACTCGCCACACTCGGACTCGAATGGCGAGTGTGACAACTTGGGCATCCATTCGAATGCCATGCAGCGTGTCCCGGCCCCCACTCACCAAGTAACGAGTTCAAGCTGAGCACGGCCGATTCATACGAGGGCTCCACACCAAGGGACAGGTATGGAGCCCTCATTGTTTTCTTGCGGCAGAAGCGCGCCACCCTTCCTGCCCAGGCGGCGGACCGCGCGAGTGGCTACCCCGTTTCCCGCCCGGGGTGTCCGTGCACGGGATGGACATCGGCCGGAGGCGGTATCAGCAGCAGCAGGACGGCTGGCGGCGCGGGCAGCGAGTTCACGCTGCACCGCGGCAACGTTCCCCTTCCACAACGCCAGCAGCACGCGGACCTCCAAACGCCGGGATAAAAGACAGCGCCCTGGCCCCGAGCAGCCGATCGGGGCCAGGGTGCCGTCTTGTCAACGGGCTTCACCAACCCCGACGAATCTTGTGAATT